>NCRB01000011.1 GCA_002894665.1 Salinivenus iranica
TCGCCAGGAAGATGTCTCGACCGTGCTCGACATGACGTGCTGGATGTTCGGGATTTTGAGTTCGATTCGGCCCCCAAAGAATTAACTTGACGAAGTACTGAGTTATGCTGCTCTCTAAACGTTGCGAGTACGGGCTTCGGGCCATGTTGTACCTGGCGACCCTCGACGCGAAGGAGGAGGGGGCTTCCCCGACCCGCGAGTACGTGTCGATTCAGACCGTGAGTGACGACCTGGACATTGGGTTTTCATTTCTCACGAAGGTGCTTCAGCGGCTGAACGACATCGGCCTGCTTACCTCGAAGCGAGGGCGGGGGGGCGGGGTGGCGTTGACGCGGGCACCGGATGCCATCCGGCTCCACGAGATTGTCGTGGCCATCGACGGAGACGACCTCTTCGAGGAGTGTGTGCTGGGCCTGCCGGGCTGTGGGGAGGCCGAACCGTGTCCGCTGCACGAGCACTGGACGGACGAGCGGGAGCGCATCGAAGAGATGTTTCGGGACACGACGCTGGCGGACGTTCCGGACGTCCGCCTGGCGCCCTTTATTGAGAAGGAGACGGGACGTGCGTAGAAAGGACCGTCAGACCAGGCGGTCACGGATGTCGGGGGCGTAGGAGCGACTGACGCGCACCCTTGTGCCGTCGTCCAGGACGGCGTGGTAGCCGCCGGAGCCGTCGCTGCGCAGGTGGTCGACGGCCGCAAAGGAAATGGCGTGCGACCGGTGGATCCGCGCAAACTGCTTTGGGCCGAGCCGGTCGACCAGCTCACCGAGGCCGGCCGACGAAAGATACGTGTTCTCGGCGGTATGGAGCTTGGCGTAGTCGCCGGCCGCCTCGATCCAGCGAATGTCCTCGGGGGCGACTGGGATGATTTTGTCGCCGTGGCGCACGTAGATCCGATCCGGCGTCTCGTCCTCAGAGGCCCGGGCCTTTTGCAGAAGGGTGGTCAGCCGGTCGACGTACGCGTCGTCCGTTCGGTCGTGGCGGTCCAGGGCACGCGCTACGGCTTTCTGGAAGCGGGCCCGGCTGTAGGGTTTGAGCAGATAGTCGACCGCTCCGGCGTCGAAGGCTTCGAGGGCGTACTCGTCGTAGGCGGTGGAGAAGATGATGGTGGGCAGCGTCTCGATCCGTTCCAGTACGTCGAAGCCGTCGAGGCCCGGCATCTGCACGTCGAGGAAGACGAGCTCGGGGGCCTGTTCGTTGATGGCTTCGATCGCCTCCCGGCCGGTGCCGCACTCGCCGATGATCTCGATCGCATCGACGGCGTCGAGGTACTCGCGGAGCAGGTCGCGGGCGGGCGGTTCGTCGTCGACGATGAGGGCGCGCATCGTGGGAGGGCGTGTGGGCCGAGAGGAGAAACGCAGGGAGAGGACGAGGCGTCCCGGCAGGGGGCGTTACGGAGCGGCATCGTGAGGGATGGAGAACCAGACGCGGAGGCCCGACGGATCGTTCGGGGCGGT
This sequence comes from Salinivenus iranica, assembly GCA_002894665.1. Classification (GTDB taxonomy): domain Bacteria; phylum Bacteroidota; class Rhodothermia; order Rhodothermales; family Salinibacteraceae; genus Salinibacter; species Salinibacter iranicus. Next base: position 1,458 of record NCRB01000011.1, read on the forward strand.
TTGCAGGGCGGCCTCGGGGCCGTAGGTGTGTTTCAGTCGAACGTTGGTGTTGGGAAGGCCCGTCCCGTCGTCCGATGTGGCAAGCGGATCGTCGTCGCACCCCGCGCCGGTGTCGGTCACGCCCACGTGCACGCGATCGCCGGCCATCGAGACGGTCACCGCGACCGTGCCGCCGTCTTCGCTCGGGGCAATGCCGTGCCGAAGGGCGTTTTCGACGAGGGGCTGTAGGATCATGGGCGGCACGGGCGTGTCGAGTGCATCGTTGGGAGCCGACACCTCGACCTCCGTGTTCAGCCGGTCTGAAAACCGGTGGGCTTCCAGGGTCAGATAGCGCCGGGCAAAGTTGACCTCCTCGCGGAGCGGCACGGCCGTGCGGTCGGTGCCGTCGAGGGCATAGCGCAGGAGGTCGGACAGCTTGGCGATCATCTCGCGGGCCTGGTCGGGGGCCCGCCTCAGCGTGGCACTGATGGAGTTGAGCGTGTTGAAGAGGAAATGCGGATTGATCTGCGCCTTGAGGGCGGCCAGCTCTTGCTCTCGGGCGCGGGCCCACAGCTCGGTGGCCTGCTGTTCTTTTTGCCGGAGCCGCTGCACGTATCGCACCAGGTGGTACACGGCAAACTGGACGACGTAGACCGTCACGTTGGAGAGAAAAATCCACTGGTAGCGGTCGGCGAGGGCGTTGCGGAGGTCAATCCCGAGGCCCTGGTTGTAGAACAGGAGATGGCTTTCGAGCCCGATCCAGGCGTAGAGGGGGGCCAGGACGACGTGGACGGCGAGCACCCAGCCCCAGTGCGTGCGATCCATCCGGCGGACCGTAAGCCACCAGATCGGCACGCTGTAGAGCGCCAGCAGGCCGTTCGAAATGATCTGGCTGGGGACGGCCCACGCCAGCGGCACGCCTTCGCCGCGGGCGATGAGGAGGGCGTAGAGCACGGTGTAGAGTCCCCAAAAGAGGGCCGCGAGGGCCACGCCCCGTGCCGTGATGGTGGGTTTGGGCAGGTGCGGGGTTGAAGAGGGCGGGTGGATACTGGACGGCGGTGGGCGCGAAGGCATGAGGGCGTGGACGGGATTGGGATGGGATTAGCCGGCCTGTTCGTTGAGCCGGGGCAGCAGGACCTCCTGCACCCAACCGAAGTCGGAGTCGAGGTCGAGGGCCGTCTGGAAGGCGGACCGGGCGTCGTCGTACCGCTCGGCCTCCATGTGGGCGAGGCCAATCCAGGCGTAGGCCTCGGCGTGGCCCCAGCTGGGCGCAAGCGGATCCTCAATGGGTTCCTGTTCCGCCAGCCGGGCGGCTTTTTCAAACTTCTTGAGTGCACGTTCCTTGTCGCCGCCAAACATGGAGGGCGTAAAGAAATCCGACGTGCCGTCGATGATCCAGACGCGTGGGTTGTTGGGAGCCAGCTCTTTGGCGCGGGCCCGGGCCTCGTCGGCGTCGGAGCTCAGGGTCATGCCCTGCATGGGGTTCATGCCCATCATCTGTCCGTAGCTGCCGGCCAGCAGGGCCCAGGCGTCGGCCATCGTGGAGTCCACATCGATTGCGCGTTTCAGGTGACTGATGGCGTCTTCGACGTGTGTCTCCCGACGCTCCTCGGCGTCTTCGGGCAACTGGTTGGCGATGCGGTAGCCGGCCAAGGCAGTGTAGTAATGGGCGAGGGCTTGCCGATCGGCATGGCCGGTGGCCTGCACGGCAAGGGTGCGGGCGTGTTTGAGCGAGTCCAACGCGCCGTGGTCCGTGCCCTCCTCGATGAGGGCTTTTGCTCGCTGAAGGAGCGAGTCCGCCGGGGGCGTGTCGGAGGGAGAGGCCGAGGCGGCGGGGGCGACGGGGGAACTGGAGCTGCACGCGAGGAGGGCGAGGGCGACGGCAAGGACGGTGGCGAAGCGAGACATACGATCCATGGAATCGGGGGATTGGTGAGCAGGGGGCGCTGATGAGGTTATGGGGTGGGCACGTCGGGGACTGCGGACGTGATCTCGTCTTGCACGGCGGACCGATCCACGACGCGGCCGCGGGAGATCACGCGGTGGATGTGCTGCGTGTGGCGAATGTCTGTGAGGGGGGAGGCATTGAGCACGAGCAGGTGGGCGCGGTCGCCGGGGCGGAGGCCAATGGGGGCGTCGAGGAAGCGGCCGGGCCGAGTCGTAGCTGCGGCGAGGGCCTCCCATTCCGACAGGCCGGCCTGCGTCAGCCGCACGAGTTCGCGGTGGAGCGAGTAGCCCTGAAAGAGTCCCGGGTTGCCAGCGTCGGTGCCGGCTAGGAGGGGAAGGCCGGCCGCGGCGGCCGACCCGACCGCGTCGAGGCGCTGGGGGCGGTGTTCAGATTGCCGTTCCATCCACTCCCGGATGGACGACGGCACGGTGGACGTGTCGCGGTAGGCGGCAAGGAGGGACGAGTCCGCGACGGCGCGGAGCAGATCGTTTTGGAGGCGGTCGGGGTGTTCGAGCAGGTGAGAAAGCTCCGTGTGGACGGCGAGCGTGGGGATCCAGGCGGTGCCGCGCGCCTGCATCGCCGAGAGGGTGGAGTCGGGGAGAGGCGCCGGCGGCGTGTGCGTGATGGCGTCTACGCCCGCTGCGATCGTTTCGTGGGTCCCTTTCCAGCTCTCCACGTGCACAACCGTCTTGAGATCATGACGGTGCGCCGCGTCGACAATTGCCCTCATCGTGGGCCGGTCCATGGAGGGGAAGCGCTCGGTGCGGTACGGGTGGTAGACGAGCTTCACCACGTCGGGGGCGCGGGCAGCGAGCGAATCGACCGTCTGGCGGGCATCGTCGGGGGAGGTCACGGTTCGGGTGGGCACGCCGTACTCGGTGCCGTGGCCGTCGGGGCACGTGAGGACGGGACCGGCGGCGTAGATGTCGGCCGCCCGGAGGCCGTTGCGTCGCTGCGTATTACGGAGCTCGAAGATGTAGTCTTCCGGAGAGAAGAGATCGAGGAAGGCCGTGACGCCGGCGTAGAGCATGGCGCGCGCCGTGCCGTCGGTCTGCAGCAGCTGGCGTTCCTGGAAGGCCGGACCGGCGTTGCCCCACGAGTGGACGTGGGCGTCGACCAGGCCGGGGAGAACCCACTTGCCGTCGAGGTCGAGGGTGCGGCCGTCGAAGTCGGCGGGCGCCTCCTCCAGCACAGCAGCGATGCGTTCGCCCTCGACGTAGAGCGCTCCCCGTTTCACCGTTTTCGTCTCCGGATTGACCAGGCGCGCGTTCGTCAGGAGCAGGCGATGCGTTGAGTCGGGCGTAGGCTGGGCACTGCTGCCGGACGGGAGCAGAAGCAGGACGGCGAGGAGCAGGGCGAACGGAGTCATGAGTGGGTGAGTCATGAGTGTATGAGTCATGAGTCACGAGTTTTGGAGGTATGAGGTGGTCCTCGGCTGGCAGTGGAGATCAAAGGGTGAGCGTGAGGCCGACGTAGATGGATCGCCGGAAGTTGGTCGTGCGGTATTGCCGTTCGGTGTAGTCCGGTGAGTAGGTCACGTCGATGGCGTTTGCGCGGTCGAGGACGTTGTTGACGGCGGCGTAGAGGACGACATTTTGCTGCCGGTTGAAGGCCCAGTAATAGCTCACCTGGAGGTCGAGGCGGTGGTAGGCCGGGAGGCGCCGGCTGCCCACCGGCCCGTCCACGGGCAAGAGCGCGCCGGCCCCCATCGGCTCAGTGCCCACGACGGGCGTGTAGGGGCGCCCCGTCACGTAGTCGTAGCTGCCGCCGAGGCGGACCTGGTCGACCACGCGCACCTTCCCGACCGCCGTGAACTGGTGCGTCAGGTCGTAGGGAGCCGGGCCGTTTTCCAGCTCCACGTTCGTCCCCCGGTCCCGGGGCTGGGTGCGGTGGGAGCGGAGGAGGCTGTAGGAGGCCCATCCGTTGAAGCGTGTGCCGAGGAACGATCCGTACTTGGCGAACAGGTCCATGCCTCGCGCAAAGCCCATTCCGTCGTTGGCGTAGCGCGAGGATCCGGTGCGGACAACTAGGTCCTGGTAGGGCTTGTGATAGGCCTCCGCGCGGAGCAACAGGTGTTCCCGCTCGTGGCGCAGGCCCACCACCACGTGTTGCGCGCTCTGGGCACCGAGGGTGTTTTCGCCGACGTGCTCGCTGTAGGTGCTAAGCTCGGGGAACTGGTGGTAGAGTCCCCAGGCGGCCCGTAGCTGCGTCTTCGGCGCAAACGACCACGAGAGCCCAACCCGCGGATCGACGACTGGACGGCCGGCCCGGCTGTGGACGTCGGTGCGCAGCCCGGCCCGCGCGACGACCGACGAGAGCAGGCTCGATTCGACCTCGACGTACCCGCCGGCCCGCGTGGCCCGCACGGATTCGTCGACCGAGCGGGTGGGCGCATCGGGCGCCACCACGTCTGGCTGAGTGGGAAACGTGCCGTCGAACTGGTAGCGCCGCCGCTCGACGGTGCCGCCGGTGCGAAGGGTCCAGTCCTCGGTGGTGCGCGTGGCGTCGACGCGAAGCTTCCCTGCCCGGTCGGTCGGGGACAGGTCGAGGGCGCCGAGCGTCTTTTCCGACGTATAGGCGTTCCAGGAGGCACTCGACTCCACCGTCCACCCGCTCGCCTGGGCCGTCCACTGCAGGTTGTAAAGCCGGTTCGTCGTCTGGCCCCGGTAGACGCCGGAGTAGGTGCCTTCGGTCGTCTCCACGCCGATGCGGTTGTGGCGGGCAAAGGCGAAGAGCTTCAGCTGCCCGGCAGGGCCGTAGTCCCAGGTCAGGCCCAGGTTTCCGTCCAGGCCCTGGGGCACGGTAGCGTAGTCCCCGCGCTGACCGTTGACGCGGAAGAGCACCCCGGTAAACGACCGGTTGCCGGAGAGCCGGAGGCCGAGTTCGTCCTCCGCGAGGGGCTGGTCGAGGGAGACGGACGCGGCGGCGAGCCCCAGGTTCAGGTACCGGCTCGATTCCTCGGGGCGGTCCTTCGATTCCATTGCGAGGACGCCCGAGAGCGCGTCGCCGTACTGGGCCGAGAAGCCGCCCGTGGCAAACGTGGTGCCGCCGACGAGGAAGGGGCGCACGGCGCCGAACGACCCGCCCGCCGGCGACTCGTAACGGTAGGGGGTGTAGACCGTCGCCTGGTCGAGCAGGGTCTTCGTCTCAGTCACGTCGCCGCCGCGCACGAACAGGCCGGCGCCGTCGCCCGGCGCGGCCACGCCGGGAAACGATTGCAGGGCGCGGAAAAGATCTCCGGCGGCGCCCGGCGTCGTCACGGCCTCCGTCGAGCTGAGGGTCGCCTCCGAGGGGGAGCCGGTCGAGAAGGTCTCGCCCGTCACGACGGCCTCGTCGAGTTCAACGCTCTCAGCCCGGAGCGCGAGCCGAACGGTGGTCGTGTCCCCGGCCTGGAGGCGAATGGACCGCTTCACCGGGTCGTAGCCGACGGCCGAGGCCTGCAGGACGACCGATCCGAGGCGGGTCGTCTCGAAGCGGAATCGACCGTCCTCTCCCGCAGCGGCACCGATGGCCGTGCCTTCGATCTGCACGTTCGCGTGGGGTACGCCGACGCCCTCTTCGGCGTCGCGTACCTGGCCCTCCACGACGGCGGGCTGGGCGAGCCCCGGCGCTGCGGCAAGTGCGAGGAGCCCCACCAAGCTGACGCCGAAACAGGAGACGACGCGGGCAAACATGGCGAGGAGTGTGTTGGACGAGAGTGTGCGTCGTGTTGTCGTCCTCGCCTATTCGCACAGCCGGCCCGCGTTCGAGGGGAATCGACGGGTCGTGTGTGGGATCGACGGAGCGGAATGAGAAGCGATGAATCCGTTTCGCAAAGTCGGACCGGTCTCCTCGGCGTCGGTCGGATTCGGTCATGAGTTAACGAGTTATGCGTTTGGAGAGTCACAGATCGGGAGAGGCCCCGTGTGCCTGAACAGCATCTGCGGCTGAGACATACAAAAAAGGCCGACCCGCCGGATGGCGAATCGGCCCGAAAGGCGCAGTATGGAGAACGAACTCAGGCGACGACTTCGGCCTGCTCCTCAGGGACCGGCATGGCTTCGAAGCGCACGCCCTGGTCGCCCGGATACGGCTCGTGGTGGTCGTGTTGATTGCGCCAGATCTCCTCCGGAATGCCCTCGGGGAAGGCCTCGCAGACGGCCTCCTCGTCCCGATTCCGGTCGAGATGCTGGCAGGACTTGCACATCGGCTCGATGTCGTGGGCCATGGTGTGGAGGCTGGGTTGTGTACAGGGAGAGGAGTCAGGGGAAAGATCCGAACAGAGCGGGCAGGCCGGAGATCCGCCGCGGCCAATATTTAGAGGCAGTCTAAATCCGTGAGAAGATCTGCCCTGCGCGCCGATTTTCGGGGAGATCGGCCGGGATTTCGTAGGAGTGAGTTGCGCGAATCCACTGACGTGGTTTATTTAGACTCTGTCTAAACTTACAATTCCAAGTCTTCCCTCGCCGTCCATGTGTCTGGCCGAATTCAAGAAAGAGGCGCCCGTCGACTTTGAAGTACGGGAGCGTCCGGGACAGCACGACTACAAGTACTGTCTCTGTGGCAAGGGGTGCACGCTGGGGGTGCTGTTTGAAACGTCGACCCGCGTGTGCTTCGAGTGGCTCACGGAGAACGGTCGCGCGGTGGAGTACCGGCCGGAGCTCCGGTACAAGGCGTGGGCGAAGCGGGAGGTGGCGCGTCTTGTGGCGGAGGGGTGGTGGACCCCGGTAGACGCAGACGGAATTGCGGCGTAGGCGGGAGCCATCAGGCCCCGGTTTCGATTGCAGCTTCCGCGCCAAACTGCTCGCGCCAGGACGTCGTGCCCCACCGGTCCGGGGCATACGGCCGCATCCAGCGGCGGTCGACCCCGTGCTTCAGCCGAAGGAGCCATGGATGGGCGGCCCACATCGATCCGGCCGTCCAGAGCCCGTCCGCTGTGCCGGTCGACAGGATGAGGGGCGTGAGGGGGTACGGGCGAAACGTCTGCAGGTCGGTAGGGGACGGCACACCGGCCCCTGCGCCGAGGGCCTGGAGCGTGTGATGGAGGTTGGCGCGGAGGGTGGGGCCCTGCTTCACGGCGTGTACGCCCACCCGGGCGAGGTCGAGGTCCTCAATCGAGGCGCAGTCGCCCGCGGCGAAGAGGCGGGGATGCGCGCGGACCTGCAGCGAGCGGGTCGTTCGGACGAATCCGCGATCGTTGGTTGGGAGGGGACTGTCGTGCAGGAGGGGCGGGCCGACCGTGCCGGTGGCCCAGAGCACAGCATCCGCCGCAAGAGGAGAGGCGGTGTCGGTGTAGACGGCGGCGGGGGCGTCGTCCGTGCCCTCGACGTTTGTGACGGTGGTGCCGGTAGAGACGGTGGCGCCGCGCCGGCGGAGCCGGTTGGTCGCATCGGTGCGCAGGCCGGCGGGAAAGCCGGGCAGGAGCCGATCGGCCTGTTCGACGATTGTCAGCTCCAGGTCCTCGAGCCGGTCGGCCCCGGCAAAGCGCCCCGTCACGTTCAGCGCCACCTCGGTGCCGGCGGCGCCGCCCCCCACCACGACGAGGCGGAGCCGGGCAGTTGCCTCGGCGAGCGTCTGTTCAATGCGCGAGGCCAGGGGGCGAATGTGGGCAATGGGCTTGGTGGGGATGGCGTCCGCGGGCACCGCCGGGTTGGCACTCCCCACGTTGATTGCCAGCACGTCGAACGGAAGGGCGTCCCCGGCTTGCGTCTCGACCACGCGGGCGTCCGGATCGATCGCCGCGGCGGCCTCTTGCACGAACGATGCCCCGTTTGCGCGGGCCTGGGCCGCCAGATCAATCCGCACGTCTGCTTCGTCGTACACACCGCCCAGGTACTCGGGGACCATGCCGGAGTAGTAGAGGTGGCGCTGAGGGTCGACCAGGGTCACGTCAATGCCCCTTTGCGTCCACGTGTCGGCGTGGACGAGGCTGGGAAGCATGGCGTGTCCGCCTCCGAGCAAGACGAGACGAAGAGAACGATCCATAAGAGAGGGCAGGGCAAGAAGCGAATCCCGAAAATACGGACGGGCACTGCAGCCCGGACGAGCACGCCCGGGAACCTTCCGTCAAAAGGGGAATATCCTGGGGTGGCTCCACGCTTGTTATAACATGAAACATCAAGTGTTCGAATGGGTGATCTTCTGCTCTCGTCCTGGCCGTGGTACATTGCCGGTCCTCTCATTGGACTCTTCGTGCCCCTGCTTTTGCTGCTGACCGGCAAGGCCTTCGGGGTATCGTCGAGCCTGAAGCACGCTTGTGCGGCCACGGTGCCGGGACGGGCCGAGTACTTTCGGTACGACTGGAAAGCGTCCGGGTTGTGGAACCTGTTGTTTGTCATCGGCATCCTCCTCGGCGGCGTGGTGGCGGTGCAGCTGTTGGGCGGGGGCGGGCCCACGGGCATTTCCTCCGCCACGAAGGCCGACCTGCAGGCACTGGGCTTGACGGAGTTTTCGGGGCTGGTGCCTCCAGAGCTGTTTAGCTGGTCGAGCCTCACGACGGGGCCCGGCTTTGTGGCCATCGTGCTCGGGGGCTTTCTGGTTGGGTTTGGGGCACGCTACGCGGGGGGCTGTACCTCGGGGCACGCCATTACGGGCCTCGCAACGCTCCAGTGGCCGTCCCTGCTGGCGGTCGTCGGCTTCTTCATCGGCGGACTGCTCACGACCTACGGGCTGCTTCCGCTGCTGCTGTAGTTGTCTTCCCCGGGCCGCTCACGCATCACGAATCGAACCTCCGTCTTGAGTCCCATGGCTTCTCCCCGTACGTCCACCCATTCCTCCGAAACGCGCCCGGGCCTCCGCCTGGCCGATGCCCTGATCTATCTGGGCATGGGGACGATCTTCGGCATCCTCCTCGTCAAGAGCGAGGTGGTGTCGTGGTTTCGGATTCAGGAGATGTTTCGATTCCAGGCGTTTCACATGAACGGCATCATCGGCAGCGCCGTGGTGGTGGCGGGCGCCTCCATTGCGCTCCTGCGGCGCATACAGGCCACCACGATTCGGGGCGAGCCGATCTCGATCTCGGATAAGCCCTTTGAGCGCGGCGTCAACCAGATCGTTGGAGGCATTGCCTTCGGTCTGGGCTGGGGCCTGCTCGGGGCGTGCCCGGGGCCCATCTACGCCCTCATCGGTGCGGGCGTGACGCCGGTGGCGGTCGCGCTCCTCAGTGCCATGCTGGGGGCCTGGACGTACGGACACCTAAAGCCGTATTTGCCACACTGACTGATGCGTGAGAAGTGATCTGTGCGGGTGCGTTCAATCAAGACGCTCGTGCATCACTCTTCACAGACTGAAATTCGCTCCCGCGCACCGCACGCTGTTTCCTTCCCCTCATTCCCTGGCCTCTTACCAAAAAACTCTTTCCCCTATGCTCTTCCGACAGATCTTCGACGAGAAGCTTGCCCAGTATGCCTACCTCGTAGGCTGTCAACAGACGGGCGAGGCCCTGCTCGTCGACCCCGAACGTGACATCGACCAGTATCTCGAGTTTGCCGAGGACGAAGGAGTGGAGATTACGGCGGTCGCCGAAACCCACATCCACGCCGATTTCTTGTCCGGTGCCCGCGAATTTGCCGAGCGCTTCGACACGTCGCTGTACCTCTCGGACGAGGGGGGGGAGAACTGGAAGTACGAGTGGGCCCGCGAACCGAAACAAAGCGGGGGCGACTACGACGTGACCTGGCTCCGGGACGGCGACACGTTTGCGATTGGCAACATCAAGATTACGGCGCTCCACACGCCCGGCCACACGCCGGAGCACCTGTCCTTTCTCGTGACGGATATGGGCGGCGGGGCCAACGAGCCGATGGGCCTCCTCACGGGCGACTTCGTGTTCGTGGGCGACCTCGGCCGGCCCGACCTCCTGGAGTCCGCCGCCCAGGTGGAGGGGGCGATGGAGCCCTCGGCCCGTGCGCTTTACCAGTCCGTCCAGCGCTTCCTGGAGATGCCGGATCACCTGCAGGTGTGGCCGGGGCACGGGGCCGGCTCATCCTGCGGCAAAGCCCTCGGGGCGGTGCCGCAGACGACGGTCGGCTACGAGAAACAGTTCAACCCGATGATTCAGGCGGCGCGTGAGGGCGAGGACGCGTTCGTGGACGCCATCGTGGCCGGGCAGCCGGAGCCGCAGATGTACTTTGCCCGCATGAAGCGAGACAACAAGGGCGGGCCGCCGGTGCTGGGCGATCTGCCATCGCCGCGGGAGCTTACGACCCACGAGCTCCGGGAGGTCGCCGCGGATGAGGAGACGCTCCTGATTGACACGCGCCTGGACCGCTCGGCCTTTATGGCGCACCACATTCCGGGCAGCCTCTACGCGCCGATGAACAAGACCTTCAATACGGTGGTGGGCTCCCTCGTCGAGGAGGAGACGACGCCGATCGTGCTCCTGGTCGACGAGGCGGACGTGGAGACGGCTGTTCGCGACCTCGTGCGCATCGGATACGACCACGTGGTCGGCATTGCGACCTCCGACACGCTGCAGCGCTACTTTCTGAATGACGGGCCGAGCGCATCGATCGATGAGATCGCGTTCAATGAGGTGGAGGCCCTGCGGCAGGAGCCGAACACGACGGTCGTCGACGTGCGCTACCGGTCGGAGTACGAGGAGGACGGACACGTGGAGGGGGCGCTGAATGCGTCCTACACGCGGCTTCCAGAGTACGAGGCCGACCTCCCGAAAGATCAGACCCTGTTGGTGCACTGCGCGAGTGGGGCGCGGGCGGCGGCGGCCTCGGCGTTTCTGGCCCGCACCGGTCGTACGGTTAAGTACGTGAACGACGCCTTTGGGAACTACGACGTGGCGACGGATGAAGCCGTCGCGGCGTAGCCGGTGCAATTGCGTCTCGCCGAGCCCCAGCCTTCTCTCCTCGCTCGTCCAACGCCCCCCGCTCCATGTACGCTGCCTGGCTTGGTGCCCTGCTTGTCGGGCTCGTCCTCGGCCTTCTCGGGTCCGGCGGCTCCATTCTAACGGTGCCGGTGCTGGTGTACCTGGTGGGGGAGCCCAGCAAGCTCGCCATCGCCGAGTCGCTCGGCATCGTGGCCCTCATCAGTCTGGTGGGGGCCGTGCCGTTTGCGGTGCAGGGACAGGTGAGCTGGCGGAGCGTGGGCTGGTTTGGCGGGCCGGGGATTGTGGGGGCGTACCTGGGGGCCTATCTGTCGCAGTTCATGCCGGGGGCGCTCCAGCTCACCATCTTTGCAGGGGTGATGCTGCTGGCGGCCGTCATGATGTTTCGCCGCAGCTCCCCGACGGCGACCGGCGGCCCCGACCGCGTCTTCTGGAAAGTGATGATGGATGGGTTTGGCGTAGGGGTGCTGACCGGCATCGTGGGGGTCGGCGGGGGCTTTCTAATTGTCCCCGCGCTCGTGTTGCTTTGCGGCCTGTCGATGCACCTGGCCATTGGGACGAGCCTCCTGATCATTGCCGTGAAGAGCATTGCCGGCTTTGTGAAGTACATTGACGTGATGGAGGCCGCGGGCCTCTCCATTCACTGGGACCTGGTTCTGATTTTCTCCGCCATCGGCATTGTCGGGAGCGTGATTGGGGGGCGGGTGGGAGCCTACGTCCCGCAGGCACGTCTGAAGCGCGGCTTTGCCGTCTTCCTGGTGCTGATGGGGATTGTCATTCTCGTACAAAACGTCGTCGAGATCGCGGGATAGCAGCGGCGAGGACCGGGAAAGCAGGTCCGGATGCAGGCGTCTCTGTAAAGCGTGAATGAAGGAGAAACCCCACGGCCCGCCGGTGGTCAAACATTGTGAGTGAGCGTTCACTCACAACGAGGTGGCCGCCCACTTTCGCCGTCAAGTGCCTCTGCGACGTTTTCTTCCTCAGATCCCCGACGGATGACCAAGCGAGACGCCATCTGCGACGCCGCGCTCGATCTGTTTGCCGAGCAAGGCATCGAAAATACAACCATTCGCGAAATTGCGGCGCGGGCCGACGCGTCTGAAGGGGCGCTCTACCGGCATTTTGACGGCAAGGCCGACCTGGCGTCCTGGCTCCACGATCGATGTGCGACCGAGCTGCGGGAGCGGCTGGCGACGGCCACCGAGGATGCTCCCTCGCCGGCGGCGCACCTGGAGGCGCTGGTGCGGGGGCTGTTTGCCTTCTATGCCTCGCGCCCCGCGTCGTGCACGTACCTGCTGTCGGCAAACGAAGGTGGGAACGATGCCGACCCGTCCGCTCCGGTCCAGTACTTTGCGGAGGCCCTGCGGGCGGCCCCGAGCGGGGACGGCGGGCCCTCCGCTACGCTCCGGGCCGGGTGGATTCTGGCCATGGTGCAGCGCACGGTCCGCTTCTTGAAGGCCGGCACGCTGGACGTGGTGGACCGGACGGCCATCGACCAGACGGTGGCGGCGGCCCTGCGCCTTGCCGGCCTGGAGGGGACGACGAGCGTCACGCCCTGACGCGGCTGTGATGCGCCCCGCACGGCGCCCTCATGCACCCAACATCCTGTATCCTCATGCCTGATTCGGCTTCTCCCTTTTCCGGCTCGGTCCGTGTCCTGCGCCGGTTCTTTGCCCAGCGCCTGCGGGCGGAGCCCACGCCTCCGTCGATCTCGCGCGGACGCGCCCAGGTCATTCGTCACCTGAGCGAACAGGCCCTGGCCCGCGCCGCGCTTCGCTCCGCAGAGTCGGGGCCGAGAGGCACGCCACCGTCCGCGGACGACTGGAAAGCGTTCCTCCTGGTGGCTGCCCTCACCGAGCTGCGCGCCCATGGGTAGCTCCGTTTCCGCCGTCTCCTCGATCTGATTTTGCTGTTTGCCCATGCTGTGTTCATCGATTGTGTCCGTTTCGTCGTCTGCCCTCCCGTCCGAGCGGTGTCGCTCCGTCGGCCGGCTGGTCGTGGGGCTGGTTCTGCTGGTTGGGGTCTGGGGCGCCGCCACGTCGGGCAGGGCCCAGTCCGTGCGTTCGGACTCCGCAACCGTCCGTGCGCTGTCGGTGGAAGAGGCCGTAGAGGAGGCCCGGGCCCACAGCTTTCCCACGCGGCGGGCCGACGCCGAGCAGCGGGCGGCCACCGCCCGCAAGCGGCAATCCCTGGGCGTTTTCCTGCCCCGCATCACGGCGTCCGAGCAAGGCCTCGCCACGACCGATCCCGTCAACGCCTTCGGGTCGAAGCTGCGGCAGGAGCGCTTCACGCAGCAGGATCTTCAGTTGGGCGCCCTCAACACCCCGGACCGGGTCGATCACTTTGCCACCCAGATTGAGGTGGAGCAGCCCCTCCTGAACCTCGACGGCCTGTTCGAGCGCCGCGCCGCGGGTGATGCCGCGCGGGCCGCGGAGCAGCAGGCCGAGCGCGCCGAGGCCGTCGTCACGTTCCGGGTCAAAAAGGGCTACTACGGCCTGCTGCTCGCCGAGCGGCGGGTGGCGGTGATCGACTCGGCCCTCGCCACGGCCCGCGCCACTCGGGCCCAGACGCAGGCCCTGTACGAGGAGGGCATTGTGGACCAGGCCGATCGGCTCGCCGCGGAGGTGCGGGTCTCAGAACTGGAGAGCCAGCGTACCGAGGTGCGGGCGGAGCGCGACAATGCGGCGGACCGGCTCCGGATGCTCCTGGGCATCGATCGGCCGGTGAAGATTCAACCGACCGATTCGCTTCGCCGGGAACCGGCCGCCCTGGGAGACATCGCCCTGCCGTCGGTAAACCGGAACCGCTCCGACATGCGGGCGCTCCGGGCCCGCGCCGACGCCGCCCGTGAGAAAAAGCGATCGCGCTGGCTCGCCTTCATCCCGACCCTCAACGCCCGCGGCACCACGGGCTGGTACGACGACACCCCCTTCGGCACCGCCGGGCAGAGCTGGACGGTGGGGGCGTCCCTCACGTGGAGCCTGTTCGACGGGTACCAGCAAATTGGGGCGGCGCAGGAGGCGGCGGCGTCTCTCCAGCAGGCCGAGATTGCGCTGGAGCAACAGGCCCTCGAAAACGAGGTCGAGATTGCCGCCGCGCGCCGCACCCTGGCGTCGGCCCGCGAGCGCATCGAGCAGGCCCGCCAGGCCGTTGAGCAGGCGGAAGAGAGCCTGCGCATCCGATCGGACCGCCACGAGGCAGGCCTCGCCCGCACGACCGACCTTCTGCAGGCCGAAACCACGCTCGCCGAGCGACGCCTGGCACACCTGCGGGCCCTCTACCAGCACAACCTTGCCCTGTACCGCCTCGAACTGCTTACGGAGCGCACCCTGACCGAGTAGCCGCGCCCTTCGCCTCTTCCCCCTGCTTTCTCACGATCCCTGATTGCCATGACCCTGCGCCTTCTTTTCGTCCCTCTTGTCGTGATGTCCCTAACACTCGCCGGCTGTGGTGACGACCCGTCGCCGGAGGCGAGCGCCCCGGCGCCCGTGACGGTGGATACGGCCACGGCGGCCCTCGCGACCAGCGCCGAGGTGGGGCGCTATCGGGGCACGCTCCAGGGCCAGCGGCGCGTGCCGCTCTCCACCAAAATGATGGGCACCATTACCACGCTGACGGTGGAGGAGGGCGACCGTGTGCGGGAGGGCCAGACGCTCGCCCGCATCCAAAGCCAGAACGTAGAGGCCCAGCGCGAGCAGGTGCGTGCCCGCCTCCGCGAGGCCCGTGCCGCCCGCGACAACGCCCAGCGGCAGTTTGAGCGCATCCAGTCGCTCCGCGAAAAGGACAGCGCCACCGAGCAGGAGTACGACAATGCACAGACGGCCTACGAGCGGGCGCAGGCCCAGGTGGAGGCCCTCGAAGGAAAACTGGAAGAGACGGACGACATGCTCAGCTACGCCACCATTGAGGCGCCAATGGCCGGCTCCGTGGTCGAGAAGCGGGCCGAGGCGGGCGGCCTCGCCGCACCCGGCCAGCCCCTCCTCGTCGTCGAGACGACCGACGCCCTGAAGGCGGTGGTGCAGGTCCCGGCCCAGGAAATCAACCGCTTTGCCACCGGCGACAGCGTGACGGTGCGCATTGGCGCGGCCGGCAACCGGGTCCAGACGGGCGTCGTGACACAGGTGAACCCGTCGGGCCACTACGCCAGCCGCCAGTTTGAGGTGCAGGTGCGCCTGCCGGATCCGCCCGCCGACGGGGGCGCCCTTAAGTCCGGCATGTACGCCGAGGTAGAGCACCGCACCGGCACAGCGTCCACG
Organism: Salinivenus iranica; assembly: GCA_002894665.1. GTDB lineage: Bacteria > Bacteroidota > Rhodothermia > Rhodothermales > Salinibacteraceae > Salinibacter > Salinibacter iranicus. The sequence continues at coordinate 16,459 of NCRB01000011.1, forward strand.
CTCACTGTGCCGGCCCAGGCCCTCGTGGAGCGCGGCCAGCTCACCGGGCTGTACGCCGTCAGCGACGGGCGGGCCCTCCTGCGCTGGGTCCGCACCGGGACCCGCGAGGGGGAGCGCGTCGAGGTGCTCTCGGGCCTACGCCCGGGAGAGGCCTACGTGACTGACGCCACGCCCCGCATTGCGGACGGGCAGCCCATCCGCACCGAGTAGCACCCTCTTGCTTTTCCGCCATTCCACGCACAGGCTTTACTCGTCCCATGGCGACCACATCCGGCATCGCGGGCCGCATTGCCCGCGGGTTCATCAATAGCAAGCTCACCCCGCTTCTGATGGCGGCCTTTCTCGGCATCGGGCTCTACAGTGCCTGGGTGACGCCGAAGGAGGAGGATCCTCAGATCGACGTTCCCATGGTGGACATTTCGGTCCGGTATCCGGGCGCCACCCCGGACGAGGTAAAGAGCCGCGTCGCCGAACCGATTGAGCGGCTGGCGTCCAATATCGAAGGGGTCGAGTACGTCTACTCCACGGCCATGCCCGGCCGGGCCCTGGTGTCGGTGCGGTATTACGTGGGGGAGAACCCGGAGTCCAGCACCGTCAAGCTGTACGAGGAGCTCCTGAAGAACATGGACCAGATGCCGCCGGAGGCGAGCCAGCCCCTTATTCAGAGCCGGGCGGTGGACGACGTGCCCATCCTCAGCCTTACGCTTCACAGTGAGCAGGCGAGCGACTATGAGTTGCGCCGCGTGGGGGAGGAGATGGCCGCCGACCTGAAGACGACCGACGGGGTGGCTGAGGTGAACGTGCACGGGGGGCGGCCGCGGCAGGTGCGGGTGGCGCTGAACCCGACCCAGGTGGCCGCACACGGGCTGGACCCGCCCGCGATTGCCGAACAGCTCCGGGCCGCCAACCAGCAGGCCGACGCCGGCGCCTTCAACCGGAACGACGAATCATTCCTGGTAGAGACCGGCGGTTTTCTGACCTCCGTAGAAGCGGTGCGCTCCCTCGTGGTGGGCATGCACCAGGGCCGCCCGGTATACTTGCGGCAGGTGGCCACGGTGACGGACGGCCCCGCCGAGCCCGAACAGTACGTGTCGTTTGCCTACGGGGCCGGAAGCACACAGCCCGACAGCCTCACGACCGGCGGAACGCGATCGGCCGTGACGGTGGCCGTCGCCAAGCGCAGCGGCCGCGACGCCATGACCATCGCCGAGCGCTCGCTTGACAAGCTGGAGACGCTGGAGAAGACGCTGGTGCCGGACGGCGTGACTGTGAGCACGACGCGCAATTACGGGGAGACCGCCTCCGAGAAGACCAACGAACTCATGCTGCACCTGCTCGCGGCCATCCTCGCCGTGACCTTCGTGGTGAGTCTGGCCATGGGCTGGCGCGGCGGCCTCGTGGTCTTTCTGTCTGTGCCCATCAGTTTTGCGCTCACCCTCTTCGTCTACTACTTCTTCGGCTACACCCTGAACCGCATTACCCTCTTCGCCCTCATCTTTGTGACGGGGATTGTGGTCGACGACTCGATTATCGTGGCCGAAAACATCGAGCGCCACTTTAAGATGGGGCGCCTGCCGAAGCTACAGTCGGCCCTCGCCGCGGTCGACGAGGTGGGCAACCCCACCATCCTCGCCACGCTTACCGTGATCGCGGCCGTCCTGCCGATGGCGTTCGTGTCCGGCCTCATGGGGCCGTATATGAGCCCGATGCCGATTGGCGCCTCGGTGGCCATGACGTTCTCCCTCGTCGTGGCCCTCGTGATTGCGCCGTACCTGGCCTATCGGCTGATCCCGTCGCACGAGGATCGGGAGGGGGGAGACGAGGAAGGGGGCGAGTACAAGCTGGAGGACACAACGGTGTACCGCATGTACGCCGCCACCATCGAGCCCCTCCTCGACAGCGCCTGGAAACGCTGGGCCTTCATCGGGGGCACGACCCTGCTGCTCCTCGGGTCGGTGTCGCTCTTCTACTTCCGGGCCGTGACGGTGAAGATGCTGCCCTTCGACGACAAGGATGAGTTTCAGGTCGTGGTGGATATGCCGGAGGGCACCCCCCTGGAGCGCACGAACGCGGTGCTGCGCGAGATGGCCGCCGACCTCACCGACCGTCCCGTGGTGACCGACGTGCAGACGTACGCCGGCGACGCCGCCCCGGTCAACCTGAACGGGCTCGTGCGACACTACGATTTCCGCTCGGCGCCCCACCAGGGCGACCTGCAGGTGAACCTGCGCGCGGCCCACCACCGCGACCGCCAGAGCCACGCCATCGCGAAGGACCTGCGCGGCCCGCTCCAGGCGATTGGGGAAAAACACAATGCCGCCGTCAAGATCGCCGAGGTGCCGCCCGGCCCGCCCGTGCGCGCCACGCTGGTGGCCGAGATCTACGGCCCCGACGTGGAGACGCAGCGCGCCCTGGCCGACAGTGTAAAGCAGGCCTTCGAGGCCACCGAGGGCGTGGTGGACGTGGACTGGCGCGTGGAGGCCGACCAGACGAAGTACACCTTCACGGTCGACAAGGAAAAGGCCATGCGGGCCGGCGTGCCGACCGCCCGCGTCACCCAGACCATGCAGATGGCCCTCAACGGCCAGAACGTGACCACGCTCCACGACCCCGACGAGCGCGATCCGGTGGGGGTGCAGCTGCGCCTCGGCGAGGAGCGCCGGACCAGCCTGGCGGACCTGAAAAACGTGCCGGTGCAGTCGCCGTCCGGGGCGACGGTTCCGGTGGGGCCCCTCGTGACCGTCGAGGAAACGATTCGCGACAAGCACATCGATCGCAAAAATCAGCAGCGCGTCATCTATGTGACGGCCGACGTGGCAGGGGCGATCGAGAGCCCGGTCTACGCCATGATCGACATGCAGGAGCGGCTGGACGCGATCGACGCGCCGCCGGGCTACTCCTTCAACCAGCTGTATACCGACCAGCCTGAGGCCCGCAGCAACTACGCGCTGAAGTGGGACGGGGAGTGGCGCATTACCTACAAGGTGTTCCGGGATCTCGGCATTGCCTTCGCCATCGTGCTGCTGCTGATCTATATCCTTATCGTGGGGTGGTTTCAGGACCTGACGGTGCCGCTGGTCATGATGATCGCCATTCCGCTGTCCCTCATCGGCATTGTGCTGGGGCACTGGCTGCTGGGGGCGTTCTTCACGGCCACCTCCATGATCGGCTTCATTGCCCTGGCCGGCATCATGGTGCGCAACGGGGTCTTACTGATTGACTTCGTGAACATCAGCCTCGATCAAGGCGCCTCGCTTCGGCAGGCCGTGATCGAGGCCGGGGCCGTGCGGACGCGTCCCATTCTGCTGACGGCCGGCACGGTCGTCATCGGGGCGACGGTGATCTTGTTTGATCCGATCTTTCAGGGCCTGGCCATCTCGCTCATCGGGGGCGCCATCGCCTCCACGGCGCTCACGCTCCTGATCGTCCCGCTCGTCTACTACATGATCGAGCGCCGTCTGGTCGATGAGGAGCACGCGCAGGGCGACGCCGCGTAGGCCCGGGCCTCCCTCCGTTCTTTGAACCGATTCCCTCCCCCCCATGAAACTCATCGCCATCATGAGCCTCGATGCCTATCGGGACGATGTGCACGGCCTGCTCCGGGACCGAGAGATTGAGGTGTTCAGCGAGCTCGACATCGAGGGCTATCATCAGTCGTCGGAGGCGGGGGCGGCCCCTGCGTGGTTTGGGCGCGGCACGCCGCCTACCGACTCAACCCTCACGTGGGCCTTTCTCGAAGACGCACAGGCGAGTGCGCTTCTGGACGCCGTGGCCGCCTTCAACGAGCGCCGCAGCCTCGACCGGCCGGTGCGCGCGTTCGAAATGAACGTGGAGCGGGCGGTGTGACGGTCCGCGTGCCTTCTCGATTCTCACACCAATCCCTCCAGCCGACATGCCGACAACTGCCTCTTCCTCCGCCGATGCCCCCGATTCTTCTGCCACCGGCGTATGCCGGGTGCCGCCCCCCCAGGAAAAACTCGTCCGCGTGCTGGCGGGGACGGTGTCGCTCGCCGGCCTGGGGATCGGCTTCTTCGTGAGTCCGTGGGGATACTTGCTCACGGTGTTTGCGGGCCTTAACGTCATCCAGAGCGCCTTCACCGGGTTCTGTCCGCCCGAGATCATCTACCGGTGGCTGAAGAAATAGCGGGCCGATGGGCCGGCCCCCCTCCACTCTTCCCAGACTCATGGCGTTTCTCCGTCGGTTCCTTCCGCTCGTTCGGCAGCTGGCCGCGTACGACCGCACGCAGCTGCGCGGCGACCTGTCCGCCGGCCTCACGGTGGGGGTCATGCTCATCCCCCAGGGGATGGCGTACGCCCTCATCGCCGGCCTGCCGCCCATCTATGGGCTGTACGCGTCGCTCGCCCCCCTGGTCGTCTACGCCGTCTTCGGGAGCTCGCGCCAGCTGGCCGTGGGGCCGGTGGCCATGGTGTCGCTCCTGGTGGCCGCGGCCGTGGGGCCGATCGCGCAGGGGCAGCCGGAGCTGTATGTGGGGGTGGCCGTGCTGCTGTCCCTGATGGTGGGGGCCCTTCAGTTTGGGCTGGGGGTTGCCCGGTTCGGGTTCCTGGTCAATTTCCTCTCGCACCCGGTTCTGAGCGGCTTCACGTCCGCCGCGGCCTTCATCATTGGGTTCAGCCAGCTCAAACACCTCCTGGGCATCGACCTGCCGCGCTCAAACTACGTGCACGAAATCCTGTGGGCGGCGGCCGGACGGCTCGGAGCGGCGGATCCGCTGACGGTGGGGCTGGGCGTGGGGAGCATTCTCCTGCTGGTGGGGCTCCGGCGCCTGAATCGGTCCATTCCGGGGGCGCTGATGGCCGTCGGGGCGGCGACCGGGCTCGTGTGGGCGTTCGGGTTGCACGAACACGGCGTCGCCATCGTGGGGAGCGTGCCGGGCGGCCTGCCCCCGCCCACCGTCCCGCCGCTGGACTGGGGCCTCGTTCAGCGGCTCGCGCCGAGTGCCCTCGCCATTGGCCTCGTCGGCTTCATGGAGTCGATTGCCGTGGCCCAGGCCTACGCCCGCCGGCACCGGTACGAGGTGGATGCCAATCAGGAGCTCGTGGGGCTCGGCCTCGCCAACCTCGCCGGGGCGTTTTTTAGTGCCTATCCCACCACCGGGGGCCTTTCGCGGACGGCGGTCAACGACGAGGCGGGGGCGCAAACCAACCTTGCCGGGCTCGTAAGTGCCGGCGTCATTGCGCTTACGCTGCTCGTGCTGACGCCCCTGTTCTACTACCTGCCGAACGCGGTGCTGGCGGCCATCATCATGGTGGCGGTGACGGGGCTGGTGGAGTGGGAGGAGGCCGTGCGCCTCTGGCGAGTGGACCGGCGCGACTTTGGGCTGATGGCGCTCACGTTCGTCGCCACGCTCGGCCTCGGCATCGAGCAGGGCATCTTGATCGGCGTCGTCGTCTCGCTCATCGTCGTCATCTACCAGAGCTCGACGCCCCACACGGCCATTATGGGCCGACTGCCGGGCACCCAGACGTACCGGAATCTGAAGCGGAACCCGGAGGCCCTCACCCGAAGCGAAACGGTGGTGGTGCGGATGGACGCGAATCTGTATTTTGCCACCGTCTCGCCCTTCCGCGACCTGCTAACGACGGTGGATACGCAGGGGGAGGCGCTCCGGGCCATCGTGGTGGACATGTACCCGGTCAACCAGATCGACTCGACGGGCGTCGACGCCCTGGAGGAGGTCATTGCGTCGTGCCGCCGCCAGGGGATTGCCCTGTACTTTGCCGGTGTGAAGGGGCCGGTGAAGGACGTCCTGGAAGCCGCCGGGGTGACGGACGAGGTGGGGCAGGACCGGTTCGTCCATGAGGTGCACACCGCCGTGGAACGGGCCGAGGCGCACGGCGCGGACGCCGCAGAGGCGCCGGCATCCCGACCCGACGACGCCTCCTGAGGCCGAGCTACTCCGGCCGGCGCCAGACGAACTGGACGGTGGCGCCGGGGCCCTGGTGCATGCCCTCGTTCAGCGTGGGTTCGGCGACATCCAGCTGCTCGATGCCCTCGCCGGAAAAGTGCTCCCGGAGTTCGTCGGGCGTCACCATCATGTCGGCATCGGGCGGGCCGCCGCTCGTGTATCCCTCGGTCCGCTGTTCGGGCCGAAACCATTCCGCCACGAGGTGCCCGCCGGGGCGCAGGCACCGGCGAATGAGGGTGTACAGCCCGGGCCGGTCGGCGGGGGGAAGATGCAAGAACGTCGTTACGACGGCGTTCCAGGTGCGGTCCGGCGTCCACTCGCGCACGTCGGCCTCGAGCGTCGTCACGTCGACGTCCGCCGCGCCTGCCAGGCGAATCGTTTTGCGGAGCCCCTCGGCCGAGTAGTCGACGGCGGTTACGGTGTGGCCCTGTTGCGCCAGGAAGACGGCATTGCGGCCCTCGCCCGCGCCCAGGACGAGGATGTCCTGTTCGCCGGGGCACCAGGTGTTGGCGGCGGCGCGGACGAAGGCGTTTGGGGCTTCCCCGTAGATGTACTCTTCTGCGGCGAAGCGGTCGTTCCAGAAGTCAGCGGGCTTAGGCATAGCAGAGAACGGAAAGAGAGAGAAGGACGTGACGGTAAGAGGCTACTGGCCGAGTGAGACCGTCTCCGCGCCGAAGTTCACCCGGTCGGCGTCGGCGGCCGTGACGCGAACGTCGGTGGCGCCGCCCTCCGGCACGGTCAGGGTGCCGTCGTATTCGTTGGTCGTGCCCGCAAACGAGAGCGGGGCTTCGGCGACGACGGTTCCGTTTCGGAGCAGCTGGGCCTGGATGGTGTAGCGATCCGAGTCCCAAAGGCCGCCCGGCTCGGTGGGGCAGCCGCACATCATGCGGACGCGGGCCCGCACGGGCAGGGCCTCGCCCGGCGCCGCGTCGGTGTTCGTGGGGGACAGAACCTCTACGATGAAGCCGTGCAGGGTAAGCGTGATGCCGTCGCCCGTCACGTCCTCCCCCGGCATCAACATCGTCGTCTTCGAGGCGGTCTGCATCGCCTGTGGGTAATCGAGCGGCCCCTCGGCCGTGATGCGCACGCGGGTCGGCTCGGTCAGGGCGAGCGTCGTGTCGTACTTGGCGGCGCCGGGCGCCTCGTAGATCGTGGCGCCGCGCTCGTGGGCCTGGCGCATGATTTTCTCGGTGCTGCCAGAATCCCCGGTCTGTTGCCCCTCGGCCAGGACCGCACCGGTGTCAGCGTTCTCAATCGTAATGCGGGCCCCGCCCACCGGGTCCTGGATCAGCTTCGCGTCGTTGGAGATGGCGCGCACGGTCACCTGCGTGGGCACCGCCTCCTGGGCCGCAACGGGCTGCAGGGGGGCGGCGGATAGGAAAAGAAGTCCTGCAATCCATAGACTGAAGACAGAAAGAGAAAGGCGATTGCTCTGGGCAAAATTGTTCATAGTCTGCAATGTGAGGTGTACGAGATGATTCGATCAGTGTGTATGGGTCTTCTTCTTAGCGGAGGGCTGCTCCTCGTCGGGTGCGGGAGCCCGGACTCCGGTGATGCGGAGGGGGGAGAGACGACGGCGTCTGCGTCCCAGGTCCCTCCCGATTCAATTCGACAGCGGGTCGAGCGTGAGATTGCTGCGCTGAATGACATGCGGGAGTCGCTCGCCAAGACCATTGAGACGCCGGTTGACACGTCCACGTTTCAGCGAGTGTGTGCGCCGGTCGGCATGCGCGCCCAGGAAATCGGGGCGGCAAACGGATGGACCGTGCAGCAGCTCGCGGAAAAGTATCGCAACCCGGCGCACGAGCCTGACGCTGAGGCGCAACGGCTCCATGACCAATTGGCTGAAGATCCCGAGCAGACGGAGGTGTGGATCCGCACGGTTCGGGAGAACACCAAAGGCTGGCGCTATGCCCGCCGGATTCCCGTTCAGCCGTCCTGTACGGCCTGCCACGGTGCGAAGGAGGAGCGCCCCGACTTTGTGAAGGAGCGCTACCCGGACGATCGGGCCTACGGCTTTGAGCCGGGCGACCTGCGGGGGATCTACGCGGTCTTTGTGCCCGACCCTTCGGAGCCGGAATCGTAGCCGGGCCGGCCCCAGCCTACAGCTGCAGGGTGACGTAGCCGTTCTCCTGGAGGCGAAACAGCTCGTGAAAGCCGTTCGGGGCCGTGTCGACGCCGTTGAGCAGGTCGTCCGTAGCCACCCCGACCTTCTCCATGGCGAGTTCGCAGGCCACGACCCGCACCCCCGCGTCCAGGCCCTGCCGGAGGGCGTCGGCGTGCTCGCTACCGGTGGCAAGGGCCTCCACGGCCGGCCCCACGACCACGACATCCGCGGCCGCCGCGGTGAAGCTGTCGCTTGCCGCGGGGCGGGTCAGGGAGGTGCGGGCGCTCATAAGGGCCACCGGAAGGGCCTCGGCACTGCGCACGAGGTAGGCCGTTTCGGGGGCATCAGAATCCGCGGAGGTGGTGGGTTGGGCGTGCCCCGTCGAGGGCAGGGCCAGGAGGGCGGTTGCGAGTAGGAGAAAGGCCCCCATCCCAAGGCCGGAGGGCAGTCGTCGGAGGGCGAGAGGAACGGTCGAAATCATGAGAGCAAAAATCTGTGTTCAAAGTACAATGCGATTCGTCGTCTTCAGGGGCCGGAAGGGGCCCGGCCCGGTCATTCGTCCTTCTGCGCGGACCTGCGAGCAGGGGAGTCAAGGTGAAAGCGAATGCGGATCATGAGGCGGGCGGGGCGGGGGAGGAATCAGTGGGAGCGCCGGAGGAGCCGGCGAAGGTGCGTTGGAGCCAGGCAGTAGCGTCGCGCTGCACCATGGCCAGGGCTGGCACGATCAGCATGAGCACGGCCGTGCCCACCAGGATGCCCCCGCCCAGGCTGATGGCCATGGGCACCAGGAACTGCGCCTCCACGCTCCGTTCCAGGATGAAGGGCGCGAGGCCGAAGAAGGTGGTGAGCGAGGTCAGCAGGATGGGACGGAAGCGCACCTGCCCGGCGCGGACGAGGGCCGCGCGCCACGAGGCTCCCTCGTCCCGCTCCTCGTTCGCAAAGTCGAGCATCACGAGCGCGTCGTTCACGATGACGCCACTGAGTCCGATGATGCCGAAGATGCTGGGCAGAATCAGGTTGTAGCCGAGCAGAAAATGGCCGAACAGGGCGCCGATCCAGGCGAAGGGGATCGTGCTCATGATGATGAGCGGCTGTACGTAGGAGCGGAAGGGGATGGCTAGAAGGCCGTAGATGGCGAACAGGGCCAGCAAGAAGCCAATCTGGAGCGAGCCCTGTGCCTTCCGCTGCTCACGCTGCTGACCGCCGAACTGATAGGACAGGGTCGGAACCTGCGCCTGCAGGGCCGGGAGCGTCGCCTGTTCGAGGCGGGCCGTGGCCGCCCCGCCCGTCGTGACGGCGGGGTTAACGTCGGCGCTCACCGTGACGACGCGGCGCCCGTCCTGCCGGTCGATCTGGGTGGGGCTGGTGCCGAGCGAGACCGTCGCCACCTCCTCCAGGGGGACCTCGGCGCCGCCGGACGTGCGGATGTGGTAGTCGGACAGGTCCTCGACCGTGTTCCGCTCGTCGGCGGGCAGACGGACGTAGACCCGCACCTCGTCCTGGCCCCGCTGCAGGCGGAACGATTCCGTACCGAAGAAGGCCGCCCGCACCTGCTGGGCGATGTCGCTCAGGGTGAGCCCGAGGGACCGGGCCGCCGGCTTCATCGCGAGGGACAACTCGCGCTTCTCCTCCCAGTCCACCGTCACGTCCTGGACGCCGGCGTACCGCTGAAGCGTGTCCTGCACGACGTCCGCGGCACGCGTCATGGCGTCGGTCGTCGGGGCAAACAACTGCACAGAGACCGGGTCGCCGCCCGGCCCGCCCGCGGTGCTGGTGAACGCGAGGGACTGCACCCCGGCGGGCGTTCCGACGGTGTCGCGCCACTGCTCTTCGAGAACCGGGGAGGGGACGCTGCGCGCCTCCGCGTCCACCATCTCAATGCTCACCTCCGCTACGTTGGGGCGCGGGGCCGTGAAGCCGGCCTGCGTGCGCCCGCCCGAGGCCACCGGCTGGCGGCTCACCGTCGTGTACGTGTTCTCAAGCAGGCGCTCGCCCGACTGCTCCTCCAGGTCACGGAGGACCTGCAAGCCCTGCGCCCGGAGCCGCTCGGCCCGGCGGGCGGTCTCGTCGGCATTGGTGCCCGGCGGCATCTCCAGCTGGGCCGTCACCACGTTGCCGGGGATGCTGGGGAAGAATTCGTTCTTGACGTACCCGTTCGCCACGAGACTGAACGTGACGACGAGGAGCGAGAGGCCGCCGACCAGCGTCACCCCGTAGCGGCGCGTGGCAAACTGAAGGAGACTCGTCAGGGGCCCGTGGACGAACGCCACGAGGCGGTCGTGGACCCCGGCACGGATCCCGTCGAGCCACTGGCCCACGGCGGTGGACGGGCCGTCGTCGCCGGTGCCGTGGGACAGGTGGGCCGGCAGCACGAAGAGCACCTCCACCACCGACACGATCAGCACGAAGATGACGACCGTGGGAATGTCGCCGAGGAATTTCCCGATCGTGCCCCCCACAAAGAGGAGCGGCGCGAACGCGGCGATGGTGGTGAGCACGGCAAACACCACGGGCGTCGCCACGCGCTGGGTGCCCTCAACGGCCGCCGTCAGCGGGTCGTCGGTGCGATCCTGCTCGGCGTAGACGTTCTCCACCACCACGATGGCGTCGTCCACCGCAATGCCCATCGCGATGATGAAGCCGAACACCGACAGCATGTTGATCGACACGCCCAACTGCTGCATGAAGATCAGCGCGCCGACGAACGAGAGAAGGATGCCCGAGGCGGTCCAGAACGCCTTCCGGGGGGCAAGAAAGAGCGTGAGCACCACCAGGACGAGAACCAGCCCCAGGACCCCGTTCTCGACCATGATGGTGAGGCGCGTCCGCAGGCTCTCGGCGCTGTTTCGCCAGACGGTGGCCTCGATGCCCCGCGGCAGGGTCGGACGAAGCGTCTCCTTGAGGTAGGTCTTGACCGCCTCCTCCACGCTCAGCGCCTGCTCGTCGCCCGTCCGGAAGACGTTGAGCAGGACGGCGGGATCGCCGCCAAATCGCGTGCGGAGGTCCGAGTTCTGCTCGAACCCGTCCACGACGGTCGCCACCTCCCCAAGCCGCACGTTGGTGCCGTCACTCCGGCTCAGCAGGACGATGTCTTCGAAGTCCGACTTCGTGTAGTTCTGTCCCTCGGTCCGAATGGTGATGTCCGAGTCCTCCGTCTCGATGCTGCCGCCGGGGAGGTCGAGGCTCCCCTCGCGCACGATCCGCGACACCTGTCCCAGCGTGAGCCCGTGCGCCCGCAGAGCATCGCGGGACACTTCGATGGAAATCTCCTCGTCGGGCACGCCACTGACCTCCGCATACGAGACCTGCGGGGTGCGCGTGAGGTCCCCCTCGGCGCGTTGGGCGGCGTTTTTGAGGGCGCGCAGGGACGCCTCTCCGTGGAGGGCTACCTGGAGCACCTGCTCGCGGTTGGTCACCTCTGTCACGACCGGCTCCTCCGCGGTTTCGGGAAACGACGTGACCCGATCGACCTCCGACTTGATGTCGGTGCGGGCGCGGTCCAGGTTGGTGCCGCGCTTCAGCTCCGCGGTCACCACCCCAATGTTGTCCGCCGCGGTGCCCAGCAGCCGGTCGATGCCCTCGACGCCTTCGATGCGGTCCTCCACGCGCCGAATGATGTCGTCCTCGACGTCCTCGGGCGAGGCGCCGGGATAGCGCACGCGCACCTCCACGGCGTCGAGGCTGAACTCGGGAAAGTTCTCCTGCACCACGAGGCCCCCGGCCACGACCCCGCCGACCAGGAGGAGCATCATCAGCAGGTTGGCCGCCACGCCGTGACGCGCAAACCAGGCAATGGCGCGGTTCATGGGACACTAGAGGGGAAAGCGGAGCGAGGCAATGCCCTCCCGGCGATTCGTCGACGTGGGGGAAGGCGCTGCGACGAGAAGCGGCTGCACACAGAAAAAGCCCCCGCTCCCAGCCCGGAAACGGGGGCCAAGTCTGCACGTCCCGGCGGGACTACAGGTCGTTGAGCCAGGCCCGCAGCATCCAGCGGTCCTCTCGGATCTGCTCACTGAGGTCCTCGAGCACGGGGACCGCCCCGGCGTCGTCGGCCTCCTCGGCCCGCTCGGCGAGATTCTGGACCTGTGCGTCGAGGGCCGCGAGGTCCGCGATGACCACCTCGACCATCTCGTCCGCCGCCGGGGTGCTCGGGTCTTCCTCCAGGGAGGCGAGATCCAGAACGTCGGCGAGGGTGTGCACGGGCCGGTCGCCCCGGCTGCGCACCTGCTCGGCGATCGCGTCGATGGCATCGTTCCAGACGCCGTAGAGCTCCTCGAACTTGTCGTGGAGCGTGAAGAAGTGGGGACCCGTCACATTCCAGTGGTAGTGCCGCACCTTCTGGTAGAACACCGCGGCGTTGGCCAGAAGGACATTCAGGCCCGGGGTGAGCTCGGCGTCTACGTTTCCGGAGGCCGGGGCCGGGTCGGGATCAGAAGCAGCCACTGCGCGGGAGGGAGAATCAGACATCAATCGAGTAACCGTTGCTTGTGGAGAGGAAATGCAAGGGAGCAAGCCCCTCTCTCGGGATCGGCTCCGTAGCAGGGATTAGACATACCAACATGTATTCACACGTGTTTCTGTGCGGGGCATGAGATCCCGACCCGGCCGTGGACAGGCCGGGCGCACGACACCGAGCAGACAGGAACCCACCAAAGATCTCCGTACTGCATAGGGCAGCGCCGTCACGTGCCAACACTCGATGAGCCGGGTGGCGCGGAGCACCTTCGGCGGGGCGGCCCTGCCTCCCCTGATGGGCGGGGAGAACGCGCGAATGGAGGCGGGTCAGTCCGTCGTTCTACGCGTGGAAAGGCCGAACGGAGTGTACAACGGACACGTGCCCACAGAACTGGTGAGCACAAATGCCAGGGCAACCGCGCCCAGAATGATCGCTGTGGTGCCGCCAAGAGTGCCGGTCAGGTAGAGAATTCCCACCACAAGCGCGGCAAGGGTACGAAGGATGCGGTCGAGGGAACCCATATTGGTTGTCATGACGGTATCGGGGCGGGACGGTACGGAAAATAATGCGCACAAGTTGATCTGGAGGAGCGGAGTACGGGAGAGGGAACCGCTCAGTGCCTTCGTCTCCACCAAAAGTAACTTGACATTCTCTTCTCTTTATTCTTACCTGTAAATGCAAGTAAACATAACTACGTGAAAGGTTCTCTTTTCGGGGATTCTTGTCGACAAACTTCCGAGATGCCCATGGAACGGACCGAGCCCAACGGGGCCGACGCCCTAAAAAAGCGCTTACAAGACCCAGACACCCGACGCGTGCTGGTGCGTCTCCTCGACCGGCTCGATACGATTGAGGAGGCAATGGACACGCTCGAGCAGATGCCCGACGTGCTCCGCACCACCACGGACATGGTGGATGACGAGCTGACGCGGGCCGCCGATCGGGACGTGGTCCTCGATGAGCGGGCGCGTGAGGCCCTTACGCTCGCCGAAAAGCTGACGGAGCCGGCGACCGTCGAAATTCTGTCCGGGCTGATTGATCGGCTGGATCGGCTGGAACAGGTGGCCGCACTGGCCGACGACCTCCCGGACGCCACGATGGTGGCCGCCGAGACGATCGACGACGCCCTTACGCGGGCGGCCGACCGGGGCGTGGTGGTAGACGAACGGGCCCGTGAAGGCCTGAGTCTGCTGGAAAAGATGACGGAGCCGGACACCGCGGCGGCCCTCGCGGCGGTGCTGGACCGGTCCGAGCAGCTGGAGCGCCTCGCCGAATTGGCGGACACCGCCCCGGAGGCCATTGCGACGGTCGTGGACATTCTGGATGCCGAGTATGCGCGCATTGCCGCCCAGGGGGCCGATCCGGAGCAGGTGCTACGGCAAACTGTGGGCGCTCTGGGTCGGCTCGGTGGGCTGTTTCGCACCGATGAGTTTGAGGCCCTTCTGGATTCGGGGGTGCTCAATCCGGAAGCGCTTCAGGCCGTGGGTAGTCTCGGGACGGCGCTGGCGGAAAGCCAACAGAAGGCCCAGCGCGGCGAGATTTCCGGCCGAGGCTTCTTTGGGCTCCTCGGGGCCCTTCGCGACCCCGATGTGCAGCGAGCCGTCGGGTTTATTACGACGTTTGCAAAGCTGTTTGGCCAAAAGCTCGACGAATCAGCGTAACGTGCGGGGTATCTCCGCTTCGTGCCATTCCCCCATACAAACCCACACACTCCCATGAATGACACGCATCAGGTCCTCATTGTCGGCGGTGGCACCGCTGGCCTTACTGTGGCGTCGCAGCTTCTCCGGCGAGACGACGCTCCGGAGGTGACGGTGATTGAGCCGGCCGACACGCACTACTATCAGCCCCTCTGGACCCTCGTTGGCGCCGGCGTTTTTCCGAAGGAGGAGTCCGCCCGGCCGATGGCGGAGGTGATGCCGAAGGGCGCCACCTGGATTCAGGATGCCGCGACGGCGGTCGATCCGGACGCGCAGACGGTGACGACGCGCGACGGGGAGACGTACGGCTACGACTATCTCGTCATGGCCGCGGGCATTCAGATTGACTGGGACGACATCCCCGGCCTCGCCCACGCGGTGGGGCAGCCGGACACCGGGGTAGTAAGCAACTACTCGTACGACACCTGCGAGACCACGTGGGACGCCATCCAGTCCATTCCAAAGGGCGGAACGGCCCTGTTCACGGAGCCCACGACGGGGGTTAAGTGCGGCGGGGCCCCGCAGAAGATCATGTACCTGACGGACGATGCGCTCCGGCGCCGCGGCGTGCGGGAGGGGAGCCGCATTGCGTTCATGAAGGCGAAAGGAGCTCTTTTCTCGTCGAAGCCCTACGAGGAGACGCTCTACGACGTGGTGGAGCGCAAGGGCCTGGAAATCAATCTGATGACGGAGCTCACTGAGATCCGGCCGGGCGACAAAGAGGCCGTCTTCCGCAACCTGGAGACGGAGGAGGAGTCGACCATTGGGTATGACATGCTGCACGTCGTGCCGCCCATGTCCGCGCCCGACTTCATTGCCGAGAGCCCCATCTCCGACGAGGAGGGATGGGTGGACGTGGACCCCGGCACGCTCCAGCACACGCGGTACGAAAACGTGTTTGCCCTGGGCGACAACTCGAACCTGCCGACCTCCAAGACCGGCGCGGCCGTTCGTAAGCAGGCGCCCGTGCTGGTAGACCACCTCATGGCCACGATCAGCGACACGACGTCGGTGAACGGGACCTACAACGGATACACCTCCTGTCCCCTGGTGACGGGCTACGGCAAGCTCGTGCTTGCGGAGTTCGACTACGATAAGGAGCCGGACGAGAGCTTCCCCTTCGACCAGACGCAGGAGCGCTACAGCATGTACGCGCTAAAGGCGTATGGCCTGCCCCGCATGTACTGGAACGGCATGCTGAAGGGGCGGATGTAGTGCGAAGGGGCGGTCTACGGAGACGCCGGGGCGGTCGGCGTGCCGCTGGACGACGCCGTATTCTTCAGCCTGTAGGCGTTGCCGGTCACGAGCAGGCTGCTGCCGGTCATGACGACGACGGCGGCGATGGGGTGCAGCAGGCCTGCGACGGCGAGGCCGAGGCCAATGGCGTTGTAGCCGAAGGTCCATCCCAGATT
The DNA here is from genome assembly GCA_002894665.1 of Salinivenus iranica. Lineage (GTDB taxonomy): Bacteria > Bacteroidota > Rhodothermia > Rhodothermales > Salinibacteraceae > Salinibacter > Salinibacter iranicus. Next base: position 32,061 of record NCRB01000011.1, read on the forward strand.
CTGACGGATCACGCGGTCGGTGCGGTGGGCAAGACGGTGCAGCCAGGGGACGAGGCGGAGGTCCGACGGGTACAGGGTGACGTCGGCCGCCTCCATCGAGACGGAGGCGCCGGAGGAAAGGGCAATGCCCACGTCGGCCTCCGCGAGGGCCGCGGCGTCGTTGATCCCGTCGCCCACCATTGCCACCGGGCCATGTTCCTCACGAAGAGCCTGAAGACGGTCGATTTTGTCGGACGGGGAGAGGGCGGCCTCGGTGGGGGCATTCAGGGCACTCGCAAGACGGTCGGCGGCGGCCCGGCGGTCGCCCGTCAGGACCGATACGTCAATTCCTGCTTCCTGCAGTTGGTCGACGACCGAGGAGGCGTGAGGGACGAGCTGTTCCTCGATCGTCAGTAGGGCCACCACGTGGTCGTTCTCGACTACGTAGAGCGGCGTACGCCCGGCACGGGTCTCGGCCTCGTACCGATCGCGCCAGGCGGGCGGACAGGCAGCATCCATCGTCCACACGAGCTGTTCGTTGCCCACGCCCACCCGACGGGGTACGCCGTCGACGACCACCGACCCGACGACGCCCGCGCCGGGATGCGTCGTAACCGTCTGCACGTCCGGCAGCGCGAGTCCTTGCGCCTCTGCCGCGTCGACGAGGGCCGTGGCAAGCGCATGATTCGTGCCCTGCTCCACGGCGGCGGCCCGTTGCAGGATGGCCTCGTCGGAGAGAGGGGCGACGGAGCCGGCGGGCACGGCGTCGGACCGAACCACGCGCACGGAGGCCGTGGTGAGGGTGCTCAGCGTGCCGGTTTTATCGAACGCCACGGCCTCGATCTGCGCGAGGTCCAGCAACGAGCGACCGGAGCGCAGCAGGATGCCCTCGCGTCCCGCCTGCTGGAGGGCCACCGTGAGGGACAGCGGAATCGCGATGCCGAGCGCGCAGGGGCAGGTGATGAGCACTACGCTGAGGGACACGTAGAGCGCTTTCGAAAACCCGGCCGCGGCCCACCAGGCGCCAAAGGTGCCCAGTGCCAGGACCACGACGCCCGGAATGAGCCAGCGAAGAATCTGATCAGTGATCTGTGCGATGCGGGGCGGGCGCTCGAGGGCACGCCGCATCATCGCTTCCACCCGGGCGAGGCGCCGATCCTCCGCCACGGCCGTCACGTCGATCGTAAGGGTCCCGTCCAGGGCCGATGTCCCGGCGTACACGGCGTCATCCGTCTCCTTCACGACGGGCTGGGCCTCGCCCGTCAGGCTGCTTTCGTCAACATAGCTACGTCCCTCCACCACGCGCCCGTCCACCGGAATCACGTCGCCGGCCCGGACGCGCACCCGGTCGCCGACGGTGAGGGCGTCGGGCGGCACGTCGGCCGGGGCCGGATCGAGCCGCCGATAGGTGGTGTCGGGCGTCTCGACGAGGCGGCGGAGCACCTGCGTGGCGGTGCCTTTGGCCCGGGCCGTGAGGTAGCGCCCCAGGGTGTAGAGCGCCAGGAGCATGACGGCGGTTTCCAGGTAGATGGGGCCGGTGCCCCGCACGTAGCTCACGGCGCTCACCACCACGGCGCTGGTCGTGCCCAGGGTAAACAGCACGTTGAGCGTCAGGCGGCGCTCGCGGAGGTCGGCCCACGCCGAGCGGAGGAGGGGGAGGCCGAGAAGCAGAAGGGCGGGCACGGTCGGGAGGAGGAGCACCCAGTGGGCCGTGCTCACGTCGTGCTCCAGCTGCCGCAGGGCCTCGAATCCGTACCCGGAGCTAATGGCCAGGCTGAACGCCATCACGAACCCGGCCATGAGCACCCCGCCGAAGAGGCGGAAGAGAAGCATCTGGTGCTCGCCCCCCAGAGAGTCGTCCTCGGGGGCCTCGAGGGTGTCGGCCACCATGCGGCAGCCGTGGCAGCAGTAGTGCGCGGCCCCGTCCTCGCCGGTGATGTCGGCGCCGGACAACGGGAGCCCGCAGTGGTCGCAGTGGTCCATGAACGAAGAGAGCCGGTCCGGAAAAAGGGGGCGCCGTCCTACGGCGTGGCAGAGCGAGCGGCCACAATCTGGTCGTAGAGCCGCTGCCCCGTCGTGCGTCCGTTTGCCGTGGCGTCGTCGCCGGTCGGGACGGTCTGATTGGCGTCCTGCTGGAGCTCTTCGGCCTCCCAGGGAGCGCTGCGCCCCTCCGTGGACGATCGGACGGCCTCGACCTCGTCGGCCGTCACCTCGCCATAGTCATTGTCCCAGGACTGCCGGACGTGTGTAATGACGGCGGCAATCTCCTCGTCGCTCAGGGTAGTGCCCCACGCCGGCATGTTGCCGTTGTAGGTTTCGCCCTGCACCGTCACCTCGCCCTGCATGCCGTGGAGCAGTATGCGGATGACCTGGCCCTTATTCTCCACCCAACTCGTGCCAACGAGTGTGGGAAAGTTTCCAGAGACGCCCTGGCCGTCGGCCTGGTGACAAGAGGCGCAGCGGCTGCTGTAGACCTGTTCCCCGCTCACGGCCTCCTCGACAGGAGGCCCGGCCTGTGCGGTGGGCTCCGGCGACTGCAACCAGGGGTCCGAACTGAAATCGCCGACGTAAAGCCCGAGGTAAAACACGCAGAAGAGCAGGACCCCGAAAATGAGCATCCAGAGCCACAGCTGAGGAGGTTCCCCCCCTTCCGGCGGAAGCGGCTCCTCGCGGAAGAGGGGCCGCAGCATGTCGATGGGTTCGGGCGTTGACTCCGGATCCGAGGACGTGCGTTCCGGCTCGGAGGCGGAAGAAGAATCGTCGGCCATAGTGCAGGGCGAAAGTGTGGAGGGTCAGACGCAGCGGGAGGGCCGTTCAGCCGTTTTGGTCCGAGTCGAGCGGCTCGAGCTTCAGGGTCATCAGGTAGTCGTAGAGCGCCAGGGCCTCCTGGGTGGCGACCACGACGCTGTCGCCGGGGGGAGCGTACTTTGAGCTAATCGGGACCGTCACTTCGGAGGGACGAACGTTTGCTTTCCGTTTTACCTCGAACAGGTACGGGTAGGCGGGCATCACGGAGCCGGGGCTCACGGAGCGAGGCTGATAGAGGTGGGCCAGCTGCCAGTCGCGGCTTGGCTGCCGGTTGCCAATGTCGTGGAGGTCGGGGCCGGTACGCATGGTGCCCAGCTGGTGGGGGTCGTCGTACACGTAGTCGCCGGGACGCGACCCCCGATCCCCCCAGCCGCGGGCCTGGTCGGCCCCGAAGCCGTCGGGCCGAACCTGCTGGCTGTGGCAGTACATGCACCCCTCCCGGATGTACACCTGGCGGCCCAGCTGTTCGTCGTAGGTGTACTCGTTCGTGCCGGGGGTGGGCTCAATCGTGGAGAGCTGAAGGCTGGGCAGGAGTGAGAGCGCCGTGAAGCTCATGGCCACAGCCGCGAATGCTCCCAAAAAAATCAGCGCAGTACGAGTCATGGGACGGAGAAGGGAATGGAACGGAGGGACAGAGCGTCAGTCGGTCTCCGGCGTAGCGGGAGCGCGAGAGGTTCCGTCGCCCCCGGCGACCTGGAAGGTGCCCTCGGGGACGGGGTGAAAGTACGTGGGCCCGTCGGGGCGGGCGCCGCTCTTCAGGATGATGCGGGCGAGGAGGTAGGCAAACACGATATGTCCGACGGTCATCAGGGTGCCGGACACCGACCGCACGATGAGCCAGGGCTGCGTGTCCTCGACGATTTTGAGGAAGGCCACGTCCGGGTCCAGCAGTTGGAATCCCTGGATTACGCCGCCAATCGTGAGTGCCGTAAAGTAGGCCCCGACGCCGAGGCCCGTGGTCCAGAAGTGGAGGCTGATGAGGCGGGGGCTGCCCCACTCCCAGTCCATCACTCGGGGCATGATGTAGTAGATGGATCCGAACGCAATCATTGTGGCGAAGGCGTAGACGCCCAAGTGCGAGTGGGCAATGGTGTAGTGCGTGAAGTGCGTCACCTCCTGCCAGTACCGGAACGACTGCAGCGAGCCCTGCAGGCTGACGGCCGTGTAGCTCATGGCGCCGAAGACCACGAAGCGGAGCGTGGGGCTGTACTTCAGTTTTTCGAAGTGCCCGACCACCGTCATGTGATGGTTGACGGCCACGACGATGACGGGCACCATCATCATCGCGCTAAATGCGATGGACACGGTCACCACCCACTGGGGCGCGGGTCCGCCCACGAGGTGGTGCACGCCCGCCCAGTTGTAGAAGAGGGCCAGCGTCCAGAATCCGAGGTAGGACAGGTGGTAGCTGTAGACCGGTCGCCCAATCACCTTCGGAATGAAGTAGTACGCGGCGGCGAGCCCTGGTGGGGTGATCCATAGCCCCAGAATGTTGTGGGCGTACCACCAGTTGGCGGTTCCCTGAGGTACGCCGCTGAAGATGGGCAGCAGGATCGCGATGATGAGGAAGGGGCCCCACAGGATGGCGGCCCCCAGGTACCACACCGAGATGTAGAGGTGCTGGGCGTTTCGTTCGCGTAGCGTGAGGAGGAAAGACGCCACGACCAGCAGCAGGGCCGGGACGATGAACGCAAAGGCCACGTACGGCATCTCTAACCACTCGATGGCGCGGGAGTAGCCCGCCAGAATGCCGATGGTGCCGACCACCATCCCGACGTTCCAGAGTCCGATGCTGGTCCACAGAAGCCCCTGGCCCCGGAGCGGAGTCTTGAGGAGACGTGCCCACAGCCACGTGCCAATCCCCACCCCGGCCATCGAGATCCAGCCGTAGATCATCGTGTTGAGGTGGGCGGGGCGGACGCGCCCAAACGTGAGCCAGGCCTGCTCCGTCCACCAGTCGGGAAACTGAAACTTGAAGCTGGCGATGAGGGCCAGCAGCGAGCCGATGAGGAGCCAGGCCGTGGCGCTCGCGATGAACGCGGCGACGGGGCCGCGGGTCGACCGGTCGACGACGCGGCGCCACGCCGGCGGGGCGCTCCCCGGGTCGGTCGTCGAGACGGAGAGGGAGGAGGGAGTTGGGTCAGACATGAGGGAAAAGGGACAAAAGCAGGGAGCCGGATTGAGAACGGCACTCTACGACTCGCCATCCGAGGCAGGGGGCGCCTTGGAGGGCGGACGATCGTCCGACGGGTGCAACACCTGATCTTGCGGTGTGCCGAGCGGTTCGTCCTCGTCGAAGATCATGTACGCTTCGGCCTCAAGGTTGCGGAAGTACCCCTTTTGGCTGGCGTAGAAGAGGACGGTGAGTGTGGCGGCGGCGCCAATCACCAGCACCGCCAGGAGGAGTCCGAGGGGGGCGTAGCTCATAAGATCGAAGGCGGAGGAGAGGAGGCGACCCGGACGGTCGACGAGGCGGTGGTTGTCGTATCCGCGGCCTGCGAACGACGATCGTTGAGGTCCCGCATGACGAAAAAGAGCAGGCCGGCCAGGAGCAGCGCGGAGGCGACGAAGAGCGCCATCACGAGGCCTGCGGTGGCCCGCTCGACGTCAAACTGGGCGTTGGGCATGGCGGCGTGGTCTCAATGTGGGTCTATCGAGAGTCAACAATTCATCTCCGGCAGGGGGGCTGGAGGCGTGAGTTGAGTTGTATCTTTTCACGCACTCGTCAAACTTGAGAGATTGGAAATCGTTGCTGCTGGACGGGAAATAACGCATGCAGTACGCGCGACTACCAGTACGCGCGGCTACTCGTGCGGCTGCTGGCCCCGCACCAGGTGCCAGTGATGGCGCTGGTGGTGTTGCCCGTAGGCGAGTAGGCCCATGTAGCCGAGCGCACGAATTTTCTCAACGTCCGCCTCGTCCTTCGTGGTTGTGTGCAGGACGTAGGCGCCGCTGTCCTCTTCCACGTCCATGGTCCAGCCGGCCTCTTGCTTTAGCATGTGCGGGTGGGCATCGAGAACCCGCTCCAGTGAAAGGCGTGCCGACTTGGTTTCGGGGCGCACCCGTAACCGTATCCCGTTCTCAATCGACTCCTGGGTCTCCACGGTCACATCGAGGGCCACCCGCTGCATGTCTTTGAGATGCCGGTGCAGGGCCGCGACGTCGACCTCGGACCAGTCCGTCGTGGAATCGGCCTCCAGCGTGCGAATGGCCTCCTGCACGGTGCCGAAGATCGACTGCCCCGGCGCCTGGAGGGGCAGATCCCCCGAATGAGCGGAGCTGTCGGCCGCGACATGCATGTCGTGCGGAGCCTGGGCGCGGGCATCGAGTGGAGCGCCCACTAGGCCAGTGGCGAGGAGCAAGAGGGCAACTGTGGCGGGCAAGAAGAAAGGACGCTGAGGCGATTGCACGGGCGAGGACGGGCTGGTTGAATTAGAACGACCTGTTATAACAAGTGGGGTCATTGCAGTCTTGCTGGCCGTATGAGATCCGTTGAGCGGCCGGGGAGACACTGATTTGACATGGGGTTCACGCCGCCGGGGGGACATCCGGCGCAGCTACGGAGCGGAGCCGGCTGGCGACCTGCGATGGAGGGAGTCGTTGAGGAGCGTGCCCCAGGTGCGGTCGTACGGATGCACGGCGTCTACAGGCGTGCCGTTGCGCACCACGGGCCGTCCCTCGTTGGCCCATCGGAAGATGGAGCCTTCCAGGTTGCGGACGTGGGTAAAGCCCTGGTGGTGCAACTGGGCCGTGACGCGCGCCGAGCGGTAGCCCACGCTGCAGTACACGACGACGGGACGGTCGCGCGAGAGCGTATCGAGTGCGGGAAACGAGTCGGCCTCGGGGTCGATCCGGCGGGCGTCAGGGAGGTGGCTCACGGCGTACTCCTCGGGGCTTCGGGCGTCGAGGAGAAGAGGACGGGGGGCCGTTGAGTCGGCGAGGCGGGCGGCGAGCGAGTCCGTCGTGAGGGTGGGCACGTCGGGGAAGTCGGCCGCGATCATGCGGTTTACGGCCGACCACTTCAGGTCCTGCGAGCAGCCGGTCTGAAGGGCGAGCAGGCACAGAGCCGAGGTGAGGAGGGTACGCATGCGGCGTTAGGAGTCCGGGAACGAATCAAAAACCGGTTCGAAGTCGCGGAGGGGCATGCCCTGCGTGGGGGGGCGGGCATTGGTATCGCGGGCCAGTTCCAGTTCGTAGGCCACCCGGTCGTTGCGGTAATAGCGGCGCTGGAAGTAGACGGGCTTGTCGCCCTGCGTGAGCGAGAGCCGTTCGATCAGGAGCACCGCCCGGCCCGCGTCTACGCCGAGGGCCTCCGCGATCTCTTCGTCGGCGTTCGCGGCGGTGAGGCGGTAACGACCACGGAGGACGGGAATTTCGTAGTCCTGCTCGAGGATGCCATAGATTGTTTCCTGGGACAGGTCGTGGTCCTCCAGGAGTTGGGCGTAAAACATCGGGAGCCACGTGCGGTCGAACGCGACGGGGCGGCCGTCGCCCAGGCGGAGCCGGTCGAGCCGCATTACCGTCGTCTCGTCGCCGAGGCCCAGCTGTGTCGCCACCGCGGGGGGCGGCGATTCGGAGGCGTGGTGGAGCACCTCCGACGACGCCTCCAGGCCGGCCTGGGCCATGTCCTGGGCAAAGTCCGTGAGGCGAACGAGCCCCTGCGCGGCCTGACGGTCCTGGACGAATGAGCCGAGGCCCTGCCGGCGGTAAATGTAGCCCTCGTGCTCCAGGGTCTGAAGCGCCCGCCGCACGGTCACCCGGCTGACATCGAACAGGTCGCCGAGCTCTTTTTCTGACGGCAACTTTTCGTCGGTCGCGTACGCGTCACTCTCGATCTGCTCGCGGAGGTAGTCGCTAATTTGCTCGTGGCGGGGACGGCCCGGTTCGAGGTCCATGGCAGGGGGGCGAGGGAATGGTGGGAGGCCTCCGAGAGCGCGAACACATTATGACAGGTAAACACAGACGGAAAGTTCCCGGTCCTCCGGTGGGGCGGGTCCGTCCGGAGTGAGCACCCGCAGGGGGCGCTACAGGGAGATCACCCCGTCGATGCTCGACGCTTCCTCGTAGATGGCCACCACCTCTTCGCTCGATGACATGCGGAGGTGAGCCGTCACGCTTTTGTAGTTTCCCTTGCTCGACTCCCGAACGCGGACCGTATGGTCGCCAAAGACGGATTTTAAGTCGTCGAGCCGACCGGCGGGGGCGATAAACTTAAACGTGTAGCGGGTGGGCCAGTCGTTCTGGTCGTCGAGAAGCTCCTTGAACCGGTCCCACCATTCCTCATCGTCCGCGGCCTCAGGTTGATTAATGAACTGCATAAGCTGGGGAAAGCTACTACAACAAGCGGAATTCGTACAACGCAGGGAACGCGAAATTCGTTCGGGCGACCGGCAGAAGCGCGACCCGTAACAGTTTCGTAAGTGTGCCCGTTTTGCTGGCCGGGATCCAAGTTGCGGTCCGTTCCGTAAAGAATTTTGTTCCTCTCTTGTCGCTCGCGCGTATTGTTCCAAATTCTTTGTGTCCCATGCCGTTCGCCCCATCTGGTTCACTCTGGGGATCGGTGCGCCGTCCCCTGTGCACCGCGCTCCTGCTTCTCGCCTGTGTCGTCCCCGCTGCGGAGGGGCAGGACCTGCTCGGACAGTTCGAGGAGAAGGTGACCACCTTTACGCTCGACAACGGGCTCGACGTTGTGGTGGTGGAACGCCCTGATGCGCCCGTCGCCTCCTTTGCCACGTACGCCGACGTCGGCTCGGTGGACGAGCCGGAGGGCAAAACGGGGGTGGCCCACATGTTCGAGCACATGGCCTTTAAGGGCACGACCACAATCGGGACCCAGGACATCCAGAAGGAACGGGCGGCCCTGCAGCAGCAGGAAGAGGTGTACCTCGCGCTCCGCCGGGAACGCATGAAAGGCCCACAGGCCGACTCCGCCCGAATTGCGGAGTTGGAGCAGCAGTTTCAGGAGGCGCAGGAGGAAGCCCAGTCCTACATCGAGGACGGCGCGTTCGAGAACCTCCTTGAACGAGAAGGGGCGACGAATATTAACGCCACCACCTCGCCCGACGCGACGATCTACCGGTACAGCCTGCCGGCGAACAAGGCCGAGCTTTTCTTTGCCCTGGAGTCGGATCGCTTTGCGAATCCGGTGCTGCGGGAGTTTTACACCGAGCGCGACGTGGTGATGGAGGAACGCCGGCAGCGGACGGAGTCGAGTCCGACGGGACGCCTCTTTGAGGAGTTCTTGACGACGGCGTTCAAGGCGCACCCTTACGGCAACCCCACGATCGGACACATGTCGGATCTCCAGCGCCTCTCGCGGACCGACGCCCGAGAGTTCTTTGAGACGCACTACGGGACCGAGAACCTGACGGTCGGCATCTCGGGCGACGTGGACCCGGAGCGGATGCGGGCGCTGGCGGAGGAGTACTTCGGCCGCCTGGAAGCCGGGGAGGCGCCGCTGCCTGTGCGGTCCGACGAACCGGAGCAGTTGGGGGAGCGTCGCGTGGTCATTCGGGAGCAGACCCAGCCGTTTGTGGTGATGGGTTACCACCGCGGAAGCATGCAGAGTGCGAACGCCCCCGTGTACGACGTGCTTGCCGACGTGCTAACCGGGGGGCGCACGAGTCGGCTGTACCAGCGCCTGGTCGAGCAGGAAAAGGCCTTGCAGGTCCAGGCCATTCCCGCCTTCCCCGGAAGCAAGTACCCGACGCTGTTCGGCATCATCGGCGTGCCGAGTCGCGGCGTCTCGCCCGACAGTGTGGAGCAGGACATCTACGCTGAACTCGACAGCATCAAGACGAACGGCATCACGCAGGCTGAGCTGGAACGGGCCAAGACGCGCTCCCGCAGCCAGCTCATCGGGCAACTCGACTCCAACATGGGACTGGCCATTCAGTTTGCGGAAACCGAAACCCTCACGGGCGACTGGCGGACGGTCTTCCGTCGGCTTGAGGACATCCAGGCCGTAACGGTCGAGGACGTACAGCGCGTGGCCCAGGACGTGCTCACGCGCAGCAACCGCACCGTGGCCATGATTAAAACGAGCGATGAGGAGTCCGGGGACGGCAACTGAAAGCCGGCTACGCTCCTCATCCCCTCCGCGCCTCTCGCCTTCAGATCCACTCTATCCGTGATGACCCGTCTCTATTCCTTCCTCTCCGTTTCCCTTGCCATATTGCTTGCCGTTGGGGCGGTCGGTCCGGCCGCGGCCCAGCAGGCCGACGACATTCGCACGGCCGACTACGACGTCGCGGAGCTTACCTATCCCGACCTCCGCGACTTCGAGCCGCCGCAGCCCGAGCGTGTTGAGCTCGACAACGGCCTGACGGTGTTTTTGCTTGAAGACCCCGAGCTGCCCCAGGTGAACGCCGTGGCCCGCATCGGGGCCGGCTCCGTCTACGAACCCGCCGAGAAGCGGGGGCTCGCCTCCGTGACCGGCACCGTGATGCGCACCGGCGGCACGGCGTCGATGTCGCCCGACAGCGTCAACGTGGTGCTCGAGAACCGGGGCGCCACCGTGGAGACCAGCTTTGGGGAGACGTCGGGCTCCGCCTTCATGTCCACGCTCTCCGACAACGTGGATGCGGTGCTTCCGGTGTTCGCCGAGGTGCTTCAGACCCCTGCGTTCGACAAAGCCAAGCTCCAGCAGGCCAAGAGCCAGCAGAAATCGATCATCTCGCGCCGCAACGACAACGCCCGCCAGATTGCCTCGCGCGAGTTCGACAAGATCCTTTACGGCGAGGACAGCCCCTACGCCCGAACGACCGAGTACTACACCATCGACCGCATTACGCGCGAGGACCTGGTCGACTTCCACGAGCAGTACGTCCAGCCCAACAATCTCATTCTGAGCGTGTGGGGCGACTTCGAGGCGGACGCGATGGAAGAAAAGATTCGGGAGCAGTTTGGCGACTGGACGGTGGACGACGGGTTTGAGCCGCCGACCCCGCCGGCCCCCGAGGCCAACCGCGACTACTCGGTCAATGTCATCCAGAAGAGCGACGTCAACCAGAGCACCATCTACATGGGACACCCGGGGGAGATTACGCGCCGCAGCGATGACTACGCCTCGGTGACCCTTATGAATGAGGTGCTGAGTGGGGGCTTCTCCGGACGGCTTTTTCAGCAGGTACGCAAAGAGAAAGGCCTCGCGTACGCCGTCTTTGGCAACTACTCGGCGGGCTATCAGCAGCCGGGGCGCTTCTTCGCGGGGGTTTTCTCCAAAAGCCCCACCACGGTGGAGGCAACCAATGCGGTCATGAGCGAGGTCGAGCGGATGCGTCAGGAGGCGCCCACGGAAGAGGAGTTGAGCCTGGCCAAGGACAGCTACCTGAACTCCTTCGTGTTCAACTTCGACTCGGAGCGCGAAATCCTGAGTCGGCGCATGACGTACGAGTACCACGACTATCCCGCCGACTTCTTGCGGCAGACGCGGAATGAGATTGAGCAGACGACGGCGGACGACGTGCTTTCGGTGGCGCAGCAGTACCTGCACCCCGACGAGTCGCACATTCTGGTGGTGGGCAATCGCGAGGCGTTCAGCGACTCGCTGTCGACGCTCACCCGAGACGGGGCCGTCAACGAGATCGACATCTCCATTCCCCAAACCCCGCCCGAGAGCGACTCCGAGCCGACCGGTGCCGACAAGGAGGCGATAGCGGCTGGGCAGAAGCTGATGGCGAGTGCGAAAGAAGCGCTCGGCGGTTCGGCCTTCGACCCGATTGAGAACATGCGCGTCGTGACGAACCAGGAGGGGAACGAGAGCACCCTCGTGGTGCAGCTGCCCGATCAGATCCGCACCGAGCTGACGACGCCGATGGGCAGCATCACCGTCGTGGACGACGGGGAGACGATGCGGATGAAGACGCCGCAGGGCACCCGCACGGCGCCCCCCTCGGCCCGCGGGCAGGTGAAGGGCCAGCTCTGGCGCAGCCTGCCCTACCTGATGGCGAATCTCGACGACGAGGGCCTCTCGTTCCGAGCGCAGGGCGACACCACGATCGCCGACACCACGTACCGGGCCGTGCAGGTGCAGCCGCCCGCCGGCACGGCGTACACGCTCCACCTCAACGCCGAGACGATGCGGCCGGAGCGCCTCTCGCTGGAGACCACAAATCCGCGGAGTGGGGCCACGGTGAGCGTAGAGCAGTCCTTTCGGGACTTCCGCGAGGTGAGTGGCGTCCGGCTGCCCTACACGACCCACACCGTGCGGTCGACCGCGCAGGGCGAGCAGGAAATCACGGCCACCATCGAGCGCATCGACATCAACGCTGAGCTGGAAGACGGGCTCTTTACGCTGGAGGCGTCATCGGGCGAGGGGTCGTAGGCGGATCCCGTCCCGGTCGGGCGGAGAACGTGCCGCGGTCGTCCGCCGTTCAGGGGACGCTCACGACACAAAGACGTCTCTGATTGTCCCATGTCCCTTCCGGATCAGGTTTCGCTGTGCGACGTCGGCCCGCGCGACGGCTTTCAGTTCGAGGAGCAGTTCATTCCCACCGAGCGGAAGGTGTCCACGATCACGGCCCTGGCCGACGCCGGGGTGCCGCGCATCCAGGTAGCGTCGTTCGTGCATCCGAAGTGGGTGCCGCAGATGCGAGACGCGGAGGACGTGTGCGCGCAGTTGCCCGCGCGCGACGACGTGACGTACGCGGGGCTTGCCCTCAACCAGAAGGGGCTGGAGCGAGCGCACGCAGCGGACCTGTCGCACGTCGACCTCTCCATCGCAACCCACGACGCGCACAGCCAGGACAACGCCAACATGACGGTGGACGAGGCCGTGGCGCAGGCCGAAGACATGGTCCGCTTTGCCCATGCGCACGACCTGGCCCCGCAGATGGGCTTCCAGACGGTGTTTGGCTACCAGACGCCCGGCGATACGCCGCTCGATCAGGTCGTGGAGATGAGCCAACACTTTGCGGAGCAGGGCGTCGAGTCGATCTCGCTGGCCGACTCCACCGGCATGGCGAACCCGCGTATGATCACCGACCGGGTGACGGCGGTGCAGGAGGCCATTGGCGACACGCCCTTGGTGCTGCACCTGCACGACACGCGCGGCCTTGGCCTCGCTAACGTGTACGCGGCCCTGGAATGCGGCGTGACGCGGTTCGACACGTCGCTGGCCGGGATGGGCGGCTGCCCGTTCATTGAAGGGGCTACCGGCAACATTGCCACCGAGGATACGGCCTACCTCCTGGATGGACTGGGCGTGGAGACGGGCATTGACGTAGCGGCGGTGGCCGAGGCCTCCCGGGCCCTCGAGGCGCTGCTCGGCAAGGAGTTTCCGGGCAAGATGCACCGCCTGCTCGCCCGCGAGGGCACCACCGCGCCCACCCCCTGAGCCCGGCCCGCGACGCTCGGCGGGTCACGAGCCGGTTCCCTTTTTGTCGCGCGGGCCGTACGTTTGGGGCCCGTGCCCTCGCGCCTCTTCACGCTTGTCTCTATGGCGGACGCCGTTTCCCTTCCCGACTGGAACCGCCTTGTCCTCAAGGTGGGGAGCGCCCTCGTGGCGCCCGACGAGCGGGGTTGCAGCACCACCCACCTGCTGCCCATCGCCCGCTTCATCACGGAGAGCCGACGGCGGGGGAAAGAGGTCATCCTGGTGTCGTCGGGGGCCGTGGCGGCGGGGCTCGCGACGCAGGAGGTCGAGAATCCCGGGGCCGGGCTGTCGATTCCGGAGAAGCAGGCGCTCGCGGCCATCGGGCAGCCGCTCCTCATGGCGCATTGGCGCCGCCTGTTCGACGTGCCCTGTGCCCAGGTGCTTCTCACCTACGACGACCTGCGGCGGCGCGCCCGCTTCGTCAACGCCCAGAACACGATTACCGAACTGCTCGACCGCGGCACGCTGCCCATCGTCAACGAAAACGACACGGTGGCGACGGAGGAGCTGCAGGTGGGCGACAACGACAATCTCGCCGCCTTCGTCGCCGTCCTCGCCGAGGCCGACCTCCTCGCCATTTGCTCCGACGTGGACGGCCTCTACGACGCCGACCCGCACGAGGACCCCACGGCGACACACCGGCCCGTGGTGGACGCGATCACCGACGAGGTGTACGGCTGGGTGGGGGGCGCGCACCGGGCCACCGCCACCGGCGGGATGCGGACGAAGGTGGAGGCGGCGGAGAAAGCCACGGATCGCGGCATCGACACCGTGATCGTGAACGGCACGACGGGCGATCACCTCGACGCGCTGGGGCGGGGCGAGATGCCGGGCACCCTCTTCCGGCGAGCCGAGGAGCCTCTCTCCGCCCGCCGCCACTGGATGCTGCACGCCCTTCCCACGGCCGGCCGACTCGTGGTGGACGCCGGGGCGGCCGAGGCGCTGCGCCACCGGGGCGCCTCGCTTCTGCCCGCCGGCATCGTGGCGAGCGAGGGGCCCTTTGCCCGGGGCGACGCCGTGGAGGTGGTCGTCCATTCCGACGGGGCCGAGCGCCGTGTCGCAAAGGGCATCACCCAGTACGGAGCCGGCGACCTCGCCCGCATCCAGGGGCGCCAGAGCCAGAGCCTTCCCGACGTGCTCGACGACGTGCCCAGCGACTACGTCATCCACCGCGACGACCTGGTGCTGACGGGCTGATGCGTATTGCTGTAGTGCGTAGTGCGTATTGCGTCGTGCGTCGTGCGTATTGCGTCGTGCGTTCGCCCCGCTCCTTTGACGCAATACGAAACGCGCAATCTTCGTGGGAGCACCGTCCTCGGCTTCGTGTATAGCACATCCTCATTAGCACGGGATCTCCTAGATTCAGCCGTCACCATGCCTGAACCAGCCACCGCAACGCCGACCGTCGAATCGCTCGCCGCCGACTGCGCCGCGGCGGCCCGCGAGCTCAGCACCCTGTCGACCGACACGAAGAACCGCGTGCTGCGCCGCATGGCCGACGAGCTGGAGGGCTCGACGGACGCCATCCTGGACGCCAACGAGACGGATATGCAGGCCGGGCGCGATGAGGGCCTGTCCGACGCGCTCCTCGACCGCCTGCTCCTCACCCCGGAGCGGATCGAGAAGATGGCCGACGCCCTGCGCGACGTGGCCTCTTTTTCCGACCCGGTGGGCGAGATGAGCGGCACCCGCAAGCGCCCCAGCGGCATCGAGGTGGCGAAGATGCGCATCCCGCTCGGCGTCATTGGCATGATCTACGAGGCGCGGCCCAACGTGACGGCCGACGCGGCCGGGCTGTGCTTTAAGGCCGGCAACGCGGTGCTGCTGCGCGGCGGCTCGAACGCCTTCCACTCGAACCAGGCCATCGCCGCGGCCCTGCACCGGGCGCTGGAGGCCGAGGGCGTGCCCCCGGCCGCGGTGACGCTCGTGCCCACCACCGACCGCGCGGCGGTACAGGAGATGCTGACGCTCAACGAGCACCTCGACCTCATCATTCCGCGGGGCGGGGAGGGGCTCATCCGCTTCGTCGACGAGACGAGCCAGATCCCCGTCATCAAGCACTACAAGGGCGTGTGCCACCTGTATGTGGACCGGGACGCCGACCTGGACATCGCCGACGACCTGCTGGTTGACGGCAAGGTGTCGCGCCCGAGCGTCTGCAACGCGCTGGAGACGCTGCTCGTGCACGAGGCCGTGGCCGAGGAGTTCTTGCCCCGCGCCCAGAGGCTGCTCGACGAGGCCGGCGTGGAGCTCCGCGGGGACGAGCGAACCCAGCAACTTCTCCCGGGCGTGGGACCCGCCACGGAGAAAGACTACGCCGCGGAGTACCTCGACCTCACCCTGGCGGTGCGTGTGGTGGGGAGCGACGACGCGGCGATGGACCATATCACCGAATACGGCTCCAACCACACGGAGGTCATCGTCACCGACACCCTGCCCACGGCCCGGCGCTTCGTGCGGTCGGTGGACGCGTCCGTGGTGCTCGTGAACGCCTCGTCCCGCTTCTCGGACGGGGGCGAGCTGGGCCTGGGCGCCGAAATCGGCATCTCCACCACCAAGCTGCACGCCTACGGCCCGATGGGGCTGGAGGCCCTCACGACCGAAAAATTTGTGGTGTACGGCGACGGCGAGACGCGCCACCCCGTCGACCGCTGATGCCACCCGGCCCGCGGCCACCTATTGTATTCTGTTCTTCCGAATCCATTCCAACGTCACCCGTGGACCCCGAAGAGATCACCGTCACGATTCCCCGTGAAGAAGAGGCGGCCGACGAGCCCGAACGCATCGAGGTATGGCCGCTCGTCGCCTCGGCCCTCGATAAGATCGACGCCGACCCCTCCACCCGCGACGCGGCGGAGGCGGCCATCGAGCACGGCGACGGGAGCGTCGTCCTGGCCAACTTCCTCAACAGCGAAGCCAAGCGCGTCCACGAAATGGACTACCGCTTCAAGGTGCCGCTCGTGGTGTGGGCCGCCGAGCGGGCGCGCGCGGACGACACCGCCACGTCCATCTACGACCCCGACGAGGGCTGCGTCTACTTCGAGACCGACGTCAGCCAGTTCTCCTTTCACGTCTACAAGGACTGGACGGTCGACTGGCCCGCGGTGGCCGACGAGGTAGAGGCCGGGTACGAGTGGAGCGGCGAGGACAACCAGACCTGGGCCCTCGACTGGCTCATGGACTTCCTTGACGTGCCCATGGACGACTACATGGTGTGAGCGCGGGACGGGCGCGGGAGGGACCGGGGCAGGACACTATTCAGGCGAAAGGGTGTCGAGCGGGCTCGTGATGCCCTGGCCGCTCTGCTCCAGGACGTGGACGTACTGCATGGTGGTGTGCAGTTGCTTGTGACCCAAGAGCTTCTGGATGGTGCGCACGTCGGTCCCGTCCTGCAGCAGATGCGTCGCAAACGAATGCCGAAGGGTGTGGCAGGTGGCATGCTTCTCGATGTCCGCCGCGTCGGCGGCCTGTTTAACGGCACGTTGCACCGCTGAGTCGGACCGGTGGTGGCGCCGGACGGCCCCGCTCTGCGGGTCCTCTGAGAGCTGTGTAGAGGGAAACACGTACTGCCACCGCCACTCGGTCGCTGCATTCGGGTACTTTTCCGCCAGGGCGTCGGGGAGGTAGACGCCGCCCACCCCGTCGGCGCAGTCGTCTTCGTGCTGGGCCTTCACCTTTTTTGGATGGCGCCGGAGCGGGGCCTGGAGGCGCTCCGGGAGGACCGTCGTCCGGTCCGTGCCGCCCTTCCCGTCCCGCACGTGTATGCGGCTGTTGGCAAAGTCGAGTTCCTTGACTCGGAGGCGCAGGGCTTCGGACAGGCGGAGGCCGCTGCCATAGAGAAGATGTGCGATCAGGCGATTCGGGCCTGGGGACATGGCATCGAACAGGCGCCGCACCTCACTGCGGGAGCACACCGTGGGGAGGCGTTTGGCCGGTCGGCGCGGTTGACAGGCCCGATATCTTCAAGCTCTACGCCCAGCACCTGTTCGTAAAGAAAGATCAGCGCATTGAGGGCCTGGTTCTGCGTGGACGCGGCCACGTTGCGCTCCGACGCGAGGTGGGTCAAAAAGGCGCCGCACAGGAGGGCAAGCATCCGGGGCAGGGTGAATCCTTCGTTCCGGGGCTGGTGTCGGGTCATAAGGCAGTTGAGGTGGGGGCGATCCTTGCATGCCGGCACCATGGAGTGCACGGGGCGATTGGGCTCCGGATACGAGACGGAACGCGTTCCGTCGGCACGACGGAGCGGCCGTTCGGACGCGTTGGGAGGCCCACGCCCCCTCCAGTTACTGTAGCGGCAGTTACCGTAGCGGACAGGACTCCCTCTCCTCGAACGACTCGATGGCAGGGAGCAGAACGGAAGGCGGGCCTCGCCGGGGACGGACATCAATCAAGTTCGTCGAGATGCTTCCGCGCCTCGACCTTATCTTTCAGGGCAAACGGGCCAACCGGCGGCACATCCAGGGTGCTCTGGAACTGCTCGCGCGCAGCCTCGGGGGTTCCCATCAGCATGTAGGTCCGCCCCAGTTCAAGGTGGTGGTGCGTTTGCGGGCGCTTCTCAATCGCCTGCTTGAGGTCTGCGACGGCCTGCTCAAAGGACGCCTCCGGGAGCCCGCCGTGGGCCCTCACGGCAATCCCCTGGAACAGGCCCAGATCCGCCACTTCCTTGTTCCAGACGCCCCGAATGTAGTAGGCCGACGCGATCGTCGAGTCCAGTTCAATCGCCCGATCGGCATGCTTCTTTGTGGCTCGGGTAAGCTGGATGCTTTCCTTGTTGCTCCCGACCAGAGGGGCGGCCCGGCCAGCCGCCGCAGCCTTGCAAAAATGGGCCCACGCGCTTGTCGAATCCGCCTTGAGGGCCCGGTCCGCCATGCTGAGCGCGTTTCGATACGCCGCCAGGGCGAGGTCGTCACTGGGTTCGGCCCTGCCGTAGTCCGACCAGACAATCGCGGTACGCCACATCACATTCACCGACTGCAGATGCTCCTGCGAAACGGAGGAGAGCCGGATGAAGGCAGCTTGGAACTCCCCGGCCATGCGGAGGCTGTCGACGGTCGACAACACACGTTGGAGCGTCGAATCTGCAGACGGGACATCCAGGCTCTGCGCAGTGCCCATCCGGGCCCCTCCCCCCAGAAGAAGTCCGGTCACGAGGAGCGAATAGAAAAAACACGAAGGCAGCTTCCAGAGATCGGTCATATCAAGAGAACATCGAGACCTAGAAAATCGCGTTGCTTCCGCGTCCTTTTCCCCGAGAAACAGGCGGGCGTCTCCCGCCTCATGTCATGGAGCAAGGCAACCGGGTTTCCTCACAGTCCTTATTTTTGTAATGTAACAGTCACACGGATGGACGGGGGCACTCTTCAGCTAAGACCAGCCAATGCTTTTGGAGAATCTTATGGGTAGCGCCTTCACTGGGGCCTTCTGGATGCGATCGGCATTTCCATCTCACTAAGCTGCTCTGTCCCCAATCGTCCCTCCGTTCTGGAAAGTGGTTTGAGTACAGCCTATTGTCCCTCGGCAGGGGTGAGGTCTGACTTCCGGATGAGACGGGAGAGCCGCAGAATCGATAGGATTCTGTAGGGTCCCGATCCTTCGGGTTGTGTCTTCGGGCGTCCTGCGTCACCATGTGTTATACCGTCCCGCGCTTGCATCCGCTTTCGCCTCGACCCCGGTCCCTTCCTGTGTTTGCTCTTCTGTTCGCTCAGTCAGCCCCCGTCTTTACCGTCGACATGCTCGTGGTGCTGGGGCTGATCGCCGTGGTGCTCGTGCTTTTCATCTGGGAAATCATCCCGATGGACATCACCGCCCTCGGGGTCATCGTGGCGGTGATCCTGCTGGAGCCGTGGACGGGCGTAGGGGCGACGGATGGCATTGCCGGGTTTGCCAGTCCGGCCACCATCACGGTCCTCGCCATGTTTATCCTCAGTGAGGGCATCCGCCGCACAGGGGTGCTCCGCCAGGTGGGCAACTGGATTGTGGAGTGGGCACAGGGGAGTTTTTACAAGCAATACGGCGCCCTCATCGGGCTCTCGGGGGGCACGGCCGGGATCATCAACAACACCCCCGTCGTGGCGATGATGATTCCAATGACGATGAACATCGCCCGCCAGACAAAGACCTCCCCCTCGAAGCTGCTAATGCCCATCTCGTTTGCCTCGATGCTGGGCGGGATGCTCACGCTCATTGGCACGTCCACCTCCATTCTGGCGAGCGACGTGAGTGCGCGCCTGCTCGACCGCCCCTTCTCGATGTTCGAGTTTACGGCACTGGGGGCGATTGTGCTGGGCACGGGCCTCGTCTACCTGATGGCGGTGGGCCATCGCCTCCTCCCCGAGCGCATCAAGCCGGAGGAGGACCTGACCGACGGCTTCAAAATGAGCGGCTACCTGGCGGAGGTGGTGATCCCCGAGGACTCCCCCCTTGTGGACACCAAGGTGCAGGAGGCGCTGGCCCAGCTGGACCTGGACCTGGACCTCGTGCAGATGCGCCGGGGCGGGGATGCGTTTGGCGCCCCGCTGGGGGGGAGGCAGTTTCGCTCGGGCGACGTGCTGTTGCTGCGCATGAGCCGAGACGCACTGGAGGAACTGATGGACGCGCAAAAGCTGGAGCCGGTGGCGCGAAGGAAAATCACGGAAGCGGACTTCGAGGTCGAGCAGGGGAAAAAAGCGCTCGTCGAGGTCGTGCTGCTGTCCGACAATCCCCTCATTGGGGAGACGCTGCGCTCGGTGACCTTTGCTCAGCGCTACGACGCCCTGGTGCTGGCCCTCCGGCGCCATGGCGAGCTGCTCTACGATGAGATCGATGCGGTGCCGCTTCAGGGAGGCGACACCCTGCTCGTACAGGCGTCGGCCCAGGCCATCATGCAATTCGAGCAGGACCGCACCTTTGTGGTGACGCAGGAGGAAGACAAGACGACCTTCCGGAGCGAAAAGCTTCCGCTGGCCCTGGGCATTATTGGGCTCGTGGTGACGCTGGCGGCGCTGGAGATCGTGCCGATCCTGGTGTCGGCCCTGGGCGGGGTGGTGGCCATGGTCGCCACCGGCTGCGTGCGGCCCAACGAGGTGTACCAGGCGGTGGACTGGACCGTAATCATGCTCTTGGCCGGGCTCATTCCCCTTGGCATGGCGATGGAGCGGTCCGGCACGGCCGCGTACCTGGCCTACGGCGTGACCGAAATGGCGTCGGGCCTGCCTGCCTTTGGTTTGCTGCTCGTCTTTTACGTCTTCACGAGCCTGGTTACCCAGCTTGTCAGCAACAATGCCAGCGTCATTTTGATGATACCGATGGCCGTGGAGGCGGCCCAGCTCACCGGCGCCGACCCCTTCTCGTTCGTTCTGGTCGTCACGTTTGCGGCGAGTGGGGCCCTGCTCACCCCCATCGGCTACCAGACCAACCTCATGGTCTACGGCCCCGGGG
This sequence comes from Salinivenus iranica, assembly GCA_002894665.1. Taxonomy (GTDB): domain Bacteria; phylum Bacteroidota; class Rhodothermia; order Rhodothermales; family Salinibacteraceae; genus Salinibacter; species Salinibacter iranicus. The sequence goes on from NCRB01000011.1 coordinate 52,639, forward strand.
GCTACCGCTTCACGGATTTCCTGCGGATGGGTGCGCCCCTGCAGGTGCTCCTCGCCCTGGTCACCTGCGGCGGAATTTGGCTGCTCTGGGGCGTGTAGCGCTGGGCCCTGGGGACGTTGGGCGTTGGGGACGATAGGCCCTGGGCACGATAGGCCCTGGGCACGATAGGCCCTGGGCACGATGGGGGTTGGGCACGATGGGGGTTGGGCACCTTCGGCCTTGGGAAAAAGACCCGTGGGGCAGAGGCCAGGACGCCGGGAGCCGAGGCGCCGGGAGCCGAGGCGCCGGGAGCCGGCGAAAGACAGCGCCACGCCCCCTGCGATGTGTGCCGATTCGGGGGGCATGGCTGAGCGGGGCAAGCCCGCTAGTTCTGCAGCACGTCCTCGATCGAGGCCCCGTCGGGCCTCCACAGGTCGATCGTTCGGATCGGGTACGGAATCTCGAGGCCGGCCGCGTCGAACTCGGCCTTGATCGCCTCCACGGCGTCGCTTCGCGCCTGGAAAAACGCCCCCTGGTCGGAGGCGTCAATCCAGAAGCGCACGACGAAGTTGATGGAGCTCCCCCCAAACTCCTCGTAGAAGAAGTCCACCCCCCGATCCGACACGAGGCCGTCGACCGTCTTGACGGCCTCGAGCGCCGTCTCCTTCGTGGCCTGGAGGTCATCATTGAAAGAGACGCCGCACTGCACGTCCACCCGGCGGGTGTCCTGGTCGGAGTAGTTGGTAAGCGGATTCTCGAAGACCTCCTTGTTCGGAATCACCACCTTCTGGCCGCTCGGCGTCCGCAAAATCGTCGTGAGAAGGGTGAGCTCCTCCACCGTCCCGGTGTGGCCGTTCGTCTCCACGCGATCGCCCTCCATGAACGGGTGCCGCACCGAGAGGACCACGCTGGCGATGAAGTTCGTGGCCAGGCCCTGGAACGCGAAGCTCAGGGCCAGCCCGATGATGCCGACGCCAGCGAGCAGGGTCGCGACGAAGCCGGAGAGGTCCAGGATGGAGAGCGCGATGAACCCCCCGGTTGCCCAGACCACCAGGGAGGAGAGCGTACCGACCAGCCGATTCACGGCCACGTATTCGGAGGTTTCGTCCATGGCCATTCGAACGAGCCGTCGGACGACCCGGGCCAGGTACACGAACGCGGCCAGAACGAGCAGGCTGACCACCAAGTTGGGCAGATGGGAGAGGAAGGTCTCCAGCCACTGGCTAAGCGTGCCGAGAATCAGGTCCGAGATGTTGGAGAGGTTCATGGGGGCGGGCGGTGGTCAGGAGAGAAGACTGGCCGTTGTAGACGGTCGAACGTCAGGGCGCCTGTAGCGCGTCTCGTGCCTCGTCGTACCGGTCCTCTACGGCATTCAGATCCCTGCCCTCAGGAAACTCCGTGCGCGCCTTTCGGACAATCATCGTGGCCTGCTCCCGTAGGGCGTCGCGGTCGCCCGGCCGCTCGACGGACGCTGCGATTACGGAGATCATCTCCAACAGGCGAACCAAAACTGCAATGCTCGATCCGGCATGCCGGCGGATCTTATCGAACGCCGCGTCGACAACGGAGGGAAACGTCACGCCGGGCGCGATGACGCGAAGCCGGTGGTCTTCGTCGTGGCGGTAGGGCGAGGGCATCTCCCGCTGGGCCAGCCGGCAGAGCGCCGAGCCCAGTTGGTCGATGCACCGAATAGCCGTAAAGGGGTCGTTCAGGCTTGGGGAGAGGGCCCGCACCGCAATCTCAACAAGCTGGTTGGCCGCAAACTCGAGGTCTTGCTCGGGGGTTCGCTGGATGCCCAGCACAAAGGCGCCGTTGACCCGTGCCGCGACCCGATCGGAGACCCGGCCGCCGGGGTGTGCACAAACGAGGGGCCGGCCGGCCACGACGTACCGCCCAGGGCCCTGTTCGATTCGGAAAAGGAGGTCTTCCTCCGTGGCCACGTCCATCAACCCCTCCGGATCGATGGTTTGGACGTAGCCGTCCTTGGCTGCGGGGATCGGGCGTGCCTCTTGCTCAAAGGCCGTGGGTACGATCGGGACGTCGTCAGCCTCGCGTCCGAGGCGGCCGGGATACAGGTCGCCGACCTCCTCGATGACCTCCTTGCCGATGCGCCCGACCAACACGTCCGCCTGGATGGAGCGAGAGATGTGGTGAATAAAGTAGATGAGCACCCCCACGCTCACGAGGGCCAGGGCCACGCCGAGCGTGACCGAGAGGTGCGGGACGAACGCACCCTCGTCGGGGTAGCGGATCGTGCGAAGGACGAGCAGGCAGTACACGAACGTGGCCACGAAGGTGCCAAGCACCATCTGATTGGCCCGGTCGGTCATGAAGGTGCGAAGGAGACGAGGACCCAACTGTGAGGTGGTCAACGAGAGGGCAACCAGGGTCATCGAGAACACGACTCCGGCGATGGTAATCATGGACCCGGAAATGGTCCCCAGGACCGCGCTTGCTCCCGCGGCACCACCGGTGTACGCCCAACTCAGAATTTGCATCCACTCATCGGGCTTCGCCCGGTCGAGCGCGACGGTCGCGAAGGCCATCCCCGCGGCCGCGCCCGTCATGAGCGACGGCACAAACCAAAAGCTGGATCGGAACTGGTCCCAGTACTTGAGCAAAAACGGTCTCATGAGGGCAGCACCTTCTCGATACTGGGAACGGCATTGAAATTTAGAAGTCCCTTCATAGAAAGATGTCTACAGCAGTCTTGCCCGGCGGGTTCACTCGCGCTTCGTTCCCTGCGGGTCCCAAAACGTCCTCTTGGGCGCGCGCCCAAGAGGGTTTCTGGACGCGTTTCCGTCCCTGCGTCGAGAGCAGGCGGAGGCGTTCTCAGACCTTCCAGAGACGGACCTCCTGTGTGAAGGCCGCTCGGCGCCGGCATGAACGCCCCTCTCGACGAGAACAGTCCCCGCACGCTCCAATGGCAAATATCAGCAGAACATTCAGGCCTGTTCGATCGGGAGGCTGGCGATCGTGGCTTCCGCTTTGCGGATTGGGAATCGCAGGGCAAGCCGATGAAACTTTCGTGGCGCGAGGTTGACGTGGCGCATCGAATCCCATCCGACCCTTGCGTGCTCATTTTCGTTGAGCGTTGTCGTTATGCATCCTGCAAGAAGAAGATGATGGCCCCCAAGACATTTCGGACATTTTTGTGGGCAGTGCTCGCCCTGGCATGCACAGTGGTCGGCTGCGGGGGCTCGTCGGGCATCGATCCGCTGCCGGAGAACAGTGATGAGCCCGGATGGCATGAAGGCACGCTCTCGCACAACGGAGAGGAACGGGTCTTCCGCTTTTACCTCCCGGACGACCTGCCGGAGAATGCGCCGACGGTCGTGTTGCTTCATGGCGGCACCCAAGGCATGGATGCGCTTTTTCGATCCCGCGCCGGGGGGACGAACGAATGGCCGGCGGTGGCGGACGAGGAAAAGTTTCTGCTGGTAGTCCCCAATGGCATAAACCCTGAGACCGAATCGCCCACCGGCGACGACCAGTTCTGGAACGACTGCCGGGCGCCCGGCTCTGTGGAGGGGCCGCACTCGACGGCGGATGACGTTGGATTTGTGATGGAACTGGAATCGTGGGCCGCGTCTCGGTTTTCGACCGATCCGGACCGGTTCTACGTGAGCGGCGTGTCCAACGGCGGAATGATGGCGTACCGGTTGGCGATCGAGCGACCGGATCGGGTCGCAGGAATCGCTGCCTTCGTCGCCAACCTTCCGGTCGAGAGCGAGTGTGGCAGGCCGTCGTCCCCGGTGCCCGTCTTCATGGCCAACGGGACGGAGGATCCCATCATCCCGTTCGAAGGGGGAGAGGCGGACGGCCGCGGGCCGTTTCTTTCGGCCCCGGATACGCGCACCCGATGGGTCCGGGCCAACGAGGCCGATACGACGCAGCGCACAGAAACGGACCTCCCCGACCGCAATCCAAACGACGGAAGCGTGGTGGTCTGCGAAGACGATCCGGCCGGCGAGGACGGCGCGCCGGTGCGATTTTGTCGCGTTGAAGGAGGCGGTCACACCATGCCGTCCATCGAGCACGCGGTTCCGCGATGGGTCCGGCGCATGGTCGGCCCGCAAAATCGGGACGTAGAAGGGGCGCGCCTTGCCTGGGAGTTTCTTCGGTCCCAGCCCAAATAGCCGCTGTGCTGAGTGGGGCGTAACCCCCAGTGCCGCCGACGACGGGCCGTGGTTAATTCTCAGCGATGGCGTCTCGGCTGCTGCTTCGGTAACTTTTCGTTGCCTGTCGGCGGCAGAGCCCGCCCGGTTATGCAGCCTTTTTCGGCGGTGCCTTGACCTTTGTGGTGGTGCCGCACATCATACCACCATGAATAATTCGCCGCAGGTGGTACTTGATACGAACGTGATCTATTCGGGGCTGCGCTCGCGGCGCGGGGCCTCGTTCAAGCTTCTTTCGCTCCTTGGATCTGGAAGATTCGAGATCCATCTTTCGGTTCCGCTTGTCCTGGAGTACGAAGAGGTGGTACAGGAGAAGAGACGGGACCTTGGACTGACTGAAGCAGACGTTGACGACGTTCTGGATTACCTATGCCGGGTCGCCGGACTGCACGAGATACATTTTCTGTGGCGCCCCCGCCTGAAGGATCCAGATGACGAGATGATACTGGAGCTTGCCGTGGGAGCGAGTTGCGACTACATCGTGACCCACAACAAACAAGACTTTCCGGGCGTAGAAAAATTCGGTGTTGAACTGGTCACAGCCAAGGAGCTACTTCAAAAGATCGGGACACTGTCATGAGTAAGGCGATGAGCGTTCGGCTTCCGAAGTATCTGCACCGCGAGATCAAGAAGCTTGCGGAGGAGGAGGGGATTTCGATGAGCCAGTTTATTGCCACCGCGGCTGCGGAGAAGGTTTCGTCGCTCAAGACGGTAGAGTATCTTGAGAAGCGAGCTGAGCGAGGGAGCAGAGAGAAGTTTGAACACGTGCTATCGAAGGTGTCCGATGTGGAGCCGGGGAAGCACGACAAGTTGTAAAAGTTTGGGGGCCAATTGATTAGGATGTATAACAATCGCTACAGCCGACAAGGGGCGCGTGCTGGTTTCGGTCGAGGAGAGCCGAGCGGGTTCGTCTTCGCGGACCGGGACTGGCGACGCCAGCGGATGGATACTTCTGCGAGAGGAGTCGTTTCACGAGGAAGCATCTCTTTACAGAAAGAGCCCTCCTTCAACTGAGCTTGATCGTTACGAGCCGTCGTCGTAGGCGGGCGGCCAGTCGCCCCGTTCGTCGTAGCGGCGCAGGAGGCGCTTCTGTCGCGAGTCGTCGGGCATCTCCGTGCCGCCGATGAAGACGTGTTCGACGCTGGTGAGGGGCTCGAACGGGTCGTCCGACCACACGACGACGTTGGCCGTCTTGCCGGGCGCCAGCGAGCCGTGCGTGTCGGCCACGCCCAGTGCCTCGGCCGGGGCGAGCGTGACGGCCCGGAGGGCGGCGTCGCGGGCCAGCCCATAGCGCACGGCGTTGCCCGCCTCCAGGCGCAGGGTGCGGGCGTTGTGGGTGTCGAACGAGGAAATGGCCACCGGCACGCCCGCCGAGTCGAGTCGCGCGGCGTTGTCGAACCGGGTGCCGAGGCGGTCGAAGTCGGTCGGCAGGTTGTTGAGGGCCTTTACGATGACCGGCACGTTGGCCGCGGCCAGGCGGTCGGCGCGTTTCCAGGCCTCCTCGCCCCCCTCGATGCGCAGGTCGAGGTCAAATTCCTCCGCGATGCGCAATGCCGCGTCGATGTCGCTGGCCCGGGCGGCCCGCACCACGAGGGGCCGTTCGCCGTCGAGCGTCGAGGCCAGGGCCTCCAGGTCGAGGCGCGACAGGGAGAGGTCGCGTGTGGCGCCGCGCTGGTAGTCGTCCTGGTGCTCGGCGTAGAATTGGGCATCTTCGAAGGCCTCGCGCAGGCGCATCGCGAGCCCGCCGCGCGCCTCCCCGGTGGCCTCGGCCGCTCCGGGGGTGAACGCCGCGTAGAGGGCCGCCCGGTCGCGCACCAGCATCTCGTCGACCGTCTCGCCGTGCAGGTCGATCACCGCGCCCTGCCCCGCCACGGCGCCACCTGAAGGGGTAGAGGCCACCGTGGTGACGCCGCCGAGGCGGGTGACGGGAATCACGACGGAGTGGGGGTTGATGCCGTCGGTGACGCGGAAGGCCGCGCGGATGGCGTCGTCGGTGTCGAGGGCGTTGTCGCGGGTGCTCCCGACGGCACTCACCTCCACGAGGCCCGTGGCCGTGGAGGCGTCCATCAGGCCGGGGGTTACCACCTGGCCCGACGCGTCGATCCGGCGGGCGTCGGAGGGAATGGACACCTCCTCCCGAGGGCCGACCGCGGCGATCGTGTCGTCCTGCAGAAGCACGACGCCGTCCTTAATTTCGGGGCCGCTCACGGGGTGGACGGTGCCGCCGACGAGGGCGGTGGACTGGGCGGTGGCGGGCAGCACCGGAATCAGGAGCAGGAAGGTAGCGAGAAGGGAAAGGCGACGGAGGTGCATGGCGGAAACAGTCAAGTCAAGGAATCGGCGGCACAGGGAAGGCTTCGGACGTCCGGCAACCCTGAACGTCCGAAGGAGAATGCACCTTTGTCGCTCTGAACGTGATGTAGAGCCCATTTGAGAATCAGGGAGATCTCACTCTGGTGGTTGGATGGGCTCCAGGTCAAGTCTGGAGCGACGAGAGGAATTGTTTTGGGCACGGCCCTTAATTTTGGAGGGGCCCGCCGAGTTCAAAGTCGGAGCGGGGCTGGCGGTCGGGGTCGGTGCGGTCGTAGACGAGGGCGCCGTCCATCCACACCCGATGGGCCTTCGTGTACATGCTGAAGGGGTCGCCCGTCCAGAGCACCACGTCGGCGTTCTTGCCGGGCTCCAGGGTGCCCACGCGGTCCTGGAGGCCGAGGGCCCAGGCGGGGTGGGCGGTGACCCAGCGGAGGGCCTCGTTGCGCGAGATGTCGAGCCCGGCCTCGCGCCCGGCCCGGAGGGCCTTGGCGGCCTCGTGGTGGAGGCGCTGGATTTCGAGGTCGTCGTCGGAGTGGACGATGGCGCGGGCGCCGGCCTCGTGGACCAGGGCCACATTTTGCGGAATGCCGTCGAACGCCTCCATCTTGAAGCCCCACCAGTTCGACCACATGGAGGCCGAGATGTCGCGCTCCGCGAGCAGGTCGCGGATTTTATAAGCCTCCACGGCGTGGTGGAATGAGCGAATGTCGATGTCGAATTCCTGCGCGATCTCCATGACGGTGGCCATGTCGTCGGCGCGGTAGCAGTGCACCTGCACGAGCATCTCGCCGCGCAGCACCTGGGCGAGCGTTTCCATCCCGAGGTCGCGCTCGGGCGGCTCGCCGGTCGGATCGTTGAGCCAGCTCTGCCACTGCTCGTGGTAGTCCTGCGCGTCGAGGAACGTGCTGCGGAGGCCCGCGGCGGTGCCCATGCGCGTCGTGGGGAAGCCGGGCCCGCCCTTCGGGTTTTCGCCACAGGCCATCTTGAGGGTGCCGGGCGCGTCGGGAAATTTCATGGCTTGCGGCGTGCGGGCGGGGAGGAGCTTGGCCGTAAAGCCGCGGCCCTCGATCAGGTCGCCGCTGCCGGGCAGGAGGAGGGCGGTGGTGGTGCCGCCGGCCAGCGCCCGGGCGAAGCCGGGCCCCTGCGGCCACACGCCGTGCTCCATCCACAGCTCGGGGGTGGCCATGCCCACCTCGTTGTTGTCGTAGTGCGGGCCCACCTGCGGCGTGGCCGAGACGCCGAGGTGCGAGTGGCTGTCGATGAGGCCGGGCGTCACGTACATGCCGCTTCCGTCGACGACTTGAACATCCTCGGGCGCGCTCAGGTCGGTGCCCAACGTGTCGATCTCGCGTTCGCGCATCAGCAGGTCGCCGTTCTCGATGGTTTTGCCGGCGGCCGTCATGATGGTGGCGTCCCGAATGAGGGTCGGCGTGGCGGGCGGCGGGTCGTAGCTCGACTCGAAGGCGTCGTTGTAGGTGCCCTCGCGCATGTTTTCAATCGTGGCCGCGTCGTATTCGGCCCCGGTGTCGCTGGATGAGGTGGTTGTCGAATCGGTCCCGGCACAGCCAGTGAGCAGGACGACGGCGAGGAGACAAGCGAAGTGAGAACGGACGTGCATGGGGCGGTCGGAGAATGGGCGACGGAGCGTCGATCGACAGTCAGGGAACGGGCCCGAACGCTCCTAACGTACCACGGAGCACGCGCCGACGCAACAGCGCCCCGAGTCCTGCCAACCCCCCGCGTGTCATGGAAGAATCGCCCGATCCACCCGCGAACGCCGATGGGCACGCGGCGGCCCGGCCCTTCGTGGGGATGGGCTTGCTGTTCGAGATCGGGCTCGGCGCGTGCGGGTGGGCGGTCGGGCTTTGGCGAGGCGTCGACTGGAGTGCGGTGCTCCAGTGGGCACCCGGGGCCGTCTTGTGGGGAGGAGCCGGTGGGGGCGGGCTCGTGGCCCTTCACCTGGTGCTGTTGCGCCCGGGCGGGGCCCGCAATCCGCTCTACCGCACCATCTATCGTCCGCTCGTCCGTACGCTGCGGCCTCAGCTGCAGGGGGTGCGAACCTCAAGCCTTCTGTTGCTGGCGCTCGCGTCGGGGATGGGCGAGGAGGTGCTCTTTCGGGGCTGGCTGCAGGCCGAGGTGGGGCTTGTCGGGGCCAGTCTGCTGTTCGGGGCGGCTCACGTGTGGG
>NCRB01000101.1 GCA_002894665.1 Salinivenus iranica
CCACCTCCCCCACCACCGACCCCATCGACCCCCCAATGAAGCCAAAGTCCATGCCGGCCATCGACACGGCGTGGCCGCCGATTGTGCCGGTCGCGGCCTGGGCCGCCTCGTTCTGCCCGGTCTTCTCACGCGCCTCCTCCAGCCGCTGCGCATAGGGCTTGCGGTCCTCAAACTGGAGAGCATCAACCGAGCGGAGATCCGTGTCGTGGAGGTCGTAGTCCCCGTCGTCGAAGAGGAACTGGAAGTACCGGCGGCTCTCCATCCCGAAATGGTGGCCCGACCCCGGAAAGACGAGCAGGTTCTCCTCCAGCTCCCGCCGATTCGTGATCTCGCCCGTCTTGGGGCACTTCACCCACTGGCCTTCCGGCATCTCATTTTGTTCTTCTCGGGTGGTGCGGATGCCGGCCTTTTCGCGACGAAACCAGGGCATAACCGTGTGGACTTGAAAAGAGAAACTGACGAGTGCGAGGGTCCCCGCGCGTTGCGGCGCACTTCCCGAAGATCCAAAATGGGGGGCGCAAAATCCAGGAGGGGCGGTCACGCGAAGGGCGACGGAGACGGGGTGGCGTGCACGTCCTTCACGTAGAGCGGCTCAAACGACGCCCGGTCGTCCGGTCCCTTCGCCTGGAGGCGGGCGTGGCCTCGCCGGGCCACCCAGGCGGCCGAGGGAGACACCTTGTCCGGGGGAAGCACCCGCGGCGTGTACGCCGCTTCTAGGACGGACCGGCTCTTCTCTCCCCCGTCGCCCACCACCCAGAGCTGCCCGTCGACGCCCCCAAGCCACTCGGACAAATCATCCACGGTGAGCGCAGTCGTCTCGGCGTGGGAGACGAGCCCCTCGGCCGTGCAGCGGTACGCCCCCGCGTACACCTCGTCGCGGCGGGCGTCGAGCAGCGGGGCAACGACATCGCCCGGGGCGACCATTGGCCGCAGGCACGCCGCGTACGCCTCCAGCGTCGGGACCCCAACCAGGTCCGCATCGGCGGCCCTCGCCCAGCCCTTCGCCGTGCTTACCCCGATGCGCAGGCCCGTGTAGGAGCCCGGCCCCATCGATACGGCCACGGCATCGAGCGCCGAGCGATCGGCCCCGGCGTGGGCCAGCACGTCCTCAACCAACGGTGTGAGTCGCTCGGCGTGAATCCGGGGACGGTGCAGGTGACTCTGAGCCGTCACGTGGTCGTCCGTCCACACGGCAACCCCGCACGTGTCGGTGGCGGTTTCGAGGGCGAGGAGCAGCACGGGGGGGCAGTGGACTGGTTCGTGAAGAGACGACGCGGGACGGGCTGCGGGACGGAGGCAGGACCCGCTCCGGGGATCGAGTCCGCCCCCAACAGATGGCGGATCGAGGCCCATCGCCCACGGCTATCTTCCCGAAAACTGCGGGCGCTTCTCGCCTGCCCGCACGGGTTGGTCAAGTCGATTTTCGCGGGGCGGGAGCGGACACGCAAAGTCGGGATTGTAGGCGCAGGTAGGGTTGTAGGCCCGATTGAAGTCGACGATGACCGAGTCACCGTCCGTGCGCGTCAGGTCTACGTAGCGCCCCGCCTCGTACGTCGAATCTGCATTGGTAGCGTCCGCAAACGGCACCCACAGGCGCCCGCGCGGGTCATCGCTCGTCCCGCGAAACACCGTCAGGGCCTGCCCCGCATTCGAGAACGGCACCTGGATCTGGCCCACCCGGAGTTGTGGATTGAGGTCTCCCGTGCTCTCCGGGATCCACACGGTATCCGGGGAGGACCGACGCTGGAGCGAGACGACGTACCGGTGGGTAGTGTCCACCGGGTAGTAGTCGAGCCCGCGGAAGGCACTTCGACGGTCGGGCGGCAGGACGCTCTCATCTTCGCGCATCTGCATGTCGCGCTGTACCCGTTCCTGCATCACCTCCTGCTCGTACCCCGACGGGCCGGATGCGCTTCCGCCACAGGCCGCAAGCCCAAGCGCCAGCAGGACGATCAGTCCCCGCCCCCAGCGGGCGCCACCATCAATCGTAGAAAAAAGGGAAAACGAGGTCATTGATGCCTACTGCTGACCGTACGTCGCGAACACGGAAGTGTCTCCGGCCGCCGTGAAGCTCATCACCGAGTACGGCTCCACCTGGTTGCCCCGCTCCATCCCCGGCGACCCGATGGGCATGCCCGGCACGCCAATCCCGCGCACCTCCGGCGTTTTGCTCAGCAGCCGCTTCACATCCTGCGCCGGCACGTGCCCCTCCACCACATACCCGCCCACGGTGGCCGTATGGCAGGACGCCAGCCCCCCCGGCACGCCGAGCTGTTGCTTCACCGGCTGCATGTTCATGCGGCTGTCTACGTTGACCTCAAATCCGTTCTCCTCGAGATGCGTCACCCATTTCGAGCAACAATTGCAGGTGGGACTCTTGTAGACCGTGACCGTCGGCAGATTTGCCGACGCCGCCGATCCAAACTGGAGGTACGCGCCCAGGCCCAGTGCCGCCAGGACGACACCGACACCGAAGGCAATCAGGTACTTTTTCATGGGAGCGGACGTGCGGCGTTTAGAGGACGCGGACAGCTCCAACCCCCCGCCCCGGAGCGGTGTTTCGGGGGCGGGCCCACCCCCGGCCGGCGCACAGACCTTGCCTCCCCTTGACTCGCCTCCTCTAATGTGTAAGTTTAAAGAAGCGCTTTCAGTTGCCTCGCCCCGCCGGTCCCTTTTCTTCCACAACGCGCAGCGATCCGATGACGCCCTCCGCCCCCGACGCGCTCCGCAACATCGCCCTGGTCGGCCACCAGGGCAGCGGCAAAACCGCCCTCGCCGAGGCCATGCTCCACGCCAGCGGCATGATCGGCCGCCCCGGCTCCGTGCCCGACGGCACCACGACCAGCGACCACCACCAGGCCGAGCAGGACCGCAGCATGTCGATTTTTGCGTCGCTCCTGCACGCCGACTGGAACGGAACGAAGGTCAACATTCTAGACACGCCCGGCTACCCCGACTTTTCGAGCGAGGTGATTGCGAGCATGACGGTGGCCGACACGGCGCTCTACGTGATGGACGCCCGCTCGGGCGTGGAGGTCGGCACCGAAACGGCCTGGACGTACGGCGAGCAGATGGAGACGCCCTCCCTCTTCGTCGTGAATCACCTCGACCAGTCCAGCGCCCACTTCCGCTCTCTGGTCGACGAGATTGAGGATCGGTTCGGCGCCGGGGCAACCGTCGTGCAGATGCCCGCCGGCGAAGGCAGCCGCACCGTCATCGACGTGCTCCGCATGCAGCAGCTCTACTTTCCGGAGGGCGAGACCGAACCGGAGGTGCAGCCCATCGACGACGCGTTCCAGGACGAGGCGCAGGAGCGCCACCAGACGCTCGTGGAGGACATTGCCGCGCAGGACGAGGCGCTCATGGAAACATACTTCGAGCAGGGCCAACTCACGGAGGATCAGATGCGCGACGGCCTGCACGACGCCATGCTGGAGCGGGAGCTCTTTCCCATCTTCGTGACGAGCGCCACCGAGGGCGTGGGCGTCTGGCGGCTCCTCCACTTCATCGATCGCGTGTGCCCCTCCCCGACCGACCGCCCCGTCGAAACCGAGCGCGGCGACCGCCTGGCCCCCGACCCGGACGACGATCCCGTTGCGTTCGTCTACCGCACCATGGAGCAGGAGCACGTGGGGGAGTACTCGTTCGTCCGCGTCTACAACGGCACCCTGGAATCGGGGCAAGACCTCGAAAACGCCACGACCGGGGCCACCGAGCGCATCGGGCAGATGTACGTGCTCAATGGCGAGGACCGCAACACCGTGCCCCGCCTCACGGCCGGCGACCTGGGCGCCCTCGTGAAGCTCGACGACACCAATACGAACGACACGCTCCGAGCCCCCGACTCGGATGTCGTCCTTCCTCCCATCCAGTTCCCCGCGCCGCGCTACCGCATGGCCGTGGAGGCCACCCAGAGTGGCAAAGAAGACAAACTCGCGCGGGGCCTCCACCAGATTACGGCGGAGGACCCGTCGCTCTCCTTCGAGCACGATGCCCTGCTCAACCAGCTCATTCTGAGCGGGCAGGGCGAGATGCACCTCCAAATCGCCCAGTCGCGCCTCAAGCGCCGCGCCGGCGTGGAGGTAGAGTTTGTGAAGCCGCGCATCTCCTACCGCGAGACGATTCAACACCGGGCGCGGGCCTCGTACCGCCACAAAAAACAGTCGGGCGGGGCCGGCGAGTTTGCCGACATCGCCCTGCTGGTGGAGCCGCTGGAGGGCGATTTCGTGGCGCCGGACGACGTAGAGGTCCGGGGCGAAGAGACAATCGAAACGGACTGGGACGCCACCGTGCACTTTGTCGACGCCATCAAGGGCGGCGTCATCGACATGAACAAGTTCTTCTCGTCCATTCAGAAGGGGGTCCTCAATGTCATGGAGGAGGGCCCCGTGGCGGAATTCCCGGTCGGCGACGTTCGGGTCGTGATCTACGACGGGGGCATGCACCCGGTCGACTCGAACGAGGCGGCCTTCAAGCGGGCGGCGTACGAGTGCTTCCGGCAGGCGTTCGACGAGGCCGACCCGGCGCTCCTGGAGCCGATCCACACGGTGCGCGTCACCACGCCCGACGAGTACACGGGCGACGTCATTAGCGACCTCAACGCCCGGCGCGGCCGCATTCAGGGCATCGACGCCCAGGGGCCGCTCCAGCGCATCCGGGCCGAGGTGCCCGAGGCCGAGCTGCACCAGTACGCCATGGCGCTTCGCTCCCTCACGCAGGGCCGCGGCCTGCACCAGACCCGGTTCAGCCACTACGAGCAGATGCCGCGCAACGTGCAGGAGGACGTCGTGAACGAGGCCGTGGCCGACGCCGCGTAGGCCCGAGCTACGCCTCGTCCAGCCAGCCGTCGACCGCCTCCGTCAGCGAGAAGGAGGCCTCGGGCGGATGCTCGAACTCGCGGTGCACCCAGTCGCCGCTGCCGTCCATCGCGGGTCGGTACTGCTTGCGATACTCGGTGGGGCGTTCGACGAGGTCCGCCAGTGCATCGACCACGGCGTCCACATCGTCGGTCGTGTTGTATAGCCCAAACGACACGCGCACCATCCCCGGCTGCGTCTCGGGGCCGCATTGGTCCGCGGGCGCCCGGCCCGAAGGCCACTTCCTCCCTTCAGTCGGGGCGCCGTCGCCGCCCGTGCGCCCCAGCAGGTCGCGGACGAAGGGCTGGGCGCAGAAGCACGCGTTGCGCACCGCGATGCCGAAATGATCGTTCAGTGCCGCGGCCACGAGCCCGTGCGGCAGGGCGTCGAGGTTGAAGGTGATGACGCCGATCCGGTCGGCCACCTCCAGGCGGTGGGAGCCGTAGAGCGTCAGCCCGTCGAGGGCCTCCAGCTTCTCCAGGGCATACTGCGTGAGCTGGCGCTCATCGTCTTCGACCACGTCCATCCCAATGCGGCCGAGCAGCTGGAGCGTCGCGGCCAGCCGAAGGGCGCCCGGGAGATTGGGCGTGCCGGCCTCCTCCCGCTCCGGCAGCGCGTCCGTGATCTCGTAGTGATCCGTCTCCACCCGGTCCACAATGCCGCCGCCCACCTCCTGCGGCTCCAGGCCTTCGAAGAGGGCCTTTCGGGCGACGGTGACGCCGGGGCTGCCCGGGGCGTAGATCTTGTGTCCGCTCATGCAGAGCACGTCGAGGGCCTCGGCCGGCTCGTTCCCCTGCACGCTGAGCGGCAGGTGAGCCGCCGACTGCGCCGCGTCGACCACGCAGAGCGCCCCCGCGTCGTGGGCCATCCGCGCAATCTCGTGCACCGGATTGATCACGCCGGTCACGTTGGAGGCGGCGGTCACGGCCACGTAGTTCAGCCGGTCCGCGTGTTCGTTGATCGCCCCCCGGAGCGCCGCCATGTCCACCCGCCCCGCGTCGCCGTCCGGGTCCTTCTCCAGCGGCACGTGCACGACGTTGCCGACGTGCTTGCGGTGGGGGAGGTCGTTGGCGTGGTGCTCCATGAGGGTGGTAATCACCACGTCGCGCTCGGGCCGCCGCTCGGCCAGCACGCGCGCCATGCGGTTAAGCCCCGCCGTCACGCCGCTGCCGCCGAAGACCACCGTGTAGTCGTCCGACGCATCCACGAAGTTGCCCACAACCTCGTGGGCCTGGTGGTAGAGGTGCGTCATGATGCGCGCCCCGAAGTGGAGTTGCGAGTGCGTGTTGGCGTAGTGCCGGAGCGCGCGGCGCACGATGTCGTCGGCCACCGTACAGCGGAGGGTGGAGGCCGCGCTGTCGAGGTAGGTGCGGCGGGTCGTGCCGCCGCCCGCGAGGGGGTACTCGGTGTCGAGCCCGTCGAAGGCCGAGCGAAGTGCTTCCAGAAGGGCGACACGCTCTTCGCGCGACCCAGCGGGCGCGATGCGAGGGGAGGGGGCGGAGTCAATCATGGGGCGGCAGGACGACGGGAGAACGGACCAGAAACGAAGGACGGTACCTGCGTAATACGGTCAATTTCTCCTCTGGATTCAATCGAGCTTCGTGGCCCCCCCGTTCTCGTCCGAAATTCCGCTTCTCGCCCTGCGGCTTCTCTACCGCTCGCCCAGGACCGCCCGGGCGTGCCCCAGCTCTCCCCGCTCGGCGTCCGCCCGCTCAACCCCTTCGGTGAGGGCGGTATAGTACAGTCGGGCCCTCTCCGGTTGGCCCGCCGCCTCCGCCGCACGCCCGGCCCCGTACAGGCTGTGGAACCGGTTGGGCGATACCGCTAGCGCCGCCCGATAGGCCGCAAGCGCCTCCGCGGGGTGCGGCTGGTACGTGTCGATGCTCAACAGTTCATCCAGCGCTGCTTTTGCCTTCTGATCGTCGCCCCGTTGCAGGTGGGCGTACATCATGTAGTCCAGCGCGTGGGCGTGGTGCAGCGACGTGTAGGCCTCGGGCGACTGTCGGAGCGCCACGTCGGCCGAGCGCCGGTTCCACGCGATCACATCCGGCCAGACGCCGAGCCGCACGAAAATGTGACTCGGCATGTGGAGGGCATGCGGGACGTCGGGCGCCAGCGTGTCGTACGCCCGGGCCACGTCGACGGCATTCTCCGCGAGGACCGGGTTGTCGTAGGCGTGGATCAGGTAGTGGAACAGCCCGGGGTGACGAGGCGCCGTGTCCAGGCGTGCCTCCAGCACGGCGCCGGCCCGTTGCTGATGGGCAAAGGTGCTGTCCTCCGGCGGGGCCGTCGCGAGGTGCGCCAGGACCCAGAACGCCGCGGCGTCCACGTCGCCCGCATGGGCCTCGTGGAGGGCGCGCTGAGCCGTCTCCCACGCCCGCACCCCGTCGCGGTGCAAGCCGGCCTCGGCCGCCGTGTAGTAGGCCGCCAGGGCGTCTATGTACGCCTGCTCTCGCTCAGTCTCCACTTTCAGTGCGCGGGCCTGTTCGAGGGCGGCCCGTCCTCTCGTGAACTCCGCCTCCGTCGGGGGCGCCCAGAGCGGGCGCAGCTGCGTCATCGCCACGCCCCAGTGGGCCATCGCGCAGGAGGCGTCCGCCGTGGCCGCCGCCTCAAAATGACCGGCCGCCTGCTCGTACATCATGTGGTGGAGCAGGGCAAGCCCCGTGTCGAAGGACGCCCGGGCCTCCGACGCGCAGGACGTTGGAAAATCGACCGCCCCGTACGCTCCGTCTTGCCCCAGCGCAGGCGGAGCGAACAGCAAAAGGCCAAGCACAAGAGGGCCCCCGAGTCGGAGGAGACGACACACAGCGGAGGCAGTCATGAGAAACACCGATCAGCGAAATGGGGAGGACGGCGGAACGGACCCTTTCGGCCCCAACGCAGCGACGACGTCCTGAGCAGAAGGTCTCCCGCAGAATCAAGATCACACATTCCGCGACCAATCGCCCCCGTCTTCCGACCCGTTCGGCGGTCGTCCACTCCATCCGTTTTCTCTCGCCCCCCCCCCGCCCCCGAGTGCGCCACCCGCTGCGCTCCGCATGTGCCATTAAGTACTTCGTCAAGTTAATTCTTTGGGGGCCGAATCGAACTCAAAATCCCGAACATCCAGCACGTCATGTCGAGCACGGTCGAGGCATCTTCCTGGCGAAGCCGCCGCCTTCGGGGAGGCTTCTCGACTGTGCTGGGAGCGAAGCGCCCTGAGCGTAAGCGCCCTGAGCGTAAGCGAAGAAGTGCTCGTGGAGTGCGACCGAATAGTCACCGGGCTGCGCTGGGAGCGGAGCGACCGAGTGCTCTCCGGGGTGCG
>NCRB01000102.1 GCA_002894665.1 Salinivenus iranica
GGGTGGGGGCGACCGGCCTCGCGGCACACCGTACGGGCCGGGCCACGCTGGGGGTGCTCCTTTGGGCCGTGGCCGTTGCCGGTGGGGGGCTTGGGGCGCTCGCGGGCAAGGCACACTCATCGTAAGCCCCTCGGGCTCTCGGCCGCTCCCGCGTGCGACGGGAACCCTAATAGAGGAGGAAGAGGTTGGACCCATCCCTTCGCGTCGCCATCATTTCTCAGTTTTCCCTGTCCCATGATTCAGACCCTTCTCTTTGCCCACGACTTCTCCCCGTCCTCTGAACGGGCGCTGGTCTACGCCGTCGACCTGGTGCAGCGCACGGAGGCGACGCTGCATCTGGCCTATGTGGAAGAGACGCCGGAGAGCGTGTTGGACGAGGGGAGGCGGTCGCCCCTGCCGAGCTACAAGTTGCAGGAACGGTTTGAGGAGCGCTGCCGGGAGTCGTTGGCTCCCTACGACCTGGATCCGGGCGACGACCGTCTGGTCTACCACGCCAGTCGGAATGAAGCCGTGGCCCCGGCCCTCCTTCAGGTGGCCGAGAAGGAGGCGGTGGACCTGATTGTGATGGGAACCCACGGCCGTCGCGGCGTGCAGCGAGCCATCTACGGGAGTGTGGCGGAGGAGGTGCTCCGGACGGCGCCGTGCCCGGTCTTTACGGCACGGGTGCGCGAGGAGGGGCCGGCGGCCTCCGCCACGGCTCCGATCGAGCGCATTGCTGTGCCCATCGACTTTTCAGATCTGTCGCGGAGCGCCCTCCGCTACGCGGCCCGGCTTGCGCCCCTCTACGACGTGCCCCTCCGGCTCGTCCACGCAGTGGAGACGCCGACGCTTCCGGCAATCTACGAGACGCAGTCGCCCAAGATGAAGAGCCGCGAGATGAAAGAGCGGGCGGAGCGGGAGCTCCGGTCCTGGGGCGAGTCGATCGCAGACGAGGTGGCGGGGGTGTCCTACGTCGTCCACCGGGGCGAGCCCGAGGAGGCGGTAGTGCAGACGGCCGCCGAGGGCGACACGCTCACCGTGATGGGCACGCGAGGGCTTTCCGGGGTGCGGCGGACGATGCTGGGCAGTGTCACCGAGGCCGTGATGCGTGGGGCCTACGGGCCCGTGCTGGCCGCGCGTTCGTTTCCGGAGCCGGCCGTCGCGTAGTTCCGCGGAGGGCGTCGCGGTCCGGTCGGGATTCGGTATTGGGGAAGAGGCGCCCCATCTGAGTTCGGAGCCCAGCGGTCATGAGCCGTTCCGTGTGGTGACGAGCAGAGCCCCCGCCACATTGCCGAGGCCAAATCGAAACTGGGCGGCCGCGGCGTCGAAGTGCTGGACGGAAGCCACATCGGTCGCCGGAATATTTCGCAGCGACTCTACCGTGCCGTACGGCGAGCCGCCGCCGTCGAGGTACACTTTGATTTCCGACGGATTGTTGATGCTGTGCGTGCCGCGTTTGCGGAGCCACGTCGGGCGGTACTGGCTCACAACCTCGTAGGTGCTCAACCCGCTGACCGGCATCGACAGGGCCTCCACGACGATTCGGTCCCCAGACACGGCCTCGCTGGAGTCAGCGTCGCGGGCGGCCCCCGAGGGACCGCACGCGACCAGGCCGGCGGAGAGGCACAGGGCAAGGACAACTCGACGGCTCATGGCTCGAGGGCACGGAGCGAAGGGACACAGTGGTCTTCATTATTTCTGTGTACGCGGAGATGGGCACGTCTTTCCGCGGCGTCTCCGTGGAGCGTGTTACGGAAATGTAACACAAAGTGTAGCCGGCACGTCGTGCGGCGTATCGCCTTGTGGGACGTGGGCGTGGAGCGGGAAGGGCGCCGAAGGTCTCCAAAAGCAACAGGGGAAGTTTTCCATTTCTACAAGTGAAGCAGGTGTGAAAGGCGGGACGTTTGACGTAGATCAAGGATCGCCTGAGGGGGCGCATGTAGGTTGGCCGGTGCATTCGATCCCCAACCATCTCTCGCAACTGCCATGCGCTCCCTTCCCTTCGTGCTGTTTTTGGCCCTGAGCCTGGTCGCCTGTGGCGGCTCCGACTCGTCGGACACCTCCACAGCAGAGTCGTCCACCAACGAGACGACCGAGCAAACGGCCAGCCCCGATGAGGTGGACCAGACCGTGACGATCCAGCCTCGGGGCAACGAGATGAAGTACAAGCAGACGGAGTTTACCGTGTCGCCCGGCGAGACGGTGCGAATCGTCTTTGAGAACGTCGCCACGTCGCCGTCGATGGTGCACAACGTGGTGTTTATCAACTCGACCGACGACGAGATCTTTCGGCGCGTTGGGGAGGCCGGCACACGGGCGGGCTCCACAAACGACTATATCCCGGAGGACGACGCCATTATCGCTCATACTCCGGTCGCTCAACCGGGAGAAACCGTTGAGGTGACGTTTACGGTGCCCGAAGAGACGGGCGATTACGGGTACGTCTGCACCTATCCCGGCCACTGGGCCACCATGCAGGGCACAATGAAGGTGCGAAGCTAACCGCTGCATTCCCCGCCTGGCCCTGTCGTGGGGCTCGTTCCGGCGAAGACGTGATGAGGCCGGAGTGAGCGTCTTTCCTATTCTCACCATGCATTCACCCAACCCCCGTTTCGCCATGAGACGTATCACCACTCTCCTTATTGCCGTCCTGGCGCTGGGCCTCGTGGGCTGCGGCGGGTCGTCCTCGTCGGACTCGAACGACGGCGCGCCCGCCTCTTATGTCCCGCCCGGCGAAAAGGACGATTACTACCTGTTCTACTCCGGCGGCCACTCCGGCCAAGTGTTCGTGGGCGGCCTGCCCTCCCTGCGTGAGATTCAGGAAATTCCGGTCTTCACGCCCTCGCCTGGTCACGGCTACGGCTACGACGAGAAGACGAAAGAAATGATGGGCGAGTACAACTGGGGCGACGTTCACCACCCCGGCCTCTCCAAGACGGACGGCGTCTACGACGGCCGCTGGCTCTTCGTGAACGACAACGCCAACAACCGGGTCGCCCGCATTAGCCTGCGGGACTTCAAAACGAAGCAGATTTTGGGGCCTATTCCCAACTCGATGGGCAACCACGGCTCCTCGTTCGTGACGCCCAACACCGAGTACCTGCTCGTGGCCACCCGCTTCTCCGTGCCGCTTCCGAAGGGCAGCCACGCCCCCGTGGAGACCTACGAGGAAAACTTCAACGGCATCGTCAGCGGTGTGGATGTGGACGAGGAGTCCGGTGAAATGTCCGTCGGCTGGCAGGTCAAAACGCCGCCGTTCAACTGGGACCTCGGCTCGACCGGTAAGGGCCCGAGCGATGGGTGGGCGTTCTGGACCTCCTACAATACGGAAATGGCGTACGACTCTCTGGAGATCAATGCCAGCCAGCGCGACCGCGACTTTGCCGCGTTCGTCAACTGGGAGCGCGCCGAGGAGGTCGTCGAGAACAACGACATCAACACCCGCAACGGCGTCCCCCTCATCGACCCGGCCAACCACGAGGGCGTAATGTACTTCGTGCCGGTCAGCAAGTCCCCCCACGGCATCGACACCGACCCGTCGGGCCGCTGGATCGCAGCCTCCGGCAAGCTACAGCCGACCACCACCGTGTTCGACTTTGAGCAGGTGAAGACGGCCATCGAAAACGAGGACTTTCAGGGCGAATTCCGCGGCGTTCCCGTTCTCAACTACGACAGCATCGTGGAGGGCGAGGTGCCGGTGGGGCAGGGCCCGCTCCACACGCAGTTCGACGGCGAGGGCAACGCCTACACGTCCCTCTTCATCGAGTCGGCCGTGGCCAAGTGGGAACTGCCCCCCTGGGACGACGCCACGAAGGAGGACATGAGCCAGGCGGTCACGGACAAGATCAACGTCCACTACAACATCGGACACCTCGTCATCCCGGGCAGCGACTCCCAGGAGCCGTACGGCGACTGGCTGGTGGCGATGAACAAGCTGAAGAAGGACCGCGGCCTGTCGGTCGGCCCCGAGATGCCGGAAACCAGCCAGCTCATCGACATCTCCGGCGAGGAAATGGAGATGATTGCGGAGGATTACACCCGGCCCGAGCCCCACTTTGCGCAGGCCGTTCCGGCGGATGTCATCGATCCGATTGAGGTCTACAAGCAGGACGAAAACGACCACCCGGACGCCACCTGGGAGCAGGACAACACCGGCGTCACGCGCAGCGGCGACGAGGTTGAGGTCCACATGATCTCGCAGCGCAGCCAGTACTTTCCGGATAAGATCGAAGTGCAGGAAGGCGACGAGGTCACCATTCACCTGACGAACGTCGAGCAGGTGTCGGACATGATCCACGGCTTCGGGATCTCCGAGCACAACCTGAACGGTGTGGTGTCCCCCGGGGAGACGAAAACGTTTCAGTTCACCGCCGACAAGGCGGGCGTCTACCCGTTCTATTGCACCAACTTCTGCTCGGCTCTCCACCAGGAGATGCAGGGCTACCTGGAAGTCATTCCGCAATAAGTGGGTTCGGAGGGACGCGTGGACGGAGGGAGGGGGCGGTTCCCTCCCCGTCCGCACGTCCACCCATTTCTCCATTCACACGCTAAAGCACTATGCTTAAGATCATTGACCGCATTCCGGAGCTGCTGGACCGGCGCGTGCCGGGGCGTGGGCGATTGTTGCTCGTGGTCGCGGCCGTGCTGCTGATTGGGGCCATCTTTTTGCCGCTCTGGCAGATTCACCTGGTCGCTCCGCAGTACCAGGAGGGGCTCGACCTCTACATTCACAGCTACAAGCTGGAGGCCGGAAATGAGGGACAGGACCTCAAGGAGATTAACAACCTGAACCACTACATCGGCATGGCGCCGATTGAGGAGGAAGACTTTGCGGAAATGACGTTCATTCCGTTCCTCCTCGGAGGATTTGCCCTGCTGGCCCTACGCGCCGCCTTTTTCGGGACGGTGAAGTCCGTGGTGGACACCCTCGTGTTGTTTATCTACTTCGGGATGTTCTCGATGTGGCGGTTCTACTACCAGCTCTACACCTACGCCCACAACCTGGACCCCCGGGCGCCCATGGACATCGACCCCTTCACGCCCATCCTCATTGGGTGGAAGCAGATTGCAAACTTCACGCAGTACAGCTTTCCGCGTGAAGGGTCGGCCCTTTTGCTGGGGGCGGTGGTGTGTCTCGGCGGGGCCATCTGGATGGGAATACGACAGGATACAAGCTCGTCGGAGGTTGAGCCCGATCCTGAGACGGTCGCGGCATAAGCCCTCCCTCTCCCCCTTTTCGTTGAACGTTTACCGTTGAACGTTCAACGGTCCAACCTTCAACGAAATGCGATTTCTCTGGGCACTCACATTTGGATTGCTCCTCAGCGTCGATCCGGGGCTTGCCCAACCATTGTTGCAAGCCCGAATTGAGGCTGCCGCACCTGGCGACACCATCGTGGTAGACGGGGGCGTGCACGACGGTCCGTTCGTCGTGGACACGTCGCTGGTGCTGGTGGGGGAGAACCGCCCGCACCTGCGGGGCGACGATCAGACGCATGTCGTGACCGTGACTGCGCCCGACGTGACGATTGCCGGCTTCCGCATCACCGACTCCGGCAAAAGCCTGAACCAGGACCATGCCGGCGTGATGGTTCAGGCCGCCCGTGTGACGCTCTGCGACAATCATCTGTCCGACGTGCTGCACGGGATCTACGTAAAGGGGAACCCCCGGGTCGTAATTGCCGGGAACCGCATTGAGGGGCCGCCGACGGTGTCCCGCCGCCTTTCTCCCGAGGAGGCCCGGCGCCACGACTGCACGGTGCCGCCGGCGGGCGGCGACTGCGAGGTGCCCCTCCCGGTCCCCCAGCGAGGCAACGGCGTCCACCTGTGGAACGCCCTCCACAGCACAATCACGCACAACACCGTGCACCACACGCGGGACGGGATCTATTTCTCGCATTCCAACCACGCCTACGCGGCCCACAACACGATCCACGACGTGCGCTACGGGCTGCACTACATGTACTCGGACGACAACGTATTCGAACACAACCGCTTTACCGACAATGCCTCGGGCTCGGCCCTGATGTATTCGACCGGCCTCGTGGCACGGCACAACGTCTTTCACAGCAACCGCACCCAGCGCGGCTACGGCCTGTTGCTCCAGTCCATGGACAACAGTCGCTTCGTGAACAACCAGATGACCCAAAACGGCACCGGCGTCTACATCGAAAACAGCACGCGAAGTGCGTTTGAGCGAAACGTCGTGGCGTCGAACTACCGTGGGCTCCGCTTTTCGGGGAGCTCCACGGACAACCAATTTTGGGAAAATGTATTTCAGGGCAACCTGAACACGGCCACGGTGGATGGCACCAGTGAAACCAACGAGTGGCAGGTGGACGGGCGGGGCAACTACTGGGGCCCTCGGGGGCTGCTCGACGTGAACGCCGACGGGGTGAGCGAACTGCCGCACCACACGGTGGACCTCTTTGGCGGACGCCGAAGCGCGTTCCCGTACGTCGACCTGCTGGCGGGCAGTCCCGGGCTGGCTCTGCTGTCCGAGGCGCTGGGACGCGTGGCGGGCACCGGCGTGTCCTCCATTACCGACCCGGCGCCGCTCCTGCGTCCGCCCGTGGCCCTGGAGGGGACCGCCGGGCGGGGCGTCGTGCCCTCCCTCGCACTGGGCCTTGCACTACTGGCAGCCGGTTGGATCGGGCTGCGGAGGCGATTTGCATGATTGACGTATCGGACCTGTGGAAAACATTTGGCGAGACGCCGGTGCTTCGCGGGGCATCGTTTGCGGCCGAGCCGGGCACGGTGACGGCCCTGGTGGGCCCCAACGGCTCGGGCAAAACGACGACGCTTCACGTGCTGGCGGGGCTCACGGCCCCGGATGCAGGCACCGCCCGCGTCGACGGGGTGGACGTGACCACCGACCGGACGGCCGCGCAGGCACGCCTCGCGTTTCTCCCGCAGGACGTCCGGTTCCACGAGGCGCTCACGCCCCGGCAGGTGCTCCGCTTCTACGCTGGGCTCCGCCCCGGGCGAAGCGAGGAAGGGGGCGCTGGGGCGGGCGACGCGCCCCCCGATCGCATCGCCCCCCTTCTGGCGCGGGTGGCCCTTACCGACGCCGCCGACAAGCCGTGCCGCACCCTGTCCGGCGGCATGCGGCAGCGGCTGGGGCTGGCGCTCCTGGAGCTCGCCGAGGCCCCCGTCCTCCTGCTCGACGAACCGGCCCTCAGCCTCGATCCCGAATGGCGCACGTTCCTCATGAACCGCCTGGAAGCGCACGTGGCGGCCGGGGCCACCGTTCTCCTGGCCACGCACCTGCTTGACGTGTGGCGACCCCTGACGGACCGCGTCCTGCGCTGCGCCGACGGAACGATCCAGGCGGCCGAGGCGGCCCTGTCCGAGTCTCCGTCGGCCCGGCCGCAGGTGTCGTAGCCGACGGATCGTCTCGCGCGTTTCTTCTCCCCAATTCGCACCCGCCATCGATGTCGCTTTTCACATTGCCCGCGTCGGTCTACACGGCCATCGTGCGCCGGGAGGTCACGACGACGTTCCACAACCGGTTCGTGCAGATTTTTGCGGGGGTGGTATGGGCGGGAAGCATTGCCGTGGCGGCACTCAGCAGCCGGCCCGAGGCCGTGCCATCTGGGCTGCTGCTCTTGCTGCTCTACGTGGTGCCCCTCTTCGGCCTCCTTATTGGCGTGAGCGCGGCCCACGAGGAGCACGACGAGCGCGCCTTCCTGTGGAGCCAGCCCGTGCCGCGGGCGGCGTACGTGCTGGGCAAAACCGCCACGCTGGTGGGGGCCCTGGCGCTCGTGCTGCTGGGGGTCCTGGTG
>NCRB01000103.1 GCA_002894665.1 Salinivenus iranica
AGAGCAGCTTTCGCCTGTGCAGTATTTGCTCTGCCAGGAGAAAGAGCCGAGGGGGCGGTACTCCCAGACGTAGGAGGTGGAGCCCTGTCCGCCGCTCACGTCGGCCGTCCAGGTGCCGGTCTGGCCGCTCTCCAAGTTGGAGGGTCCGGAGAGGGTAGCCTCCGGCGGGGGTGTGCCGGGCTCACCTATCGCAGTATACGCAAGCTCAACATTGGATGGGGAGGCAGGATAGTAGCTGTCGTACTGCCGCCCGTTGATGTCCGACTCCACGTAGTACACATACGTTCTGTAGTCGAACCCACTCTGC
The DNA here is from genome assembly GCA_002894665.1 of Salinivenus iranica. GTDB lineage: Bacteria > Bacteroidota > Rhodothermia > Rhodothermales > Salinibacteraceae > Salinibacter > Salinibacter iranicus. The sequence goes on from NCRB01000103.1 coordinate 308, forward strand.
GTGACGTTTGTGATTTTCACCCACGGCATCTCGTTATTTGGATTTGCGATACTCCAGCCCTTCGTGCTTCGCTCGCGAATCCACACCATCGGCGGTCCATTTTGGAAATACGTTGGGAACGAGACGTGGCCGGTGACCTCGTAGACATCGACGAAGTAAGTGCCGGAGGCGAGGCCCGTAGGACGACCGTTATCGAAGAAGATCTGCTTGAAGTCGTCGTCAACTTTATTGCCGGAGCCGCCGGTATGGGTGGCCGTGATCACGTCGTTCGGCGACTGGAGGGCCTCCAGCGCCTTGCGGGCGTTGATTCGGCCGTGACCGAATTCGTCTGTGATGTCCTGACCGTCCATGTCCTCGACGTTGTCTGCTGTCTTTTCCATCAGGTGTTCGATATCGTCGTTGGTGAGGCCAAGATTCCGATCGCGACTCTCCGAAAGGATGAGCCCGGCGACGCCTGACACCGTGGGGGCCGAAAACGACGTGCCAAACACGTCCGGATCGACACCTCCACCGCGCTTGGTAGACGGATAGTCAGTGCCCGGGGCCACGAGGTCGAGGGCCGGCCCATAGTTCGAGTTCGAATTACGCGAGTCGGTAATCGTCGTGTTGCCGACAGAAATCACACCCGAGTTGGTGGCTGGAAAACCGACGTGGTCGTTGCTGTCATTTCCCGAGGAGGCTATAACGACAATACCTTGCAAGTAGGCATTGTAAGCCGCCTCGCCGAGGGGATTGCCGATAAACATGCGTTCGAGTGTGCCCGGATAATCGGGCGATCCGAAGCTCATGTTGATGATGTCGGCACCGTTGTTACGAGCGTAATTCACCCCTTCGGCGGAAACAGCCCGGAACGCTGATCCCTGTGTCCAGCCGAACGGATCCCACCACGGGCCGTCGGTGAAGGCAACTTTTACGGGCATGATCTGCGTGTTCCACATCACCCCGGCGATGTCCTGATTGTTATCGGTGATCGCCCCGGCAACCCCGGCCACCTTCGTTCCGTGTCCGGCGAACCCCTTGCCGCTCGGGATGTCGTCCATGGCATCGCCGTCATTATCGGCCACGTCGTAGCCTTGAATGACACGACTTCGATTTCCAGGATCGAGATCCGGGTGATTGTAATCGACTCCACCATCGAGCACGGCAATGGTCACGTCACTTCGCCCCTTGTTCAGTTCCCACGCTTCCGGTGCATCGATGTCTGCGTCATTGCCAATGGGATTGTCCAGATGCCACTGGTCGCCGCTTTCGAACTCTGGGTCGTCGGGTGTAACCACACTGGGCCGCAGGGGGTACTCTGGAGCGGCCGCTTCTACCAGGGGATGTTTCTCCAGGCGTTTGACGAGGGCCTCGATGCGGCTCGTGTCCGGCACCGTGAGCGTGTACCAGCGCGAGAGGTCGACGAGTCGGACCTGCTCGCCGGTGGTTCGGTGACGGGCGAGGGTGTCGGCGGGGGTAAAGTCGGAGAAGACCCTGCGGCCTTCGTTAAAGGGAAGCATCCGGCGGAGCGGCGGCCGGCTGCCCATGGAGCGAGACGCGGCTTCGGGGAGATCGTTCGGATGAATGCGCTGCTTCAAGTCCGGTAGTCCCTCGGGCGTAAACTTCACGAGCACGACGCCCTCGACGGGCTCACCCGGATTGGGCGCTTGCTGGGGCTGACCAAAAAGCGGAGTGACGAACAAACTGGCGAAAAGAAGGGTTACAAATACGGTTCGCATAGCAAACCTCGTTCGAATCGAGAAACAGAATCGGAAGAACGAGGGATGCCGGCCACCTTGCCCTCACGGGTCGGGCGTACCGGTCCCCCGATGCTGATTGATCTTGGCGGATCCAGGTCGGATGGAAACGGGCGTCGGGCCCGTCGAGGGGTTTTTTATGGGGAAGACGCGTTGTCCTCCGGTCCGTAAGAGACCGTTAGTTCAAGGGATTGTGAGAAGGGGTTGTGATCTGCCGCAGGTTCGATCCGTCTCGGTCGACGATCCAGAGGGCTGTGTAGTCGCTGTTAGAAGCAGGCCTGGAGAACACGATGCGCTCGGAATTCGGTCCCCAGGCCGGCTCGCGTCCCCGGTCGACGACCTTCTCCTGTTCGGTGCCGTCAGCCCGCATGATCCAGAGTTCATAGTTTCCATCGTCGTTGATGGGAGACCAAGTAATCCATTCTCCGTTCGGGCTCCAGGCCGGATCGCGATTGTTTACAAATCCGTTGCTGGTAAGCTGAGTAGTGTCGATACGACTCGTATCGGCGGTCCAGAGCTGATTTTGAAAGTTGTAGACGATTCGGTCGCCGCTTGGTGACCAGTCAGCAGGAGTCGCTCCAAATCCGAATTTCGTGAACGTTGAATCGGCAAGGTGAGCAAACCAAATCCCTACTTCTTCTGTCGTGCCAGACCGACCAAACGTGACGGTTTTGCCGTCTGGTGACCAGTGTGGACGAAAAGAGCTCCCCAATTCGGTTACTCGCTGCGGATCGGATTCATCAGGTCGGATAGTGAAGATGTCCCCGGCCGAGAAAGCAATCCGCTCTCCGTCAGGCCGCCAGTCGGGACTGGTGACAAGGCCGTCGGTGACGAGCCACGTCGAGTCGGCGTCCAAATCGAGAATGTAAAGCCCGGTCACGTCGGCGCTGTCCTCGGTGGGCCCGGCATCGTGGAGGTATGCGATGCGGTCGCCGTTGGGACTCCAGGCCGGGAAGCGGTCCACTCGCCGCACGTCCGGCTGGTCGGGCGGGGCCACGGAGTCGCAGCCGCCAAGCACGGCGAGGGCCAACAAGGCCGGAAGTAGAGACGAGAGTCGTCGAACGATACAGCGCATCGGGATGATGAGTCAGTTGAATGGCAGTACGTGATGCCTTCTACGCAAGAGTCTTTTTCATATGTATGGATCGGGCAGGGCAGGATCGATTGGTTTATTCGGACGGCTTACGAGGAAGAATCTTGTCCAACCGGGCCCTCCGGTCGAGTCGTGAGTTGCTATTTATTAGTTCCGTTGGGTCGCATCGTCCAGAAGCCCTTCTTGCTTTGGTCATGCTCCGACAGGTTCGTCTCCGGATCGTAATGAACCAGTCCGTGATCGTAGTAGAGGATGCGTTCGCCATCGGGACTCCACCGCGGAAGCATCTGCACCTTCGGTTCGGGCGGCGGGAAGATTGTGCTTCCACCCTCGTCGGAGGGGCCGGGGCCGTCGCATCCAGCCAGGAGCGCGACTGCTAGGAGCGTCGAAAGAAGTGGAAAAGGTCGGGAGAGCAGACGCATCGGACTGCGTAGACCAATCCGGAAGAATAGCTGCGGCCCTGGAAAGAGTTGAAAACGCACTCAACATGAATTGAGGCTGAAGTGCAATTCTAAAGTAACCCCCCCCCCTGGGAAAAATGAAAGTGTTAGAGTTGCGGTTTGCATGTGGGGGCAAGTGTGAGATTGGAACGGTTGGGATGGGCAGTGCCATCGCTGACGAACATCCGAGCGCGCCGCGGCGTAGGGTTCGGCTACCGCGACAATGAAATGCACTCCGGCCCGACGACCCTATGGCGCAGTTCGACACTCCCGATCAGCTTTCGCTTCCCGATCTCGAAGAGGACGTTCTCGACTGGTGGAACCGTCAGAATATTTTTGAGCGCAGCATCGAGGAGCGCGAGGGGCAGCCGACGTTCACCTTTTACGAGGGGCCGCCCACGGCCAACGGCAAGCCCGGCATTCACCACGTGCTCGCCCGGTCGATTAAGGACATCTTCTGCCGCTACAAGACGATGCAGGGCTACCAGGTGGCGCGCAAGGCCGGCTGGGACACCCACGGCCTGCCCGTGGAGATTGAGGTGGAGGAGGAACTGGGTCTGGAGACGCGGGCGGAGGTCGAGGAATACGGCATCGAGAAGTACAACGCCGCCTGCCGCGACAGCGTCCTGGAGTACAAGGACCTCTGGGACACGCTCACGCAGCGCATGGGCTACTGGGTCGACCTCGACGATCCCTATGTGACGTTCGAGACCAACTACATCGAAACCGTCTGGTGGCTCCTCAAGCAGATCGAGGAGGAGGACCTGCTCTACAAGGGCCACAAGATCCAGTGGTACAGCCCCGGCTCGCACACCGTCCTCTCCTCCCACGAGGTGAGCCTCGGCTACGAGGAGACGCAGGACCCGAGCGTCTACATCCGCTTCCCCGTCGCAGGAGAGGAAAATACCTACTTCCTGGCTTGGACCACGACGCCGTGGACGCTGATCTCCAACACGGCGCTCGCCGTGGGGCCGGACCTCACGTACGTCAAGATTCACCACGAGGACCCGCATCAGGGCGCCGAGACGCTGATTCTTGCGGAGGCCCTGCTCGACGACGTGATCGACGAGGACTACACGGTGGAGGAGACGTTCAAGGGCGAGGAGTTGATCGGACAGCGCTACGAACCGGTCTACGACTACTTTACCGATCGCGCCACGCCCGGCGAAGAGGCGTGGTACGTGCTCGACGCCGATATCGTCTCGACCGAGGAGGGCACCGGCATCGTGCACATGGCGCCCGCCTTCGGCGAGGAAGACTACGCTGTTGCGCAGGACGAGGGCCTGCCCCTCTTCAACCCCATCGACAAGGACGGCGAGTTTACCGCCGAGGCGCCGCTCGTGGAGGGGATGTGGTTCAAGGACGCGGACAAGACGATCACCGACGACCTCAAGCGCCGCGGCCGGCTCTACAAGCACGAGACCTACCTCCACAACTACCCGCACGACTGGCGCAAGGGCACGCCCCTGATGAGCTATCCGGTCGAGAGCTGGTTCATCGAGACGACCCGGCTCAAGGAGCGGATGGTGGAGCTCAACGACACGATCAACTGGCAGCCCGAGGCCATCGGCGAAGGACGATTTGGCGAGTGGCTGGAGAACAACGTGGACTGGGCGCTCAGCCGCCGCCGCTACTGGGGCACGCCGCTGCCGGTGTGGGAGAGCGACAAAGAAGACTCCGACTACTACGAGGTCATTGGCTCCGTGGAGGAGCTGCGCGAGAAGTGTGGCGACCAGTTGCCGGACGATGACGAGGAGATCGACCTCCACCGCCCGTTCGTCGACGACCTGACATGGGAGGGGCCGGACGGCGGCACCATGCGCCGCGTGCCCGACCTCATCGACGTGTGGTTCGACTCGGGCGCCATGCCGTACGCGCAGTGGCACTACCCCTTCGAGAACGAGGACGCCTTCGAGGCTAACTTTCCGGCCGACTTCATCGCCGAGGGCGTCGACCAGACGCGCGGCTGGTTCTACTCGCTGCACGCCATCGCCACCCTCGTCTTCGACGACGTGGCCTACGAGAACGTGGTCGTCAACGGCCTCGTGCTCGACGAGGACGGCAACAAGATGTCGAAGTCAAAGGGCAACACCGTCGAGCCCTTCCGCGTCATCGACGACTACGGGGCCGACGTGGTGCGCTGGTTCATGATGAGCAACGCGCCGCCGTGGGAGAGCCTCCGCTTCAGCGAGCGCGGCCTGCGGGACCTGCGGCGCACCTTCTTCGGCACGCTGGAGAACGTCTACCGCTTCTTCGCCACCTACGCCAACATCGACGGCTTCCGCTATCAGAACGAGCGGATGCCAGTCGACGAGCGACCGGAGCTCGACCAGTGGATCATCAGCCGCCTGCACACCACGACGCAGACGGTGGAGGAGGCGCTGGAGGACTACGATCCGACCACCGCGGCGCGGGCGGTGGAGGCCTTCGTGGAGGAGCTCTCGAACTGGCACCTGCGCCGCTCGCGGAGCCGCTTCTGGGCCTCGAAGAAGAGCGAACAGGACGGTCAACCGGGACAGGGCGGCACGGTCGCCGCCGCGAAAAAGGAAGCGGCCTACCAGACCGTCTACGAGTGCCTGGAGGCCACGGCCAAACTGATGAGCCCCATCGCGCCGTTCTTCGGCGAGTGGCTCTACCGCACGCTCACGGAGGTGACCGGCGCGGAGGCCGAATCGGTGCACCTTGCGTCCTTCCCCGAGGTGGAGGAGGCCGAGCGCAACGACGCCCTGGAGCGCCGGATGGGCCTGGCGCGGAGCATCGCCTCCAGCACCCTCTCGCTCCGCAATCAGGCCGAGATCAACGTGCGCCAGCCGCTGCCGCGCCTCCTGGTGGTCACCGGCACCGGCGTGCCCGAGGCGGATGTGGAACAGGTGCGGGACGTGATTCTCGACGAGGTCAACGTGAAGGACATCGAGTACGTGGAGCACACGAGCGAGGTGGTGAGTCGGTCGGCCAAGCCCGACTTTAGCCGGCTCGGCCCCCGCCTCGGCGACCTCGTGAAGGACGTGAACCAGAAGGTTCGGAGCCTGGACGACGACGTGATTGACGAGTACGTGGAGACGGGCACGCTCACGCTGACGGTCGACGGGGGGGAGGTGGAGCTCGGCCCGGATGACCTCATCATTCAGAGCGAGGGCATTGAGGGCTGGCTCGTGGAGCAGGAGGGCGACGTGACGGTGGCCCTGGACACCGAAATCACGGCGGAGCTGCGCGCCGAGGGCCTCGCCCGCGAAGTCGTCAAGCGCATTCAGAACCTGCGCAAGGACGCCGGCTTTGCGGTGACCGACCGCATCGAAGTCACGTACGACGGCACGGACGGCATCGCGGAGGCGGTGGCCGCGCACGGCGACTGGATCCGGAACGAGACCCTGGCACTGGAGTTGCAGCCGTCCAACACCCCGACGGGCGACGCCGTCGACACGTTCGAGATTCGCGACGAGCGCCTCACAATTGGTGTTCGTCGAGTGGCCGCGGACGAGACGGTGCGCCGGTAGCCAGGGGCACGCTTCTCTTTCACCCCATTTCGCTGCCTCCCTCAGCACAATGGCGGACAACACCTCACAGACCAACGAGCAGTCTCCGGACGAGACCGAGCGCGAAACGCCGTTCTCCGACGAGGAGCTGGAGCACTTTAAAGAGCTTCTGCTCCAGCGCCGGAAGGAAGCCAAGGAAGAAGTGGACCGGATGCGCAAGCAGGTCGAGCAGGCGAAGGAGCAATCCAAAGACAACACGGCGTACGGCCTGCACATGGCCGACGCGGGCACCGACGCCATGGAGCGGGAGAAGCTCCACCTCATGATTGCCCGCCAGCAGAAGTACATTGGCTACCTGGAGCGGGCGCTGGAACGGATCGAAAACAAGACCTACGGGGTGTGCCGGGTCACAGGCGAGCCGATCTCCAAGGAGCGCCTCGAGGCCGTTCCGCACACCGAAATTTCGATTGAGGCGAAGCGTCAACAGAAATCTTGAGCTTGTGAGTCTGGGCGTGTGGGCGGATGTGCATTTCGCTCCCCCACCCCCCACTCCCCC
>NCRB01000104.1 GCA_002894665.1 Salinivenus iranica
GTCCTCGTCCACCTCGTAGACGACGTCGCGGATGAGGGAGTCAACCTCCTCCGGGTTGTCGGGGCGGGGGCGTCGGGAGCCGGAGGAGGGGGGCTCGTCGGCGTTGCGGACCACCACGAAGTCGTCGTAGTCGCCGGGGAAGTCGCCGCGCTCGGCCACCTCGCGGGGCACCACCACGCCCACGTCGGAGATCATCGACTCCATCTGGTCCTTCATCTCGCGCAGGTCCATCCGCATCTCCAGGATGGCGCGGTACAGCAGCTCGCGCTGGCGGACATCGTTCCCCGAGTCGTCCGCCCGCTGCCGCTCCTGTTCGTCGACGTGCACCAGGTCGGTGGACGGCTCGGTCTGGCCGATGTCGCGGAGGAGGGGGCGCAGTTCGTCCGCCGACACTTCGTCCTCGCGGAGCAGCACGGTCGCCTGCTCGGCCAGGTTGCGGAGCTCGCGCACGTTTCCGGGCCACCGGTACGACTCCAGGAGCTCGACGGCGTCGTCGGTGAGGCGCTTGCGAGAGGAGTTGTAGTCCTTCGAAAAGCGGTGGAGGAAGTTTTCGAAGATCGGCAGGATGTCGTCCGACCGCTCGCGCAGCGGCGGGATGTCGATGAGGACGGTGCTGAGGCGGTAGTACAGGTCCTTCCGGAACCGCCTCTCCTGCACCTCCTCGCCCAGGTCCTTGTTCGTGGCGGCCACCACGCGCACGTCCACCTCCTGCTGCGTGGAGGCCCCCACGCGGCTGAAGCGTCCGTTCTCGAGGACACGGAGCAGGCGCACCTGGGCGGCCTTCGGCATCTCGCCGATCTCGTCGAGGAAGATGGTGCTGCCGTCGGCCTCCTCGAAGTACCCGACGCGCTGCTCGACGGCGCCGGTGTAGGCGCCCTTTTCGGCCCCAAACAGCTCGCTCTCGATGAGGCCCTCGGGAATGGCGCCGCAGTTGACGACCACCATGGGGTCGTGGCGGCGCATGGACAGCTCGTGCAGCATCTGGGCGATCAGCTCCTTGCCCACGCCACTCTCGCCCTGCAGAAGGACGGTGATGTCGGTTTTGGCGACCTGCCGGGCGCGGTCGATGACGTTCTTGAGAGCGTCGGACTCGCCGACGATGCCGAAGCGGTCCTGGATGGAGGCGCGATCCATGGAGTAGGTACTGAAGCTCCGTACTGCAGAGAGAGGGACGGATCCCGACGGCGAGGCTGCCACAATGTCGGAATCCGGCCTTATATCACACCCGCGCTAGGCCCGCAGGATCCGCGGACGGGCGATGGGGGGGTGAAGATTCCATCACGCCTCTTCCGTACAGTGGGCGTGCCCTACGCGGCCCCGCCGCCCCCGAAGAGGCGTTTTTGCTCGAAGATGCGGCGGCTCGTCTCCACGTACTCGCCAAACTTTTCCACGCCCTCGCGGCGCATCGCGTCGGCGTGCTCGTCGAAGTACGACTGCAGGGCCTCGCGGTCGCGCACCTGGTACTGGATCGTCCACGTGCGCGGGTCGGTGGGCTCGTCGGCCTCGGGGACCGTGGTCGCGTCGTCGTGACGGTCGAGCCAGACGGCGGCCTCAAAGCCGTCGAGCTCCAGCATGTCGCGAACGTGCTCACGGAGCCAGCTGCTGTAGCGCGGCGCCACGTCCTCGTCGACGGTCAGGTTCACTTCGTAGATGAGCATGCGGTGGGGCGGGGGGAATGAGAAAAAGATGCGCCTACGGCAATTGGGGGCCCGGGGCAACGTTTCGAGGCCGCCGGGAAATCCGTGTCAACGCTACGCGGCAGCCGATGCTGCCTCGATCTCGTCAATCATTTCGTTGAACTCCTGTACGGCCTCGTCCGACGTGTGGGGAGAGTGAGGAGCGAGCCCCCCTTGGTGAATCGATTTTCGATTCGACAGTAGATCGTAGGTGATTCGCTCAACAATACGTCCTGTTGAGACTGCGACCTCTGCTGCCTCTTTCCGAAGAGAAGGAATGTTCCAGGCTTCTGGTGCACGCACACTAGCATGCTCGATTGTCAACCCTGCGAGCTTGTCGTCTCTGTAATGGGCATGTGTTTGGCCAGTAGGATCTGCGTCGTACGTCTCGGAGCCTTCCTTCGGAATCCTCGTCCGCGACACAACTTCCTGGGCAGTGTCCCGTGCTTCCTGTAGAGAGTCAAATTTCTCTCCATCCGGTATGTGAAAATCGACATCTAAAGTATCAATGTCGGGATAGTAGGTCAAAATCATGGCTTGTACTTCCTCTCGCAATCCCGATCAGGGAAAGCGTTTAAGATTGTGTTTCCGTCGGGGAGGAGGATACCCCGTACGTACTTGTCGAGGTCCGTGCTGTAGCCCCAGCGGCGAATTCGACCGTCATCCTGTGTCTCCTCATGCTCGTATGACGCAGCGATTTCCTAAGCAATATCCCGCGTCACGTTCGGGTGCCGGTTTCGACTCCGATCAAAGTATGGATGGAAGTCCACGGCAGTCGTAGGATCTGCATTGCAGCAGTTACGCAGCCACGGGCGTCGTCGTGATCGAGTTGGTGCGTGCTGCTTCCTCGAGCGTCGTCTTTTCGAGGGCCGTGCCCAGGAGGGTGCTGGAGGTGCAGTCGTCGATGCGGACCCGCACGTAGTCGCCCTTCTCGTAGTCCTCGCGGTCGAAGACGACGCCCTTGTTCGTGTCCGTCCGTCCGAAGAACTGCTCGTCGCTCTTCTTGCTGGTGCCTTCCACGAGCACGGTGTGCACGCGGCCGATCTCCGCCTCGTTACTCTCCTTGGCGTGCTGGTTCTGGAGAGTGATAATCTCCTCCAGTCGACGCTGCTTCGTGTCCTCCGGCACGTCGTCCTCGTACTTGCGGGCGGCGTAGGTCTGGGGCCGCTCGCTGTACTTGAACATGTAGGCGTGATCGTAGCGCACCTGCTCCATCAGCGACAGCGTGTCCTCGTGCTGCTCCTCCGTCTCACCGCAGAAGCCGGCGATGAGGTCGGTGGAGAGGGAGACGCCCGGGCATAGTTCCTTCGCCCGTTCGGTGAGCGCCAGGTACTCCTCGCGGGTGTAGGTGCGGCGCATGCGGTCGAGCACCTCGGTGTTGCCGTGCTGCACCGGCAGGTGAATGTAGTTGCAGACGTTGGGCCGGTCGCGGTGCACCTTCAGCAGCTCGTCGGTGCAGTCCTTGGGGTGGCTCGTGGAGTAGCGGACGCGCATCTCCGGCGAGACGCGGCTCACGCGGTCCACCAGCTCGGCGAAGCTCACGGACGCCCCGTTCTCGTCGGTGTAGTGGTAGGAGTTCACGTTCTGGCCGAGGAGCGTGACCTCCTTGTAGCCCTCCTCCACGAGTTGCGAGACCTCAGATAGGATGGTGGTCACGGGTCGGCTCTCTTCGCGGCCCCGCGTGAACGGCACCACGCAGAAGGTGCACATGTTGTCGCAGCCGCGCATGATGGAGACGTAGGCGCTCACGCCGTTCGAGTCGTACCGCACCGGCTGGATGTCCTGGTACGTCTCCTGCTTGGAGAGCTCCACGTTGACGGCGGCCTGGCCCGTGGCGTCGGCCTCGTAGAGCAGGCGCGGGAGGTCGCGGTAGGCGTCCGGCCCGACCACCACGTCCACCAGGTCCTCCTGCTCCAGCAGCTTCTCACGCAGGCGCTCGGCCATGCAGCCCAGCACGCCCAGCATGAGCTCGCCGTCCCGTCGTGCCTTCTCGGCCCGCAGCATGCCGAGGCGGGTGCGAATCTTCTGCTCGGCGTTCTCACGGATGGCGCACGTGTTGAGGAGCACCACGTCGGCCTCGTCGGCGTCCCGCGTGAGGCCGTAGCCGCTCTCCTCCAACACCGACGCCACGATGCCGGAGTCGTTCACGTTCATCTGGCAGCCGTAGGTCTCGATGTAGACCTGCTTGTCGCCGGCGGTGGCGTCGTAGCCGTGCTTGGCGCGGTCGAGGTCTTCGTCGGGGGCGTCGCCGGCCTCGCGCTGGCGAACGCGGTCCTCATCGAGCACGTCGAGGTCTTCAATGAGCTCCATGGCGGGCGGGAGAAGGGTGCGGAAAACGGACAGTGGAGCCGTCCGGGAGAAAGGGACGGCGCGTTAGAGACCTGTTGCATTCAGGGCACGGGCGAACGTTCCCGCCGGCTTCTCGCTGGAGGACCAGCCTGCGGAGCGAGGCCGATTCAGATCGTGACGACCACTTTGCCCACGTGGCCGGCCTCGGCCAGATGCTGGTACGTCTCCGGGACCGATTCAATGTCGAAGGTGCGGTCAAGGACCGGCTCAATATCGTTGGCGTCGATGGCAGCGTTCATGGCGCGGAACGAGTCGAGTGGGTGTTCGATGTCGCCCACGTAGATGCCGTGCAGGTGCCCGCGGCGCTGCATGAGGAGGTACGGATTCGGGTTCTCGTCGGCCTCGGCGAGGACCCCGATGAGGCCGACCTTGCCGTTCGGGGCCGCCGCCTGGAAGGAGCGCTCCAGCGTGCCGAGGCCGCCGGTTTCCACGACGCAATCGACGCCGCGGCCGTCGGTGGCGTCCTGCACGGCCTCGTGCCAGTCGGGCGTGCGCTCGTAGTTGATGGTCGTGTCCGCCCCGAGGGCCCGCATCCGCTCCAGCTTGTCGTCGCTGGAGGAGGTGATGAGGACGCGAGCCCCGGCCGCCTTCGCAAAGAGGAGGGCAAAGGTGGAGACGCCGCCGGTGCCGAGCGTGAGCACCGTCTGCCCCGGCAGCACGGGCCGCCCGGCCCCGAAGAGCGTGTGCCAGGCGGTCTGAGCCGCGCAGGGGAGCGTGGCGGCCTGCTCCAGCGAGAGAGTCTCCGGGACGTGCACCAGGCCATTTTCGTGGAAGACCCGCTGCTCTTGGAGGGTGCCGTCAAGCGGGAGCCCAAGGGCCTGCCGGTCCGCCGACGGTGGGGCGTCCGTCGGCACTTGCGAGAAGGTGTTCGTCACGCGGTCGCCTGCCTCGAAGCGGGTCACGCCCTCGCCCACGGCGTCGACCACGCCAGCGCCGTCCGAGAGCGGGACGACGCTCGTGTCGCCGTCGGTGCCAGGGTAGGTGCCCCGCGCCACCGATAGGTCGCGGTAGTTGAGCGATGCCGCGTGCAACTGGACGCGTACCTGGCCGGGACCGGGGTCGGGCACGGGGCGGTCCACCGCCTGAAAGGCGTCGAGGGAGTCGGTGCCAACGTTGAGTTCAATGGCCTTCATGGAAGAGGCGAGCTACGAACAGAGTGCGAGATCGGGAGGCATCTTTGTCTTCTGGAATGAACAGTTCAGTTTAGACGTTTCCTGAGGGGGGCTGGATCGTTGTGGGGCGCCGTTCGTGTGAGGGGACCCACGCCACGCTCACAGGTGGTCTCACGCCCATGCCGCGCCCCAAAGAGTTCGACCCCGAGGAGGTGCTCGACCGCGCCACGCGGCAGTTCCTATCGACCGGCTACGAGGGGACGAGCGTGCAGGACCTCGTGGAGGCGACGGGCCTCAGCCGGTCGAGCCTGTACGAGAGCTTTGGGTGCAAGCACGAGCTGTACCTCGCTGCGCTCGACCGGTACCGCGAGCGGGAGGTGGCGCGCATTGCGGATCAGCTGACCGGGGAGGGGTCGCCGCTCACGCGCCTCCGGATGGTTCTGGAGCACACCGCCGCGGCGTGTGAGGAGGGAGAGGGCTGCTTTCTAGTGGACGCCACCGTGGAGCGGGCCCGCCACAGCGAAGACACCGAGCGCTGTGCCGCGGCGGGGTTGCGGGGGATGGAGGAGGCCTTCGCCGGGGCCGTGCAGCGGGCGCAGGAGGAAGACGAGGTGCCGGCGTCGGTGGCGCCCGCGTCCGCCGGGCGGTTCTTGGCGAATGCGTACCGCGGCCTCCACGTGACGGCCAAGCTACAGCCCAACCGTGCCGCCCTCGACGACATCATCGACACGACGCTGGTCGCTCTGCAGTCAGGCCCCGATCCTGTGCCGTAGAGAAAGGACATCCCCGGAATTGGGAGAACAACGGAAGACCCGTTCATTTCTGGAACGTTCGTTTCAAAATGTCATACGCCCGGTTGTCCATCCGACCTGTTCATCAATTGTACCTGCTGTGGCTGATCCGCTTTTCGACGCTCTTGACCTCGGCCCCCTCACGCTTCCGCATCGCGTGGCGATGGCCCCGCTCACCCGCAACCGTGCCGCGGAGGGCAACGTGCCCACCGAGATGAACGCCACGTACTACCGGCAGCGCGCCTCGGCCGCCCTGCTGGTGAGCGAGGCGACGCAGGTGGCGCCGAAAGGACAGGGCTACCCCCGCACGCCCGGCATCCACTCCGAGGCGCAGGTGGAGGGGTGGCAGACGGTGACCGACGCGGTGCACGAGGCCGACGGTCGCATCTTCCTGCAGCTCTGGCACGTGGGGCGCATCTCGCACTCGGCGTACCACGACGGCGAGAAGCCCGTCGCCCCGTCGGCCATCCCCGCCGAGGGACAGGTGATTACGCCCGACCTGGAGATGACGGACTTCGAGACGCCGCGGGCGCTGGAGACCGAGGAGGTGCCCGAGGTGGTGGAGCAGTACCGAGAGGGTGCCGCGAACGCCCGCCGCGCCGGGTTTGACGGCGTCGAGATTCACGCGGCCAACGGCTACCTCATTGACCAATTCCTGCGTTCCGGGACCAACGAGCGCACGGACCGCTACGGCGGCTCGCTCGAAAACCGCCTTCGCTTCCTGCGCGAGGTGATGGCGGCGGTGACGGACGAGTGGGGACGAGAGCGCGTCGGCGTGCGCTTTTCGCCGCTCAGCCCCGTCCACGGCACCTACGACGACACGCCCGAGGAGACCTTCCGGGGCGCGGCGGCCGTGGCCGACGACTTTGGTCTGGCCTACGTGCACCTCGTGGAGCCGAACGATCCGAAGCCGCCCGTGCAGGACGATGGCGAGACCGGTACTGTCTTCCGCGCCATCCGCGAGGCGTTCGATGGGGCGCTCGTGGCCAACGGCAACTACGACGAGACGACCGCCCGCGACGCCATCGAGCAGGGCTACGCCGATCTTGTCGCCTTTGGCCGGTCCTTCCTCGCCAATCCCGACCTCCCGCGCCGCCTGAAGGAGGGCCTGCCGGTGAACGTGCCCGATGAGGAGACCTTCTACAACGGCGATGAGCGCGGCTACACCGACTACCCGACCTGGGACGAGCTCCAGAACGGCGCCTCGTTCGAGACGCTCGACGCCCTCTCCGAGCTCTCGCCCCGTGGCTAACCGTTTCCCCACCCC
>NCRB01000105.1 GCA_002894665.1 Salinivenus iranica
GCGACCGAATAGTCACCGGGCTGCGCTGGGAGCGGAGCGACCGAGTGCTCTCCGGGGTGCGCTGGGAGCGGAGCGACCGAGTGCTCTCCGGGGTGCGCTGGGAGCGGAGCGACCGAGTGCTCTCCGGGGTGCGCTCGAAGCGACCTGCCTTAGGGAGTTTGAGTTCGCTCCCCCCTTTAGAAACAAAGTTGACGGTGTACTGAGGGGTTGGTGCCCTCTGCCTGGCAGCTACAGCCCCTCACTCGCTTCGTGAAGCAGGCGGTTGGCTCGTTCGGCGATTCGCTGCTTTTCAACGGCCTTCTTCTTGGATTCCGGGAGCGCATCTATTTCGGCCCGGTCCTCATGTCGTCCCTTCTGCGAGGGAGGAACGCGACGAAGCCGTGCGATGGGGACGGTTCAACGTCGGACGCGGCCCCCGCTCGCGGACACGACGCACGGCCTCGACACCCACCGCCTCTCTTTTGACTCCGGTCACACTGACGCCTTCGCCGCCTATGCAAGTTGATTCCGCCCAAAACGTACTCGGGGGCCCGCTTCAGTCCTGCTCCACCGACCCGATGACGGGATTCTACCGGGACGGCTGTTGCCACACCGGGCCCCGCGATCTCGGCACCCACGTGGTCTGCGCAGAAATGACGGAGGCGTTTCTGCAGTTCACGGCCGAGCAGGGCAACGACCTGATGACCCCACGCCCCGAGATGAACTTTCCGGGGCTGGAGCCGGGAGACCGCTGGTGCCTCTGCGCGGGGCGGTGGAAAGAAGCGGTTCAGGCCGGGGTGGCCCCGCCGGTGATTCTGGAGGGCACCCACGAGGCGGCGCTGGACGTGATTCCCCTCGACACGTTGGCGGCCCACGCGGTCGATTCCGGTCCCTCCTCCTCCAACGACGCGCCCGACGCCGGGGCGGATGCGTAGGGGGCCCTGCCGTCCAGGGGCGATCGACCCGGGGCCGAGCCCCTGAAGGTCAGGGGCGTACTTGGGATCGGAAGAACGCGCGCTCTTCGCGCTACCCCTGCTCGTCCGGGTTTGGGAGCCGAGTGACCTGGACCGGCCCCTCCTCATCTGTCCCCAGCACGACGAGCACGCGCTGCTGCTCGGGCGCCGTAATCTCCACCGTCTCCTCAACGGTCTGGCTCTCATCAATCGGCTCGTCCAGCTCCAGCGACACGCTGTAGCGCCCGGCCGCCCGAAAGGCGGCGTCGTACGTCGCAAGCGCCGGGACGTCGTCGACCGTAAGGTTCACCTGAACCCCCCCGCCGTCCTCGTCGGGCTCGAGGCGAAACGAGTCCGCCAGCACCTCCCGCCCCGACGGGTCCGTGAGGGCGACCGTCCCGGCGACCGTCCGGTCCGTGCCGTTCGCCACGTTTACCTTTTCGAACCCGGTGCCGGACAGAACCATGTCGACAAACCCTTCGACGCCCTCGTCGCACCCGCCGACCGTGAGGCCGAGGAGCAGGACGGCGAGACAGCGAGCGCTCAGGGACAGGGCGGATCGGCGCATGGGATCGGAGGGGTCAGGGAACATTCTATCGGAAGGATCGCGGACGAGTCGCACCGAAGCGCGCCCCGGTAGATCCGGGGGCGTCGACGAACACCCGCCTGCACACGACGAGCGGCGGGGTGGAGACGCC
The DNA here is from genome assembly GCA_002894665.1 of Salinivenus iranica. Lineage (GTDB taxonomy): Bacteria > Bacteroidota > Rhodothermia > Rhodothermales > Salinibacteraceae > Salinibacter > Salinibacter iranicus. Next base: position 1,631 of record NCRB01000105.1, read on the forward strand.
GGGCCGTCGCCCCGTCCCGTTTCGCCGCGGGCGGGGCGGGCGGCCCCCTAGTGCGATCACGCGGTCGCCACGGGCAGCTCGTCCCACCGCGTCGTGTAGCGAGGGGACCGGCGCTGCCGCGTCATCGACCAGGAGCGCCCGAGGGGCCCGTCGGCCCCGGGCAGTCCGGCGGCGGCCAGCCCCACGGACCGGGCACCGTACCGCCGGTTGATCTGGTCGACCGCGTCCATGAGCCGCTCGTCCCGGCACCGCCGGCGGCCGAAGAGGCTTTCCTGATGGGGCCGCGCCGGGCGGATGTCGTAGAGCATCACGCCGGCCTTTTTGTAGCGGTATCGGTCGCGGTAGATGGGCTCCAGCAGGCGGCGCGACGCCTTCACGAACGGCGCCGCCCGGGCGGTGTGCGTGGAGAGGGAGGCCGCCAGGCCATTCGAGTAGTACGGCGGGTCCCCAAACCGCTTCGTCGTGATGAACGTCTTGATGCCCCTCGCCACCCGGCCCTCCTCTCGCAGCTTCTCCGCGGCCCGCTGGGCATGCTTCGCGAGCGCCTCGCGCAGGCCCGCCTTCGACTCGACTCGCCCGCCGAAGGAGCGGGAGCGAATCATCGTCTTCCGGTCCGGGCGCACCAGCTCCAGGTCCAGGCACGAGCGGCCCCGCAGTTCCCAGGCCGTGCGCAGGCCGACCACGGTCATCTCCGAGCGGATCCACGGGTCCGGAAGCGCCCGAAACCCCGCGGCCGACACGACGCCCTTCTCGTGGAGCGTCTCCTCGTAGGCGGAGCCGATGCCCCAGATGTCGCCCACCGGGACTCTGCTAAGCAGCTCCTCCCGCTCGGGCTCGTCGGGGCAGACGTAGGTTCCGGGGCCCCACCCGGCCCGCTTGCGCGCCTTGGCGTTCTCGTCGGCCACCTTGGCCAGGGTCTTCGTCGGGCCGATGCCGACGCGGATCGGCACCCCAACCCGGCGAAGAATCTTCCGGCGAAGGCGGTCGGCCACCTGCTGGAGGTGGGGGCGGCTGAGGTCCGGCAGGGTCAAAAACGCCTCGTCGATCGAGTAGTGCTCGAGCGCGAGGGCCTCCTCTTCCACCAGCGCGTGCACCCGCCGCGACATGTCGCCGTAGAGCGTGTAGTTCGAGGAGAGAACGGCCGCGTCCATCGCGTCCAGCTCCTCGCGCCACTTGAAGACGGGGGCGCCCATCGGCACGCCGGCGGCCTTCACCTCCTCCGAGCGGGCGATCACGCAGCCGTCGTTGTTCGACAGGACGGCGACGGGCCGCTCCCGCAGCGACGGGTCGAAGACGCGCTCGCAGCTCACGTAGAAGTTCTCGCAATCGACCAGGGCAAAGACAGACTCCATCGGAGCGCTTCGGCGACAGTTCTCTTCTGAACACGACCCGCCCGGTTGCGTGCTCGGCGACCTACGAGATCTCGTGGATCGACCGGGTGACCACGCCCCATACGACGAACGACTGCCCCGGCTCGACGGGGATCGGGTCGTGCCCCTCGCTCTCGGGCACGAGAAGCGGCTGCCCGGAGCGGACGCGGTACCGCTTCACGGTGAGCTCGCCGTCGAGGGCCGCGACGACCACGTCGCCGTCCGTCGGTTCGAGCGAGCGGTCCACCACGATCGTGTCCCCGTCGTGGATGCCGACGTCCGTCATCGAGCGGCCGGACACCCGCACGAAGAAGGTCGACGCCTCGTTCTCGATCAGGGTCTCGTTCAGGTCCAGGGTCGTCTCGACGTAGTCGTCGGCCGGGGAGGGGAAGCCGGCCTCCACACGGGAGAGGTAGAGGGGGCGCGCGGCGGCGGTTTCCCTCCGGGCCTTCCACGCAGACCGTACGATGAGCGCGTGATGGGGGGACGGGCCGTCCCGATCCGGACCGGGCGCGTCGTCGAGGCGCGAGCGGGACGCGGCGAGGGCAGTCTGCGACTGGGTCATACGCAGCGAGAACGGGTGGGTGCAATGGGCGCGCCTTCATCATACAAACCAGAACACATATTTCAAACATACCTGTCGTCCGGAGAGCACACGCGGGTGTCCATCCGAATCCCGATTCCCCACCGCTCGCCCCCGCCCCTCCGCACGGCGGATGTGAAGGCCCCGTGAGTATACTGTTTTACATTGAACAGTTTATCGAAGCGCCCTTTGGACGGTCCCGACGCCGCACGACACGCGGCACGCCCTCCACGATCTTTCCGAGGCCACTCCCATGCCCACGCACTACGACGGCACGGATGCCGAGGAGCGCGCCCTGAACGCCTTCATCCGGTTCAGCCGCGCCTTCGATACGGTCGATCAGGCCATCAGTGAGACCTTTCAGGCTCACAATCTCACCTCCGGGCAATTCGGCGTGCTGGAGGCGCTGTACCACCTCGGCCCGATGCACCAGGGCACCCTGAGCGAGAAGCTGCTCCAGAGCAAGGGCAACATTAGCACCATCATTAGCAACCTGGAAGCCCGGGAGCTCGTGGAGCGCCGCCGAGACGAGGACGATCGGCGCTACGTCACCGTCCACCTTACGGACGCGGGCCGGTCCCTCATCGGTGAGGTCTTTCCCGGCCACGTCCAACGCATCGTGGACGCCATGAGCGCGCTCGACGAGGACGAACTGGAGACGCTCGGGCGCCTGTGTCGAAAACTTGGCCACGGCGCGGCCGGCTAGCCGGCAGACGATGCCGTTTTCTTTTGCACAAGTAGTTCAATTTTAAACAGTTTAGGTTCAAAACATGACAGATACAGCCTCTTCTTCGTCCGGGACGCCCACGCCGGCCGCCCCCCACATCGTGATCCCCTACTACTCGTCGTACGGCACCACCCACCGGCTCGCCACGGCCGTGCAGGCCGGGGCCGAGCAGGTTCACGGCGCGACGGTGCGGCTCCGGCGCATCCCCGAGCTCGACGGGGCCGCGGAGGCCATGACGGGCCAGAACGCCTACGACGCCGCCCAGGACGCGATGGCGGACGTTCCGCGCGTCACGCACGACGACCTTCGCTGGGCCGACGGCATCATCTGGGGCACGCCCACTCGCTTCGGCAACATGGCCGCGCAGGTGAAGCAGTTTATCGACACGCTCGGCGGCATGTGGTACCAGGGCGAGCTGGAGGGAAAGGCGACCGGCGTGTTCGTCTCGACCGGCTCCATCCACGGCGGGCACGAAACGACCGTGCTCACGAGCCTCGTGCCGCTGATTCACCTCGGCATGGTGTTCGTCGGGGTGCGCTACTCGGCCAACGACCAGATCATGACGACCGCGGGCGTCGGCGGCTCGCCCTACGGGGCCTCCACCATGCCGCGCGACGAGGGGGCGCAGGAGGCCCCGATTGCCGACGAGCGTGAAACGGCCCGCAGCCTGGGCGCTCGCGTCAGTCGCGTGGCCGCCCGGCTGCAGCGCCCCGCCGAGCGCGTGGGGGCGGACGCCCCGGCTCCCTGACACCCCGAGTCGTCAAATGCGCCCCCCGGTCCGGACCTCTGGCGCACCGGGCCTGCGCCGAACCCACCAGGCGGACGGCCGAACGCACCGTACCTTCTACGCGCACCTCTACTTGAAAGCACATCCCTCCGAAGCCCGGCGTCCGATGCGACGCCGGGCTTTTGTCGTGGCGGGGGGCCCGTCAGAGCCCCACGGCGACGAGGCCGATGAGCCAGCTGCACCCGAGCGCCGCGTAGATGCCCAGGATGTAGCCGGCGACGCCCATGAGCAGGCCCACCGGCGCCATGGCCGGCAGGTACACGCCCGCTACGATGGGCGCGCTGGCGGCCCCGCCCACGTTCGCCATGCTGCCCGTGGCGACGAAGAAGAGGGGCGCCTTCACCATACGCGCCGCCGCCAGCAGGAAGGCGATGTGGATGGCGATCCACACGACGCCCGCCAGCAGGTAGAGCGGCACGTCGAGCACGGCGGCCAGGTCGGCCTTTGCCCCGATGGAGGTGAGCAGCAGGTAGAGTGCAAAGTAGCCGACCCGCGACGCCCCGGCATTCTCCATCTCCTGCAGCGGCGTAAAGGAGAGGATCAGCCCCGCCGTCACCACCAGCAGGATCGCCCAGGTGCCCGCCGTGATGATGGTCGGGTCCCCGAGCTCCGGGAGGCCGCCCGCCACCGCGTCCGCGGCCACGGTGGCCCCCAGCGCAATGCCCACCATCACCGCCAGGTCGCGCAGCGTGACGGGCCGCCGCGTGTCCTCCGCGTTTTTCATCTTCTCGTTCAGGCGGTCCATGGCCGCGGTGTCGGCGTCCATCCAGTCGTCGAAGCGGTCCTGGTAGGCGCTCAGAAAGATGAGCACGCCCATCCAGCCGTAGCCCGCCACCACGTCGACCACCAGGAGGGGCCCCAGCGTGCTGTCGGGCGTGCCGACGCTCTGCTTCATCGCCATCATGTTGGCCGTGCCGCCGATCCAGCTGCCCGAGAGGGCGGCGAACCCCTTCCACGCCACCGGATCCTCGAAAAAGGAGCCGAACAGGGCAAACACGACCGGCCCGCCCACCACGATGCCGAGCGTGCCCGCGCACATCATGAAGAGCGCCATGGGCCCCAGGCGCAGGATGGCCTTCAGGTCGACCGTAATCATGAGCAGGAAGAGCGAGAACGGCAGCAGGTAGGTCGACATCCAGTCGTAGACGCCGCTCTCGGCCGGTGTGATGCCGATCGTGGTAAACAGCATGGGCACAAAGTACGCCCAGATGACCGGCGGCAGGTACTTGAAGACGGGGTCGAGGGCCTCGAAGGAGTCGAGCCAGAAGACGACGCCGAGGACGGCGGTGAGCAGGGCCGCCAGGGCCATCGGCTCGGTCACGAGCGGGTCGGCAAACACAGACTTTGGGGCGATTGAGACGGATGAACGCGACAACGCCCCAAGGTCGGGACCGGCGGGGAGAGGGTCAATCCGCCGGAGACGTACGATCCGCCCTCGGCTCTACGGCCACCTCGTAATGCGTGGCCGTCTCCCCGTACCGCGTGAGGAGCGCGCGGGCCGCCGCCGGGACGTGGGCCGTCTCCACGTCGTCGCCCCCCCCGCCGCACCGCCGCCATCGACGCGAAGCGCCGGATCGTCACAAAGGCGACCTCCTCGCCCTCCGCCCGCCGCAGCACCTCGGCCCCGCAGAACCCGTCCCCGGCCTGTTCGGCCATGGCGGGCAGCACCTCCTCCCGGAGCAGCGTCTCGTAGGCGTCCGCCGCCGCAGGCGTCGTCCACCCGTGCCACACGCGAGCAATCATTCGAGGCCTCTGGAGGAATCGAATGAGCCAAAATGATCGATGCTCGGGCGCCGACTAAGTAGAGACGCAAAAGAACCTTAACAATGAGTCATTCCGAGCGCAGCGAAGCGGAGTCGAGGCGCTGTGAACAGCGTGAACAAGTGCTCTCGGGGTGAATCTCTCCAAAGATCACCATAATCGACCGTCAGGCCGATGTCCCCCCTCCATGATGGCGTTCACGACGCGGATGTCGGCCAGCCCTTCCGCGCCCGGGGCAATCGGCGCCGTGCCGTGTTTGATGGCGCGGGCGTCGTTGTCCATCTGGCGAGCCTGCTGGTCGCGCCCGCTGGGCGTGAGCCGGGTGCCGTCGCTGGTCGTGCCCTGCACCCCGCTGTAGGACTGAAAGGGCCGCAGGCGGCACCCCCCGTCGGCGTACGTCACGTCGAGGTAGTTGGTGGACTTTCCAAAGCTGGTTTCCCCCTCCGCCACCACCCCATCCGGAAACTCCAGCGTGAACTCCGCAAACTCCGGCACCTCGCCGTACATCTCCTCCCGCTCGGACCACGTGCGCCCCATCACCGCGATCGGCTCCCGGCCGACGGCGTAGCGGGCCGCGTTGATCGGGTAGACGCCCATGTCGTAGAGGGCGCCCCCACCCAGTTCCGCGTCGCGCCGCCAGTCGTCGGGGTCCGGGTGCGCGCCGTCGTAGCCCGCGCCGGTCTCCACCCGCTGCACGGCGCCGTAGGGCTCTCCCTCCGCGTAGCGCATGACGGCGCGGTTGTTCGGCTCGTGCTGCAGCCGGTAGCCGACGGTCAGCTGCACGCCGTTCGTGTCCGCGGCGTCGATCATGGCGCGGCACTCCTCCGCGTCCATCGCCATTGGCTTCTCGCACCACACGTGCTTGCCCGCCTCGGCGGCCGTGATGGCGTCGCGGGCGTGGACGCCCGGCGGCGTCACGATGTAGACCACGTCGAGGGCGTCGTTATTCGCAATCTCCGGCAGCGTCTCGTAGGAGTAGACGTTTGCGTCCGGGATGTCGTACTGCCGCTGCCACTTCGGGATTTTCTCGGGCGAGCCGGTGACGATGCCGCGCAGCTCGCAGTGCTCGGTGCGCTGGAGGCCGGGCGCCAGCTGGCCCGTGGCGTAGCTGCCGAGCCCGCAGAGGGCCACGCCGAGCGGCTCGTTCCGGCTGGGGAGAAGCACGGAGGGCCCGCCGACCGTCGACGCCGCCGCGACCGTGCCGGCCTGCTTCAGGAAGGTGCGTCGAGACGTGCCGTCGGACATTGATCGCATCGGGCGTGGGTTCGACTGGAGCGCAGGTCACAGAATGGCACCCACAACCGCTCCCGGATGTTGCCAGCCCCCCCTCGCGGCAGGGCGATTGCATGTTAAATAGATCCACAGAAGTACAGTCATTCTGAGCGACGGACGAACGAAGAGAGGAAGGAGTCGAAGCGCCGGGAACGCAGTGACCGA
>NCRB01000106.1 GCA_002894665.1 Salinivenus iranica
GACCTGCCCCCCTCCCTGTCCGTCCTCCGCTCGCAACTCTTCGCCCCCACTGGGCCGCCTTCCCCGCCGAACGCGGAGCGTCGAGAGGACCGGTGGATCGCCCGCGACAAGGCACGGCACGTCGTGTTCAGCGGACTCTGGACGCTGTCCACACAGTACGTGCTCGTCAGCAAAGCCGACTGGGCCGAGGCCGATGCCCTCCCGGTGTCCGTCGCGTCCAGCACCACCATCGGCCTCCTGAAGGAGCTTTACGACGCCTCGCGCCCCACGGGCCGGGCCAGCGGCAAAGACCTCGCCGCCAACGCAGTGGGCATTGGACTGGCCGCCGGCCTGATCGCACTGTAGGCCCGCCCCGAGGCCGGCGCGCCGCTTCTCAGGGCCGCCGGGCGATTGCAATCAGGCAACAGCAGGCGCCCCGCTCCAGCCCCCTCTTTTCTGGGCAAACAAAATGAAAACGTTCTTACTCAGAAAAGCGCGGAAGCTCGTTTTTCAGAAATATCGCCTACAAAGCGCAGAGATGGGCCGTTCACATGCGGATAATGTAATAATCCTGTAACTGCGTAAGCGCTTCCATGAATTTTCTTGATGAGATTTCGCTATTTGGCTACCGATATAATGAAAACGTTTTCTTCGAGGGCTCTCCCGTTCGACGTGGAGAGGGGCCGTTGGAGTGCCTTTCCCAGGGCCCTTGCCCCATTCTGTCATTTCGGAAAACAGGATCAAGCCCATGATTGACAAACCGATACGTTGCCATCGATCGCTCTTTTCTCGCGTCGGGGTGCTTGCGCTCATGCTTCTGTTTGGGGTGTGGTCTGCCCCGGTCGGAGCCCAGGCCCAAGAGACAGGAACCCTCAGGGGAACCGTCGTGGACCAGAACGGCGAGCCCCTCCCGGGGGCCCAGATTGTGGTCCTCGGAACGCAACGGGGCAGCACGACGGACGCCAACGGCCAGTACAGAATCACGGGGGCTCCGACGGGCCAACTTGACGTGCGGGCCAGCTTCGTGGGGTACAAGCCCCAAACCCAGTCGATTCAGCTAGCGGCAGGCGAAACGGCGACCGTTGACTTCACGCTGAACTCCGACCTTCTGCAGATGGAGGAGGCCGTGGTCACGGGATCGTTCACCGAGCGCTCCAAGATCGAGTCGAGCGTGGCGCTGACGACCCTCAACGCGGCGGGCATCGAGAGCGCCAATCCGCAGAGCACGGCGGACCTCCTCAAGAGCATTCCGGGCTTTTACGTGGAAAGCTCCGGGGGAGAAGGCGGCAACAATCTCTTCGCTCGCGGCATCCCCGCCGACGGCTCGTTTCGCTACGTGACGATGCAGGAGAACGGCCTCCCGGTCTTCAATTCGGCGGAGCTGGCCTTCGCCAATATCGACCAGCTCTATCGGGTGGACGAAACGGTGCGCCAGATGGAGGCCGTGCGTGGGGGCACCGGGGCCCTCTTCGCCTCCAACTCTCCCGCCGGCTTCATTAACTTTCGGAGCAAGACCGGCGGCGAAGAGATCGGCGGCACGGTGAAGCTAACCGGGGCCACGCGCGGCAAGGTGCGCACGGACCTCAACGTCGGCGGTCCGATTGGCGAGGACTGGCGGTTCAACGCCGGGGGCTTTTACCGCTACGACCAGGGCGTCCGCGACCCGGGCTTTCCCGGCAACCGGGGCGGTCAGGTCTCGGCCAACGTCACCCGCTTTCTGGACAACGGCTACGTCCGCGTCTACGGCCGCTACCTGAACGACAAAAACGTCTTCTACCTGCCCATTCCCCTCCAAAACCCCAGCGATCCGGAGGGCATCGACGGCTTCGACGCCAATTACGGCACCATGACGAACCGGGATGCGGGCCTTGCGCGCGTGCCGATGCCCGACGGCAGCGGGCGCGTCAACCGCGACCTGACACGAGGCGTTCACCCGGAACTCCGTTCGCTCCAGGCGGACTTTGTGTTCGACATCACGGACAACCTGACGCTGGAGAACAAGGCGCGGGCGATGCAGACCGACCTGACCTTCAATGCGATTTTCTCACTTAGCAATCCGATGCCCGCGGACCTCTTTGCGGAGAATCAGATCGACAACTCGGTTGCCGACTTCAGCTACGACTACACGTACACCGACGCCCCCTTCAATCCGTCGAACGCGAACGGCAACGGGCTCGTCGCCGAGACCGGGTGGTGGCACGTCGACAAGCCGATGAGCGACTTTACCAACCAGCTTCAGCTGACCTACGACACCGACGCCCACTCGCTCAACGCCGGGGCCTACTTTACCAGCTACGGCATGAGCGAGCTCTGGCACTGGCACGACATCCTGACCGACGTGCAGGGGAACCCGCGCATGCTGGACCTGACCGTTACGGATACGGGAGGCGACACCTACCAGGTCACCGAAAACGGCTTCACGCAGTACGGCTCCACCTACCTCAACCACCAGGCCGACGCCACGAAAATTGCGTTCTACGCCGGCGACGAATGGCAGGCCACGGACCGGCTCCGCATTGACGTGGGGGGACGGCTGGAGCATGCGAGCTTTGTGGGCAACACCGAGGGCGGACAGGAGGTGAACCTGGACGGAGACCCGAACACCCTCTTCGACAACGGGACCCTCGTGGGCAGCAATTCCGTCTCGTCGTACCAGCACGACTTCACGGAGTGGGCACTCTCGGGCGGCCTTAACTACCGCCTCTCGGAGCAGTACGCCGTGTTCGGTCGGTTTACGCGCGGCTTCCGGATGCCCGACTTCGACCAGTGGGCCTTCTCGCCGGATGGGGAGGGGGACGTGGAAGAGGTGCTGCAGGGCGAGCTGGGGATCAAGATCAATACCCCCAACGTCGGGATTTTCGCCACGGCGTTTTACAGCTCCCTCACCAACATTCCGTTCACCGACGAGGTGGTCGTGGGGGGAGACATCGTGCAGCAGCGCCGCTTTGCCAACAGCCTGACGGCCGGCCTGGAACTGGAGGCAAGCGCCCAGTACGGGGACTTCTCGGGCGACCTGACGGCCACGTTGCAGCAACCGGAATACCGTGACTTTGAGTTTAGCCTCGACGAGGACGGGGACGGCTCCCTGGAGGACTTCGACTTCAGCGGCAACCGGGTCCGCCGCATTCCCCGATACGTGGTCACCGTGCGCCCGCAGTACGACCTCGGGATTGTGACGGCGTCGGTGTCGGGCCGCTTCTACGATGAACGGTTTACGGACGATGCCAACAACACGACCCTTCCGGCCTACTACGTGCTCGATGCCTCGTTGACGTCCGAGCAGGGCCCCGTGACCCTTAAGGTGGCGGGCACCAATCTGACGAACGCCATCGGTCTGACTGAAGGCAACCCGCGCGTCGGGCAGGTGGTGGGGGTCGAGCAAGACATCTACATGGCCCGCCCGATCCTCGGGCGTCGCTTCTCGGCCAGCGTCACGTATCGTTTCTAGGGAGCGCGACCGTCCGAGCAGATAAAAAAACGCACCGGTTGTCTCTCTTCCGAGGACGGCCGGTGCATTTTTTCTGCTCCCGGGGCCCGGAGTGGGCGATGATTCCCCCACTGCGCCGCCCCAGCGGACCCGCTTCAACACGCGCCTTCCTCGCCTAGCGTCGCGGCTGTTTCTATGCCTGCCTTCGAACTCACCACGCTCGACATCTCGATGGTGGTGGCCTACGTGGTCCTCATCGTCGGCATCGGGTTTTACTTTTCTCGCCACCAGGAGTCGACGGACGACTACTTCCTGGCGGGTCGGTCGCTGACCTGGAGCGTCATCGGGTTCTCGCTGTTCGCGTCGAACATGTCCACGAGCAGCCTCGTGGGGATGGCCGGCGACGCCTACGCCTACGGGATTGCCGTCTACAACTACGAGTGGATGGCCGCCCTCGTCCTCATCATCTTCGCGGTGTTTTTCCTGCCGTTCTACCTGCGGGCCGAGGTCTTTACCATGCCGGAGTTTCTGGAGCGGCGCTACGACGCACGGTCCCGCTACTACTTTTCGGCCGTCACCGTACTCGGCAACATCGTCATCGACACCGCCGGGGCGCTCTACGCCGGGGCCCTCATCATCCAGATCATCTACCCGAGCTTCCCGATGTGGCAGTCGGTCGTCATCCTGGCCATCCTGTCGGGCCTCTACACCATCGCGGGCGGGCTCAAGGCGGTCGTCTACACCGACGTGATCCAGGCGGTGCTGCTCATCGGCGCTTCGATTGTGGTCTCGGCCATCGCCTTCGCCAAGGTGGGCTCCTGGCAGGCCGTGGTCGACGCCACGCCGCCGGACATGCTGCGCCTCGTGCAGCCGATCGACGACCCGGTGCTGCCCTGGCCCGGCCTCCTCACCGGCGTCTTCCTCCTCGGGTTCTATTTCTGGGGCACCAATCAGTTTATGGTGCAGCGCACCCTGGGCGCCAAGAACCTCGACCACGGGCGCTGGGGCGCGCTCTTCGCGGGCTTCCTCAAGGTCCCGGTCATCTTCATCATGGTGCTGCCCGGCACCTTCGCCCGCGTGATCTACGGGCCGGAAGCCATCGAAAAGGCCGACATGGTGTTTCCGACCATGCTGTTTGACCTGCTGCCCGTGGGCATCCGCGGCCTCATCCTCGCGGCCCTGGTGGCGGCCATCATGTCGAGCGTCGACTCGACCCTGAACTCGGCCTCCACGCTCGTCACAATGGACTTCGTCAAGAAGTGGAAGCCGGACGCCAGCAACCGCGTGCTCGTTATCATCGGGCGGATCGTGACGGGCGTGTTTATGCTGCTGGCGGCGGCGTGGGCACCGGTCATCCTCGACTTTCCGTCGCTCTGGCAGTACCTGCAAACCGTGCTGGCCTACCTGAGCCCCCCGGTGGTGGCCTGCTTTGTGCTCGGCCTATTCTGGACCGGTGCCAACCGGGACAGTGCCTTTGCCGGCCTCATCGTGGGGCACATCGCGGCGGTCCTCCTGGCGGTGGCCGAGTGGCAGATTGCGGGCTTCAGCATTCAGTTCCTCTACATCCCGGCCATCCTGTTCGTGGTGAGCGGCCTTACGATCGCCGTGGTGAGCTGGAACGGAGAGGCCCCGGACCCGGCCACCATCGAGGAATACACGTGGAATCCGTCTCACATCGAGCGCGAGCTGGAGCACATGGCGAGCCTTCCCTGGTACAAAAACTTTCTTGTTCAGTCCGGCGGCCTCCTCGCCGCAATCGCGATCGTCTTCCTCCTGTTCTGGTAGCTCCTGTTCGCGAGGACGAACGCCTGGCCGCGCAGACCATAGGGGCGTTCCGTGGCGAACGGCGAGCGCCGCGGCCCTAACCCACCGTACCGATACGGACAAGCACAACATTCTTCCATGGCGACCCTGAACGACGTGGCGCGGGAGGCGGACGTGTCGGTCTCCACGGTCTCCCGCGTCTTCAACAACCCCGAGAAGGTGCACCCCGACACCCGCGAGGACGTCCGGACGGCGGCCGAGATGCTGGGCTACCAGCCCAGCCGCGTGGCCCGCCGCCTCCGCCTCAAGGAGGGCGACGCCAACATGATCGGGCTCGTGATTCCCGACATCCAGAATCCCTTTTTCGCCGACGTGACCCGAGGGGTCGAGGACGTGGCCCGCGACAACGACTACGCCCTTATCCTGAGCAACTCGGACGAGGACCCCGATCAGCAACGCCTGGCCGTCGACACGCTCAAAACCGAATCGGTGGACGGGGTCATTGTCCCACCCGTCAGTGCCGACGACCCGGAGATCAACCGGCTCCTGGACGACGGCATCGCGGTCGTGTGCGTCGACCGACGATTGGAGAATTCGCGCGTCGACACAATCGTGTCTGACAACCGGAAGGGGGCGTACGAGGCGGTCTCCCATCTCATCGAGCTCGGCCACGAGCGCATCGGATTCATTGGGGGCATCTCGCGCATTTCGACCAGCACCGAGCGCCGGGCAGGATACGAACAGGCCCTCCGCGACCACGATCTGCCGGTCGATCCGGCCCTCATCAAGGAGGGCGAGTCCCGTCGGGAACGGGGCACGTATCTCACGAACGATCTGCTCGACCTGGACGCCCCCCCAACGGCCCTCTTTACCGGAAACAACCTCACGACCCTCGGTGCCCTCTCGGCGATCAACGTTCGGGGGCTGAACGTGCCCGAGGACGTGGCCCTGGTGGGCTACGACGACATCCCGTGGCCGATGGCCCTGAACCCGCCCCCGACCGTGGTGGACCAGCCCGGCTACGAGATGGGACAGCGCGCGGCGCGGATTCTTCTGGATCGCCTGGCCCACCCCGACCGCGCCCCGACCCTCGTCACCCTCCAGCCCAAGCTCGTCGTGCGGAAGTCGTGCGGGGCGGCGGCCGAAGCGGAATAGCCCCTCCTGCTGCCGAACAGTCGCCCGCCAGACCACTCCCACCCGATGCCCTCTGCTTTTCGGCACGCCCCCCGACGCGGCCCTCGGCGCCGCCTTC
>NCRB01000107.1 GCA_002894665.1 Salinivenus iranica
AGGCGGCCGAGTGCGCCGCAGGGGATGCCCGGAGCTGGGCGTGCACGGGGGCCAGAGGGCCGCCGCCCACGACGGCGGACAGCACGAACAAGACCAGCGCGAGTCGAACGGGCGGGGGCATGCTCATCTCCCTGGGGAGCCGAGATTACAGGGTGCCGGTGAGGTATCCCATCACGATGCCGAAGACGACGACCGGAATGATGTACCGCATGCCGAAGATCCACGCCGAGACCAGGCCGTCGGTGAGGGTCGAGCTTCCCTGACGGAGCTCCTCAGCGGCCCGATCGGCCCCCCACACCCACCCGACGAACACGCTCAGGAAGAAGGCCCCGACGGCCAGTCCGGCGCTTCCGATGAGGTAGTCCAGAACGCCGAGCACATTGGTTTGCCCAAACAGGCCGCCCTCGCCGAAGAGGTAGGTCAGGTCGCTGAATGCGCCCACGGCCCCAAAGGAGAGCGCGGAGGGAATGGCCATGAGAAAGGTGATCGCGCCGATAATCACGACCGACTTCCGGCGCGACCAGTCCTTCTCGTCCACAAAGTAGGAGACCACGACCTCCAGGAGCGAGATGCTGGAGGTGAGCGCGGCGATGGAGAGGAGCACGAAGAACAGGAAGCCGACGATGCCCCCGAGCGGCATCTGGGCGAATACCTTGGGCAGCACCACGAACACGAGCGCCGGGCCGGTGGCCGGATCCGCGTCCATTGCAAACAGGGCGGGGAAAATCATGAACCCGGCCATGAGGGCAATCAGCGTGTTGAACAGCACCACGTATCCGCCCGATATGGCGATGTCCTCGCGTTTGGGCAGGTAGGAGCCGTAGGTGATCATGGCGCCCATGCCGAGGCTGAGGGTGAAGAAGGCCTGCCCGAGCGCCGCAATGACGAGGTCGAAGGTGACCTTCGAGAAGTCGGGCACAAGGTAAAAGCGCAGCCCCTCCGCGGCCCCGTCGAGCGTGACGGCCCGGACGATGACGAGCAGAATCAGCACGAACAAGACGGGGAGCAGAATCTTCGCCCATCGCTCGATCCCCTGCTCCACGCCCCCCACCACCACGAGAAGCGTCAGCAGCAAAAAGAAGGACAGCAGGCCAATGTTGAGCCACGGAGAGGCCGCAAACGCCTCAAAGCCCATCGTGGGCGCAATAACATCCTTGACGGCGTAGCCCACGGCCCACCCGGCCACCACGCTGTAGTAGCTGAGGATGACGAAGCCGGCAAGCACACAGAACCCCCCGACCACGATCCAGGCGGACCCGCCGCCGGTGATGGATTTGATGGCGCCCACCGGGTTTTTCTGGCTGTTGCGGCCCAGCGACAGCTCGGCGAACAGGTACGGCATCCCGATGAACAGGATGCACAGGAGGTAAATGAGCACGAAGGCGCCCCCACCCCCTTCCCCGGCCAGATACGGAAAGCGCCAGATGTTGCCGAGCCCAATGGCGGATCCGGCGGCGGCGAGAATGAAGCCAATCCGAGACGACCACTGCTCGCGGTCGGACGAGGTCGTACTCATGGGAGGCGTCGGGTTGGGAAGAGAACAAACGGAGAGCGCACGGGGCGATGGGCAGACCCGTTAGGGAAAGCCTCGCTCGAAGTTAAAAGGTGGCTCACGTGATCGCAATCCCCGAGAGCCGCGCCGAGGCGCAGGGGGAACTTGCGGGGAACAGGCTACAGCACGTCGTAGAGCACGTCAAAGACGAGCACGACCAGGATGGTGAGCGGGCACAGGTACTTGATGGCGATGCGCCAGGCGGGCCCCGCGAGGCCGCCCAGGGTGTACCCCCGCCCGGTGCGCAGCTCGCGCAACGCATTGTCGCTCCCCCACACCCACCCGACGAAGAGGCTCAGCAGAAGGGCCCCGAGGGCGAGCGCGACACTTCCCCAGAGAAAGTCCATGACGTCGAGAAGGCCGGGGCGGGGACCGAGAAGGTGCCCGCCGACGAGCCACGACAGGTCGCTAAGGGCCGGGACGGCCCCCTGGGACAGGGCGGAGGGAAGCCCGAGGAGAAACGCCAGTCCCCCGGCCCCCCAGGCCGCCGTGCGGCGCGTCCACGCCCGCTCGTCGACGAGGTAGGAGACGACAACCTCGAGCAGCGAGATGCTGGAGGTGAGCGCCGCGATGGCCAGGAGGAGGAAAAACAGCAGTCCCACGAACGAACCGAGGGGCATAGCCCCGAACACCTCGGGCAGGACCACGAACACGAGGGCGGGCCCCTCCGCCGGGTTCTGCCCCATCGCAAAGACCGCGGGGAAGATCATCAGGCCCGCCATGAGGGCCACGACGGTGTCGAACAGGGCCACGTAGCTCCCGGAGACGACCAGGTTTTCGTTGTCGGGCAGGTAGGAGCCATAGGTAATCATGGCGCCCATGCCGAGGCTGAGGGAAAAGAAGGCCTGCCCAAGGGCCTCCACAACCACGAGGCCGGTCACCTTCGAAAAGTCCGGGTTCAGGTAAAAGTCGAGCCCGGCACTCGCCCCCGGCAGCGTCACGGCGCGAAAGATAACCAGGCAGATGAGGACGAACAGCACCGGCATAAGAATCTTTGCGCACCGCTCAATGCCGCGCTGCACGCCCCCCGCCACCACCCCAATCGTCGTGAAGAGGAAAGCCCCAAACAGGAGCACAACCCACACCGGATCGGCGATGAAGCGCTCGAAGGCCGCACTCGACGGTTCCGCGGCGGCCGTCACGTCGTGCACGATGTACCCCACCGCCCAGCCGGCCACCACGGCGTAGTAGCTCAGGATGGCGAGTCCGGCCAGGACGCAGAGGCCCCCGACCAACGACCAGGGCGTACGGGCCCGGATGGCCCGGATTGCCCCCACCGGGTTCTTCTGGCTCTTGCGCCCGAGGGCCAGCTCGGCGAAGAGGTACGGAACGCACAGAAACAGGAGGCAGGCGAGGTAGATGAGCACGAAGGCGCCCCCGCCGTTGTCGCCCGCCTTGAAGGGAAACCGCCAGATGTTGCCCAGGCCGATGGCCGATCCCGCCGCGGCAAGCACAAAGCCGAGCCGAGAGCTCCACTGCTCCCGTTGCGGGGACGAAGGGGCCATGTGGACACGAACAATTAGACCAGAGAAAGGGACCGAACAGCGCGGTCCCGGAGCAACGGCGGCGACGGGCGATCACCCGCCACGATCCGATCGCGAAGATAAAAGGAGCCCCCCCTGAACACAACGACCGGGTGCGGGGGACCGACGGATTGTCGGGTGAAATCACGGAAAACAGAAACACCACGGCGAGGCGTTATGCCGTCCAGGCGTCCTCGTCGGGGTAGTGGGACTGCTCGTGGTACGTCTGAAGGCGGGGCACCACCTGAGACAGGTACAGTGGGGGGCGGGCCGGCAACGCGTCGGTGCCCGCGAGGCGGACGAGTTCGACATCTCCCGAGTCCTTGTACACCTTCACGCGGCCAGCCGCCGTGTCCGCCGATCCGATCTCGTAGAGGCAGAACCGCGGCGTCTCGTCCACCTTGCGTACAACGATCGAAAGCGCCATGGACCCGAGGGGGAATGCGAAGCCTCGAACTCAGAGTTCGCCTATGAAAGTGTCGTCGCTCCAAACTCGATTTGGAGCCCATCTACCGACTGCGGGGGGCTCTCCGTCCAGTCGGATAGGTCCCAAATCAAGTTTGGGACGACAACCAAGCTCATTTCTGACGTTTGGAGACGGGTACACATACCGTCGACATATGTCACAACACGTTCTCAGATGCCCGAGGCGATGAGCAACTCGATGTCGCGATGGTTCATGCCGAACATGGACGCCAGGCTCTTCTTGGTGAGGTGCTGTCGATAGACGTACGTGCCGTTGCGCAGCCCCTCGTCGCGCCACAGGGCCTCGTTGATGGAGCCGGCCTCCCCGATGTGGAGCAGGTAGGGGACGAGCACGTGCGTGAGGGCGTAGGTGGCCGTACGGGCCGCGTTCGACGGCATGTTGGGGACGCAGTAGTGAATCACGTCGTGCCGCCGGTACACGGGGTCGGAGTGGGTGGTGGGGCGGCTCGTTTCGATGCAGCCGCCCTGGTCCATGACCGCGTCGACGATGACGCCTCCGGGCGACATGCTGGCGACCATGTCTTCGGTCACAAGCATGGGGGAGCGCTCGCCGCCCGCCATCATGGCGCCAATCACCACGTCGGCCGAGCCCACGGCCTGCCGGATGTACTGATCGCTCGCCATGGCCGTCGTCACGCTTCGATCGAGGTAGTGCTCGATGGAGCGCAGGGCCCCGAGCTCGGTGTCGAGTACGATGACGTGGGCGCCGTAGCCCAGGGCCGTACGGGCGGCCCACTCGCCCACCACGCCGGCCCCCAGGATGACGACCGTGGCGGGGGGCACGCCGGAGATGCCGCCCAGCATGACGCCTTTTCCGCCCTCATTGCTTTCCAGGTAGCGCCCCGCGATCTGAATGGCCATCGAGCCGGTAATTTCGTGCATCATGCGCACGAGCGGAAAGGTGCCGTCGGGGTCACGGATGAACTCGAAGCCGATCCCGGTGATCTTCATGCGCATCAGGTGGCGCAGGAATTCGGGCGTGGTGCCCCCCAGGTTGAGGGCCGAAAGGAGAATCTGCCCCTCCTGCAGAAGCGTCATTTCTTCGTTGTCCGGCGGCCCGACCTTCACAATCAGGTCGCACTGCTGGTAGAGGTCGTCGGGGCTCTCTACCATGTCCGCCCCGGCCTCGGCGTACTCGTCGTCCTGAAAGTGGGCCTGCCGCCCGGCGCCCTGCTCCACGTACACGTCGTGGCCGTTGGCGACCAGTGCACTGACCCCGCTGGGGGCCAGGGCCACCCGGCGCTCCTCGTTGGCGACCTCCCGCGGCACTCCAATCCGGAGCGACTGATGGCTGTCCGACTCCTTCAGCGGCTTCTCCATGGTCATGAGGCCGCGCTCGCGCTCAAATCCCTGCAGCGAAGGAATTTCCATAAGACGCTCCGTGGCTCCGTCGACTCAACAAGTGCGGGGTAGTCAAATACGGAAGGTATAAAAACCAGCTGGCATTTGCATACGGCAATGGGCGGGGCAAGGCAATCGCATCTTGCGACAACGGAGAAAACACGTTTGTGCATATCGTCATTCCGAGCGAGGCGTCCCGACCGCCGTCGGGACGTCCGAGTCGAGGAATCTCTTCGAAGACAGGCGCCTGCTCCTGGCATGTCCGCTTCCGCCTCGTCGTCCGACCTGCCCCCTGTGGCCGTCATCGGGGCCGGGGCTGTGGGCACGGCCCTCGCCCGGCGGCTGGTGCAGGCGGGGTACGCGGTGCGGGCCGTGGTGAGCCGCACGGTTGCCGACGCGGAGGCGCTGGCCGAGCAGGTGGGGGGCGCCCCCGCGTCGGACCGGATGGCCGCGGTGCCGCCCGAGGTGCGACTGGTCCTCCTCTGTGTGCCCGACGATGCCATCCCTGCGGTGGCCAAGCAGTTGGCCGCAACCGAGCACCCGTGGCCGCAGACGGTCGTTGCACACACCTCGGGGGGGCGTTCCGCCTCGGCCCTGGCCCCGCTCGCCGACGCTGGCGCCCCCACGCTCAGCTTCCATCCGCTCCAGACCTTCGCCCGCGACACGCCGCCCGAGGCGTTTGACGACATTGCCATTGCGATTGAGGGCGAAGAGGAGGCACTCGTCGCCGGACGGGCGCTGGCCGACGCCCTGGGCGCCCATCCGGTCGTTCTCTCGACGGCCGACAAGGCCCGGTATCACTGCGCCGCGGCCCTCGCCTCCAACGGCCTGGCGGCCCTGATGGGGACGGTGCAGGAAGTGCTTTCGACCACGTCGCTCCGGGAGGCCGATCCCACGGCCCTGTTCGGGCCCCTCGTGGAGCACACGTGGGCCAACGTGCAGGAGCGGGGGGCGGAGGGCGCCCTCACGGGACCTGTGGCGCGCGGCGATCGGGACACGGTGGCGGCCCATCTGGAGGCCCTCTCAGAGACCACCCCCCATCTTGTGCCCCTCTACGCCGCGCTCTCGACCGAAATGGCCCGCATGGCCGTCCGCCGGGGCAGCCTTGCGCCGGACGAGGCCCGTCCGCTGTTCAAGCAGCTCCGAGAGGCGGTGCAGTCGGCCCAGGGGATGTCCCGATAGATCGGGCCCACCGGGTCGGGAACCTGGGCCGGGGCACACGCGCTACAACGCCCCGTTGCAGATCGTTGAGCCGCAGAATGCCTGTGGCCGCCCTCGCTTTTTTTCACAGTGCAGACCGCGCGCATGAGTGCCGACGCAAACCGCGCCCAGGCCGCCTCTTCCACTCAGGCCGACGAGGCCGATTCTCGCCGGCAGCGCCTGGAGAACATGGCGTTGCTGATGGAGGCGGAGGGGGCCGACGCCCCGGAGGCCTCAGAACCCGATGTGGAGGCCCTTCGGTTGCTCGTGCAGGAGGTGGAGGAGCAGAGCGCTGCGTTCCAGTCCGTCGCCGTGGCGGCCGTGCAAATTCTTGAACAGGCGCTGTGCTACGAGCGGGAAGCGGCCGGCGCCGCGCTCTCCCTCGGCCAGCAGGAAAAGATGGACGCCATGGTTCAGACTGGGGAGGAGGCCGTTCAGGTGCTCCGCGACTCCCTCAGTCGGCAGGGCGACAAAGTCATCCACCTGTGTGGCAAGGGCAGCGCGGCCTCGCCTACCGACGGGCAGCCCTGGTGGTTTGCGCTGACCGACGCGCTGGAGGTGCTGGAAGAGGGGACGGGTCGCATGTCGTGCCTTACTACGGCCCAGCCCGACGGCAGCCCCGCCCGACGCCTCAGCCAACTGATTACCGAACTTCTCCGCGGCCACCACGACGCTCTCTTGCTGGAGGCCGACGAATGGATTTCGTAGTCCTCGCCGGGGACTGAGGCGATGGCGCTTCGTGCAGACGCATCCCTTCGCCGGGAGGCGTCTTTTTTGTTGGGCCCGCTGCGGGCGATTGCCTGGGGCCTACCTGTCGATGATGCTCACCCAAATTTGCCTTCCTACTGCATGTCCAATCCCGACGACCGGAGCGAACAGGAACAACGCCGCCGCGACGAGCGCGCGGCCCTCGAACAGCGTGGCATCGATCCGTATCCCTACGCCTGGGACGTCGACGCCCACGCCGCCGACATTCTGGAGGCCTACGATGACGACAAACACGACCCGGAGGCCCACGATGAGCCGCCCTACGAGGTGTCCATTGCCGGGCGCATCACGGGGCTGCGCGTGATGGGGGGCTCTGCCTTCTTCGACATCCGGGACGAGAGCGGCACCCTCCAGGTGTACGTGCGCTCCCAGGACCTCCCCGACGGCTTTTACGACGAGGTCTTCACCGAGCTGCTCGACATTGGGGACATCGTCGGCATCGAGGGCTACGTCTTTCGGACGAACATGGGCGAGGTGACCGTCCGTGCGGCCGACGCGTTTCAGCTCCTGGCCAAGTCGCTGCGCCCCCTCCCCGTGGTGAAAGAGACCGAGGAGGAGACGTACTACGAGGTGACGGACAAGGAATTCCGGTACCGGCAGCGCTACGCCGACCTTGCGGTGAACCCCGACACCCGCGAGGTCTTCCGGAAGCGGTCCACGCTCGTCTCCACGATGCGCGACTTTTTGGACGAGCAGGGGTGCCTGGAGGTGGAGACGCCGGTCCTGCAGCCCGTCTACGGCGGGGCCTCCGCCCGGCCCTTCAAAACGCACCACAACGCGCTCGACATGCCGCTCTACCTCCGCATCGCGGACGAGCTGTACCTGAAGCGGCTGCTCGTGGGCGGCTTTGAGGGGGTCTACGAGATCGGCAAGGACTTCCGCAACGAAGGCCTCAGCCGGTTCCACAACCCGGAGTTCACGATGATGGAGTGCTACGTGGCGTACAGGGACTACCGGTGGATGATGGACCTGACGGAGGACCTCCTCCGCACCGTCACCCGCACGCTCCACGACACGCCCACGGTCGAGTTTGAGGGGCACCAGATTGACCTCGGCGGGGACTGGGACCGCGTCCCCTTCTTCGAGGCCATCGAGGAGCAGACCGGGTTCGACCTCTACCAGGACGACGCCGACCGCGTCTACGAGGTCGCGAACGACGAATTGGGCCTCGACGAAGTCGATTCCGACATGGACCTCGGCGCGCTCCTGGACGAGATCTTCAGCGAGACGGTGGAGCCGACCCTCATCCAGCCCACCTTCGTGACGGACTACCCGGTGGAGCTGAGCCCTCTTGCCAAGAAGCACCGGGAGAAGGACGGGCTCGTGGAGCGGTTCGAGCTGGTGATGGCCGGGCGCGAGATTGCCAACGCCTTTAGCGAGCTGAACGACCCGGAAGATCAGCGGGAGCGATTTGAGGCGCAGGCACGCCAGCGGGCCGCGGAGGTCGACGCGGACGTGGACCCGGACGACCTGATCGACGAGGACTACCTCCGGGCGCTGGAGTATGGCATGCCGCCCGCCGCCGGGCTCGGCATTGGCATTGACCGCCTCACCATGATCCTCACCGGCCAGGAGTCCATTCGCGACGTGATCCTCTTCCCCCTGCTGCGCCCCGAGCGGTAGCGAGGAAGTAGTTTCAGACTGCGCCCCGAGCGGTAGCGAGGAAGTAGTTTCAGACTGCGCCCCGAGCGGTAGCGAGGAAGTGATTTCAGATTGCGCCCCGAGCGGCGATACGTGCAAGGATGAACGTTCCTCCCGAACATGGCCCCGTGCGCAACGTCCTCGTCGGAGCGACCCTCATTGCTGCAGTTGCGCGGTAATGCTCCGCCAGGCCCATGCCCTCCGCCCACGACACCGATGTAGAGGAACAGGCCGGATACTGGGCGCTCGTCGGGGGCAACCAATCCTTCCGCCGCCTGTGGATCGGGACCGTCGTATCGCTACTGGGCGACTGGTTTAACACCATCGCCCTCTACGTGCTGGTGACGGAGCTGACCGGCTCGCCGCTGGCGCTGGGGGCGGTCTTTCTCACCAAGATGCTGCCGTGGGCCCTTGCGGCTCCGTTGGCGGGCGTGGTGGTGGACCGCTACAATCGGCGGCGCCTCATGATTGGGACGGACCTGGTGCGGGCCGTGCTGGTGCTTGGGTTCCTGTGGATCGATCAGCCGGCGGGGGTGCCGTGGCTCTACGCGCTGCTGGCGGCGCAGGTGGTGGCGGGGGCGGTCTTTGCGCCGGCCAAGAGCGCCTCGGTGCCCAACATCACCTCGCCGGCCGAACTGCTGACGGCCAACGCGCTCATGTCGGCCACGTGGTCGACCATGCTGGCGGTCGGGGCGGCGCTGGGCGGCTTGGCCGTGGAGGTCGTGGGCCTCCACGCGGTCTTTTGGATCGACAGCGCGACGTACCTCGTCTCCGCCGCATTCATCTTTGCGACTGTGATTCCACAGGACACGACCTCGACGGAGGCCGGGCTGGTTCGATCGGCCGTGCGGGAGATTGTCGACGGCTGGACCCACATTCGCGAGCGGCCGCGGATCGGACGGATTGCGTTTGCGAAGGCGGCCTGGGCCGTGGCGGGCGGCGGCCTAGTGTATATGCTGGCGTTGCTGGGCGACCGCATTGCGCCGGCGGCGCTGGGGGCCGGGATCGGCGTGCTCTTCATGGCTCGTGGCATCGGCACGGGCATTGGCCCCTTGCTCACGCGCCGGTTCTTCCAGGACCGTCGGCAGTGGCCCGCCGTGATCGGCGCGGCGATTGCTTTCTGCGGCGCCTGTTACGCCGTGGTGGGGGGGCTGCCGTGGGCCCCCACGGCCGCCGGCATTGCGCTGCTCTGTGTGTTCGTGGTGGCGGGGCACGCGGCTAGTGCCGGCAACTGGGTGCTGAGCACCGTCATTCTGCAGAAGCGTACGGCGGACCGCTACCGGGGGCGGGTCTTTTCCACGGAGTGGCTGCTGGTCATGAGTGCCGAGTCGCTGTCGATCCTGGGGGCCAGCGTGGTGCTGGAGCTCGGGTGGCTGGGCCTGGCAGGGGCCCTCCAGGCGTTTGCTGCACTGCAGGTGGCCTCGGGGCTGGTGTGGCTCTGGGTCATCGTTCCCCGAGAGGCCGCAGACGACACCGCCGCCGGGGGAGGGGCGCCGGAAGCGCCGCCCCCCGATACCCCCCTTGTGGGCCCGCGGCGGGCCGATTAACCGGTCTCCGCAGGCTGAGTGGTGCGAAAGACGTTGGCCAGCTCCGCGTCGGCCTCGCGCCAGCCGCCCCCCTCGTAGTGCTCAATCAGGCCTTCGATGGCCGCCATCTTGTCGTCGTGCTCGGCTCGGAGCGCCTCGAAGCGCTCGCGCGCCGCCTCGGGACGCGGGCCCCAGGTGAACTGCTCCTCGCCCTCCTCCGAAAAGGCCACCAGCTTCGGGATGCTGCGGCCGCCTCCGGTCAGGTACTGATCCATGATGTCGAGATTCTCATCCCGCGGCAGAATGCGGAGCGTGACCTGGTCGGACTGGGCGGCCGCCTCCGCGATGATGGGGAGCAGAAAGGCCGAATCGCCGCACCAGGGCTCCGTGAGCACCATCCAGAGCTGGGGAGAGTCGAGGGCATCCATCGCCGCCCGCAGCTCATCCGAGGGCGTGTAGCGGTCGTGGACGTGTGCCTGGCGCTCCCAGTTGTAGTTCAGGTAGTGGTGCATCTTCCGCTCGTCCGGGCTGGGGTCGTCCAGCGGAGCCTCCTTCTGCTCCTGCCAGTGGGTGCGGTAGTCGGCGTAGGTCCAGCCGTTGTGGGGACGACGCTCGTCGAAAAAGTCGGGCATTGAAGACGGGGAAGCTATGAACAGAGCCTAGCGGCAACACCTCCTGTATCCCAGAGGGAACGCAGGGATCCGACCCGTAGACGGAGACAACCAAAAAACCACCCGGGCCGTCCGCCCGGAGCGATGCACGAATCGGAACGCTGGCTGCGGGGGGAGGACGGGGCGACGGAACGTTGGCCGTGGGCAAGGCGTGCGCCTCGACGGCAACCCAATTCTGCGTCCTCCGCGTTCATCCCGTTCACGGGGCGCAACAACTCATGACGCCATTGCTTCCCCGCACCAGTTGCTTCGCCCATGGATCGTGCCGACATCGTCTACGAAACCTACGCGGAACAGGAGGTCATTGCGATCACCACCGAGGACGGGGTGCACGTGGAGATCGCAGCCGAGGACCAGGAAACCTTCTATGAGCTGGCCCACGAGGTTTTTGGGGACCCCACGACGGTGGCCGGGGAAGCGTACCGGTCGGTGCTCCAGCGCGAAACCCGGTCGGGGATGACAGTGAAAGAGCTGATTCGGGCGGGGCGCAAGGCGGCCCTCAACGACAACTGAGGGGGAGGGTGGG
>NCRB01000108.1 GCA_002894665.1 Salinivenus iranica
CCCGCGCCCCGTGACCCTCCGGTCGGCCCGCCCCCGGCCCTGATGGGCCTTCTGGGCCCCGTTGCCGCCCGAGACGACACGACCGTCCCCCCAGTCCTTCCAACGCATCGTAAGGACCGTTTGCGGCGGCGATTTTGTGCTGCCCGCTCTTCCTAATCTTCGGCTCCTCGCCCGTGCAGATGGGGCCGGTGCGCATGCCAGCGGCCACGGCAGCTTCGGGGGACTTCGCATTCTGGGCGGGCATGCCGTCGGGGCGCTCTACGCAGTGGCCACATGGACGCGGGCCCACCGACTGATCGCAGATGACCCAAGCCCCATCGGTTCTCCGTTTTCCTCCGCTTCGAGAGGACTGTAACCCCCTTTTCACCTTCCCCCCCGATCACGAGCGTCGACTGTCGGTGCACTGATTACCCGAAAAAAACAAATACGTGTTGTCGTTTTTCTGCATCCTCCCTGCTTTCTCACACGCTTTCCTCCTCCCATGAATGCGAACAATCTTTCTCTCGGACGTCTCCTCTCGGTAGGGGCTCTTCTACTCGGCGTACTGGCCTGGACGGGATGTGACAGCGGCGGAACAAGTACAAATGAGGACGAGACCCTGCGCCGCATCAGCTATGACCTGAGCGCTCAATCTAATGACGGTTCATTGCCGAGCGGGGTGGACGCCACCGCCACTTTTTGGGAACTGGGTGACAACCAGACGCTCGTTACCTTGGAGCTGGACGGCGGCGCCACCAACACGAGTGTCTCGCACCCGGCCCACATCCATAACAATACCGCGTCGGAGGGTGGAGACATTTCGGTTTACCTGAGTCCGATCGACGGGACGGGGGGCGGCGGGACGAGCGCACGTGTCGTGAACCGTCCGTTCGACGAACTGTCGAGCTTTAACGGGTACATCAACATCCACGAGAGTGTCGACAGCCTGTCGAACGTCGTCGCCCAGGGCAACATCGGCACCAACGCCGAGGGCCAGCCCGGAGAGGGCCTCAATGTCGCCGACAACCCGCAGTCGAAGACATACTCGCTCTCAACAAACTCAAACGGCGGAAGCGTGGCACCGGACGGCATTCCGGGACAGGTCACGTTCAACGAGTTAACTAGCAGCATGACCCTCGTTACGCTGGAGCTTGACACCGGCGGCGCAACGGGTGCAACCGTGTCCCACCCGGCGCACATCCACAACAATACCGCGTCGGAGGGCGGAGAGATTGCATTCCACCTCACCCCCGTAGACGGGACAGACCCGGCGGCCCGGAGCAGCAAGCTCGTGAATCAGTCCTACGACGATCTCACGAGCTTCGACGGCTACGTCAACGTACACGAGAGCGCGAGCAACCTCGGCGATGTCGTCGCCCAGGGCAACATTGGCGCCAATGCCAGCGGCACCGGTGATGACGGCGGTGACGACGGAGGAGGCAGCACTCCCGGATACTAAGCGCCCCCTTCACACTCGCCCCCCGGAACGCCCCGATCTTCCCCCACCGGCCCTCTGTCAGGACCGGTGGGGTTTTTCTTGGGACGGGCCCAAAGACGGGCGTGACAATCTCGATACGTTGGTAAAAAAGCAAAACAAATAGATTGTTTTTATTGAGGGGGGATGGTCATCTCGGGTGACCCGGGGTCCCCGACAGTCGGTGCTCGGGATACGTCGCAAAGCCGAGCCAGATGTTCTCATCCTTTCATGGTTGATCGCCCCTCGGTCGTCAAAACCTGGGGGGCGTCTTCCTTGGCTGAGTGGATTCGCAGGGCATCCCCTCCTTCGCATCGATCTTCTCCAACGTCCCGGCCGCGATTCCCCCGCTCTGGCTCGTGGGGGCCTTGCTGCCCATTACCGTGTCTCTCTTCTGGGACCGTCCGGGCTCCAGCGACCAGGCCCTCTCCCTCGTGTGGCCGACGCTGGGCGTGACCGGCATTCGGATCAACTTTGGGGCCTCTCTCGGGGCCGGGCCTCGGCGTTGCGGTGACCGCTGCCCTGATCGACAGCCCCAACGCGTCTATCTACGGCTGGGCCGCCGGTGCAACCTTCGCTGCGGCCGTCGGCGCTGCTCGTCGGATAGAATGCAGTGGTTTAGAACCGGCCTCGGAGAAACGCCCTTCCGATGGCACAGCCGCCCCCTCTCCCCGCCTCCTTTTTATTTATTCGGACCTTCTTATCTTTTTTGCGATCCTTCGGGCGGACGGTCCGTTCAGGTTCTTGCGAGTGCGACACAGTCGCTCTCGTAGTCTTCTCTCGCACACGCCCGTTCCGCAATGCCCTAAATGACCATGCCCATTGTCCACGACCTTTCCGACTTCGTCGACCGCGCGGCGTACGCCGACCTCTCCGATGCGGCCGAACGACAACTCAAGGTCCGCGTGCTCGACTCGCTTGGGTGTGCCATTGGTGCCCTGAACGGCGAGCCGATCCGTGCCCTCCGCGAGCACCTGGCCGACTTCGGGGGCGCAGAACAATCCACCCTCATCGGCGGCGGGAAGACGGCCCCCGATCGTGCCGCGCTCTACAACAGCGCGCTCGTCCGCTACCTCGACTACAACGACAGCTACCTCGCCGAGGGAGAAACCGGCCACCCGAGCGACAACCTCGGCTCCGTGATGGCCGCAACCGAGTACGCAGGCGGCTCCGGCGAGGACCTGCTCACGGCCCTCGCCGTGGCGTACCAGGTGCAGTGCCGCCTCAGTGACGAGGCCCCCGTCCGCGCCAAGGGCTTCGACCACACGGTGCAGGGCCAGTACGCCGCCGCGGCCGGGGCGGCGAAGGCGCTCGGCCTCGACCCCGAACGCATCGCAAACGCCATCGCCATCAGCGGCACGGCCCACAACGCCCTGCGCGTCACCCGCACCGGCGAGATCTCGCACTGGAAGGGCCTCGCCTACCCCGAAACCGGCTTCACCGGCACCCACTCCGCCTTCCTCGCCATGCGCGGCATCACCGGCCCGCCGGAGGTGTTCGAAGGCAACAAGGGCTTTCAGCACTCCATCGCGGGCGACTTCACGATCGACTGGGGCGCGGAGGACCTGGAGCGGGTCACGGACACGATCATCAAGAAGTACAACGCCGAGATCCACTCGCAGGCCACCCTCGAAGGGGCGCTGGAGCTGAAGCGCACCCACGGCCTCGACCCATCCGCGATCGACAAGATCGAGATCGACACGTTCGACGTGGCCTTCCACATCATCGGCGGGGGCGAGGAGGGCGACAAAACCGTCGTGCGGCGCAAGGAGGAGGCCGACCACAGCCTGCACTACATGACGGCCGTGGCGCTCCTCGACGATCAGGTGCTCCCGGCGCAGTACGCACAGGATCGCATCGAGGCCGACGACGTGCAGTCGCTTCTTCGGAAAATCCAGGTCACCGAGGATCCGGAGTACAGCGACCGCTTCCCCGGCCATATGGTGTGCGACCTCCGCATCCACGCGGACGGGGAGGTCTACGAGATCCACAAGGAGGACTACGAGGGCTTCCACACGAAGCCGATGACCTGGGACACCGTCTCGGAGAAGTTTGCCCGCCTGGCCGAACCGTACACCGACGCTGCGCTCCGCGACGAGATCATCAGCGCCGTGGAACAGCTGGAGACGCTCCCGGCAAACGACCTCTTCGATCTCCTCGCGAAGGTGGCGACCCCGGACGCATAACGTCACAGCGTCGCGAAGATGTTTCTGAATCGCTCCTACCGTGAACCGCTCCCTATCGTAAAGCCGCGGCGCCGCCGCGGCTCAACCCGAACCAATCCAGCACTCAGCTATGGCCAATAATGTAACCGGTGATCCCCGACGCGCCTTTCAATTCCTCGACCTCAACGACCGCGGCGAAAAGCCCCGTTCGACGGGCGTCACCGAGATCCGCGGCCCCTACTACAGCGTCATGGGCCCCAACTATCTCGACGACGTCCTCTCGACGATGGGCCACTACGTCGACAGCCTCAAGTTTGCGGGCGGCTCCTTTAGCCTCATGCCCGAGGAGGAGGTCCAGGCCCTGCTCGACCTCGCCCACAAGCACAACGTGCTCGTCTCCACGGGCGGGTTCATGGAGTACGTGCTCACGCAGGGGGAGGACGCGGTCCGTCAGTACATCGACGAGTGCGCCCGCCTCGGCTTCGACGTGATCGAGATCTCGGCCGGCTTTATCACGCTTCCGACCGACGATTGGCTGCGCCTGATCGAGGCGGTGCAGGAGGCGGGCCTGAAGGCCAAGCCCGAGGTCGGCATCCAGCACGGCGCGGGCGGGGGCGCCACCACGACCGAGGAGCTGGAGCAAATCGGCCAGCAGGATCCCTCGCAGGCCATCGCGCAGGCGCGCCGCTTCATCGAGGCGGGCGTCTACCAGGTGATGGTCGAGAGCGAGGGCATTACCGAGAACGTGCCGGAGATGCGGACCGGCATCCCGGCCAAGTTTATCGACGAGCTGGGGCTGGAGAACCTGATGTTCGAGGCGGCCGACCCGCACGTCTTCCCGTGGTACATCCAGAACTACGGCCCGGAGGTCAACCTCTTCGTGGATCACAGCCAGATCGTG
Source organism: Salinivenus iranica (assembly GCA_002894665.1). Classification (GTDB taxonomy): domain Bacteria; phylum Bacteroidota; class Rhodothermia; order Rhodothermales; family Salinibacteraceae; genus Salinibacter; species Salinibacter iranicus. The sequence continues at coordinate 4,520 of NCRB01000108.1, forward strand.
CAGCTTGAGTGCCTGCGCAGCGGCATCTGGGGCCCGCACGACCTCTTCGGCCGCGTCCAGACGTTCAAGGACGACGCGTAGCGCCTCCTCGACACTGCCCGACGGGGGCCGCGGCGCCGCCGGCCCCTCGGGTGGGAAGGCTTACGCCTCCTCCGGGGCCTGGCGCGTGATCTCGATGTGCCACACGTGCGGTCCGTCGTGAAGTGCAACCCATTGCACCTCGCCCGGTCGCTCGCTATCGAAGTGCGCGTGGAGACGATCGGGCGCGCGATCGTCAACCAGTACAAAGGACTCCCCCACCTCCAATCGGTCGAACGCCGCGAGAACCGTCGCCGACTTGCGCCGGGGCGGGAGCGGCCGCACGTCCAGGGCATTCGGGGCAGAGGTGGACATAAATCGATCGGGCAGCTGGTGTAGAGTGAAACGTATGTCCTGCGCAGTGGCCCCCGCGGCCATCAGTGAGCCACCACCGGGTTTCGTTTGGTCCTTGGCTCCGGTATGCTACACTCAAACGCGTCGTCCTTCCCCTCCCGCCTCCCCCCGGCACAGTCTCTCAGTTTATGGATCTTTCCCGCAGCGATGTTGAGTCGGCGATGGCGGACCACTCGTTCTTCGGCGGGCTGTCCTCCGAAGAGCGCGCGGAGCTGATGGATCGGGGCCAGGTCCAGACCGCCACGTCGGGCACGATTCTGTTTCAGCATGGCGAGGCGTATCGGGGCTTCTATCTGGTGGTGAAGGGATCCGTGCACATCTATCGGTTGAGTCCGGAGGGGCGAATGTTGGTGTTGCACGTCATGCGGCCCGGGGAGTCGTTCGCCGAGGTTCCGTTGTTTGAGGGCGGAAACGAAGACACCTACCCGGCCACCGCCGAGACGCTGGCCGACAGCGCCTTTCTGTTCTTTCCGGAGGCCGCCTTTCTCGACTTCATCGACCACAACCCCCGCACGGCCCTGCACATGCTGGGCCAGATGGCCGGCCGGTTGCGCGAGGCCGTTCGCCAGCTCGACGCCGTCTCGCTCCACGACGTGCAGGAGCGCCTGGCCCGCCACCTCGTCGAGCAGGTCCCCGCGGCGCCCGACGATCCCGAAACGCCCCCCACCGTCAAGCTCGACATTCCAAAGTCGATTCTCGCCGCCGAGCTGGGGACCGTGCCCGAAACCTTGTCGCGGGCGCTTCGGGCCCTGGAGGAGGAAGACCTCATCCGGAGCCGCCCCTCCGAAATTGCGCTGACGGACGTACGGGGCCTGCGGCGGCTGGTGCGGCGCAACTGACGCGCCGGTCACAGGTCGAGCCGCTGGAGGCGCTGGCACGCCAGGGCCAGGAGGCCGCTCGTCCACGCCACGGTCAGGACGGCCACCCAGGCGGGCAGCCACGCCAACACATCCGCGATCCACGCCGCGTCGCCCGGCGCCGAGAACGGCACATTTTCGAGTGCGAAAAGGCCCGCCAGCCGCACCGCGTCGATCGGGTTCAGGAGGAGCGCTCCCACCCACAGTCCGGGCCACTCCTGCAGCACGGGAATCCCGCTCCCCAGCAGGGCCAGGGCGTCGTAGAGGGCGAAGGCCCCAAACCAGATCACCAGCACGGCCATGAGGCCGCGGGCGTGGCTCGTCGTGTACTGCCCCACGGCCACGCCGGCACTCACGCTCACGAGCACCAGCGCCAGGCCGAGGCCCCACAGCAGGGCAAGCGCCCCGCCCGCCGTTCCCGCCAGCCCGCCCGCCACCAGGACCCCCAGCAGCACG
>NCRB01000109.1 GCA_002894665.1 Salinivenus iranica
GCCAATTCCCCCGCCGCCAATTCCCCCGCCCCGGCGCCACAGCAACGCTCGGAGGAGGAGTGATCGAGCGGCAGCCATCGAGGGGGAAGGAGGAACCCGAGCCGCCGCCTTCGGTTCGGCGCAGGCCCTTTCGATGCCCGTTGTGGGCTGAACACGGGGCGCACCACCTCTCACGTATCGTTCCCGAGGTAGGGAGTTTGTGCCATGTCGACGGACCCAAATCCTTCCAGCACGCCGCCGTCGCCGAGCGATCCCGGGGAGCCGGGATGGGGGTCGGTCCTTCGCTCAAAGATTGCACTTTGGGCGTACCTCGCCATCTTGCTCGCCCTGGGGGTTCACCTCGCACTCAACTGGCATGCCGCCGATTCGCCGCGGATCGAGTACAGCACATTCCTCGAGTACGTGGAGCGGGGATACGTGGAGCGGGTGGAGATTGTAAACGACACCCGCATTCGGGGCACCTACACGGCGGCGGCCGTGCAGGACGGACGGGTTGCGACCCGCTCGGCCGAGGGGGAGGCCGGCAGTCTGGCGTCGGACCGGCGGCGTGCCTTTCGGACAACCAAACCGTCCGATCACGCCCTCGTGGATCTGCTCCGCGCCCATAATGAGCAGGCGGAATCGGGCGGGACGGTCGTTCAGTTTTCCGCGACGGTTGAGGAGGACTGGGCGGGCACCGTTCTGCTCTGGGCGGTGCCCCTGATGCTTCTCGCCGGACTCTGGTTCATGATGTCTTCCCGCATGGGGGCGGGCTCCGAAATGCTCGGCATTGGCAAGAGCACCGCCACCCTCTTCGGAGCCTCCGAGGCGCACGACGTCACCTTCGAGGATGTTGCGGGGCTGGAGGAGGCGAAGGCCGAAGTGGCGGAGGTCGTCGAGTTCCTCCGGTCACCCGAAAAGTTCACGCGGCTCGGGGGGAGCCTGCCGAAGGGCGTGCTGCTCGTCGGCCCGCCGGGGACGGGGAAGACCCTGATGGCGAAGGCCGTGGCCGGAGAGGCGGGCGTCCCCTTTTTCTCGATCTCCGGCTCCGACTTCGTGGAAATGTTCGTGGGCGTCGGGGCCAGCCGGGTGCGCGATCTGTTTGAGAGTGCAAAAGAAAAAGCGCCCTGCATCATCTTTATCGACGAAATGGACGCCATTGGCCGCTCGCGAGGCCAAAACAATCGCGTGGGCGGCAACGACGAGCGCGAGAATACGCTCAACCAGCTCCTCGCCGAAATGGACGGCTTCGACTCGGACGAAGGCGTCATCATCATGGCCGCCACCAACCGGCCCGATGTGCTCGACTCGGCCCTCCTCCGACCCGGGCGCTTCGACCGGCAGATCCTGGTCGAAAAGCCGGAGCGCCCCGCCCGCGAGGAAATCTTCCGCGTTCACGTCCGCGACCTCCGCCTGGCCGACGACCTTGACCTCGGGCTTCTTGCGCGGCAGACCCCCGGATTTGCGGGGGCCGAGATCGCGAACGTATGCAACGAGGCCGCCCTGCTGGCGGCCCGCGACGACCAGGACGCGGTGAGCATGACGCACTTCGAGGAGGCCATCGACCGGGTGGTGGCGGGGCTCGAAAAGAAAAACAAGATTATTGCCCCCGAGGAGCGGGAGGTGATTGCGTACCACGAAGCGGGCCACGCCATCGTTGGGTGGTTTCTGGAGCACACCGATCCCGTCGTGAAGGTCTCCATCGTGCCGCGGGGACTGTCGGCCCTCGGCCATGCACAGTACCTCCCCGAAGAACGATCGCTCTACTCCACCGAAGCGCTCATGGACCGGATCACGATGGCCCTTGGCGGGCGCGTGGCCGAGTCGGTGGTGTTTGGGCAGGTTAGCACGGGGGCGCAGGACGATCTCGAACGGATCACGAAGATGGCCTATGCGATGGTTGTGGACTACGGCATGAGCGACCGGGTGGGCCCGGTCAGCTTTGACCTCTCCGACGAGGAACGGCCCCTTTTGGAAAAGCCGTACTCCGACGCCACCGCTCAGGCGATTGACGAGGAGGTGCGGCGAATTATCGACGAGGCCCGGGGGCGCGCGCAGGCCCTGCTCCAGGACAAGCGAGACCTTCTGGAGCGGATGGCCCAGGCGCTGCTGGAAGAAGAGGTGCTTGGGCCAGAGGCCCTCTTTGACCTCCTGGGCGAGCGACCGCATGGCGAATACGTCGCCGTCAATGGGCGCGGGGCGCGCCGGTCGTCGTCGGGACGGACGGCCAGCGGCGGGGCGGCGGATGCATCGTGAAGCCGCCCGCGCGGGACCGATCGACGCTGGGCTTCAGAGGGCCTTCACCCAGGAGGGCACCGCCGGAGATATTGAGCATGTGATATAGATAGGCATCACGGAACTCAAGGCGCAAACCCCCGGTTAGCAGGCGTCTGCGGCGGTCATTTTCATTTCATTTCTTCTTCGCCCCGAAAAGCGAACCCTGTGTTATGGCATTGCCTATAAACGCAGGCTGTTTTCGCGGACGGAAAAGGGCCGCGCAGCGGACCGTTTTGACCATTGGACAACGAGCAACACGCACCGTGCCGACGATTCAACAGCTCGTCCGGAAAGGGCGAAAGAGCGAAGAGCAGAAAAGCGACGCGCCCGCTCTGGAAGGAAGCCCACAACGCCGAGGGGTCTGCACCCGGGTGTACACGACCACTCCGAAGAAGCCGAACTCGGCGCTTCGGAAGGTGGCGCGTGTCCGCCTCACCAACGGGAATGAGGTCACGGCCTACATTCCCGGAGAGGGCCACAACCTGCAGGAGCACTCGATTGTGCTCGTGCGGGGCGGTCGTGTGAAGGACCTCCCAGGTGTAAAGTACCACATTGTTCGTGGTGCGCTTGACACGGCCGGTGTGGAGGACCGCCGGCAGGGACGGTCGAAGTACGGCACGAAGAAGCCGCGCGACTAGCCCCTCTCCCGCCAGGCACCCACCGGGTGCCAACGGAGTGTTTCCGCCCCCCCGACTCGACGATGGGCCTTCATCGCCCACCCACGATAGCGACGACATCCGATATTCCCCATGGCACGAGACAAGCCCGCCAAGAAGCGTACGACTCAGCCGGACCCCATGTACCGGGACGACCTCGTCTCCCGGTTCGTCAACGCGGTGATGCGCGACGGCAAGAAGACCCTGGCCCAACGCATCGTGTACAACTCCTTCGACGTGATTGAGGAGCGAACCGGCGAGCAGGGGCTCGAGGTCTTCAAGAAGGCCGTCAACAACGCCGCGCCGCTCGTGGAGGTTCGCAGTCGCCGCGTGGGGGGCGCGACGTACCAGGTGCCGATTGAGGTGCGTCCGGAGCGTCGTGTGACGCTGGCCTTTCGGTGGATCATCCAGTACGCCCGGGCCCGAAAAGAGAAGAGCATGGCGAACCGGCTCGCGAGTGAGCTGATCAACGCCGCCCGAGGAGAGGGGGGCGCCGTGAAGAAGAAGGACGACGTTCACCGCATGGCCGAGTCCAACAAGGCATTCGCCCACTTCCGGTTCTAGAAGAATACGGGCGACCCGATAGACGACCGCTCAGGCAACCGGCTTGGGCAGGGCAGGCTTGAGCAAGTAATTAAACAACCAGTTATGGCTACGCAGAAAAACGAAGGCTTTCCGCTCGAACGGACCCGGAATATCGGCATCATGGCGCACATTGATGCCGGAAAGACCACCGCGACGGAGCGCATGCTCTTTTACACCGGGCGCCTGCACCGAATGGGAGAGGTGCACGATGGGGCGGCCACCATGGACTTCATGGAGCAGGAGAAGGAGCGCGGCATCACGATTACGAGTGCCGCCACGACCTGCTACTGGGACGACCACCGCATTAACATCATTGACACGCCCGGCCACGTCGACTTCACGGTCGAGGTCGAGCGGTCCCTGCGTGTGCTCGACGGTGCGATTGCCCTGTTCTGCGCGGTCGGTGGCGTTGAGCCGCAGTCCGAAACCGTCTGGCGCCAGGCCGACAAGTACGGCGTGCCCCGGATGGGCTTCGTCAACAAGATGGACCGGACCGGCGCCGACTTTGAGAATGTTTTGCAGATGATGGAGGATCGGCTGAATGCCAATCCGGTGCCGATCCAGTACCCGATCGGAAGCGGCGATATGTTCAAGGGGGTCATCGACCTGATTGAGAACAAGGCCGTTGTGTGGGACGACGAGTCTCAGGGAATGAAATGGGACGTCCTCGAAATCCCGGAGGACATGAAGTCGACGGCCCGCAAGTGGCGCATCAACCTGCTGGAGAGCGTTGCCGAGTACGACGATGCCCTCCTGATGAAGTATCTTGAGGGAGATGAGGACATCCAGCCGGAAGAGTTGGAGGCTGTGATCCGGAAGGCCACCCTCAACCGTGACATCACCCCGATGATGTGCGGATCGGCCCTGAAGAACAAGGGCGTGCAGCGCCTGCTCGACGGCGTTGTGAAGTACCTGCCGAGTCCGAACGACGTGCCGCCGGTGACGGGGCACGACCCTGATCAGAAGCGGGACGCCGAGGCGGCTGCCCGGAAGGCAACAAAAGAAGCCAAAGAGGCGGCCGACGACGAAGAAGAGGTGGAAAAGGTAACGGCCGACGAGGAAGAGTACGAGGTTGTTCGGCGTCCGAAGGAAGACGAGCCGTTTAGTGCGGTCGCGTTCAAGATTACGACGGACCCGTACGTCGGGAAGCTCACCTTCATCCGAGTCTACAGCGGCACGCTGGAGTCGGGGACCAAGGTGTACAACCCAGCCCGAGATGAGACGGAGCGGGTCGGGCGCCTCATGTTCATGCACGCCAACAGTCGAGAGGACATCGACATGGTGCGGGCGGGAGATATCGCCGCTGTCGTTGGCCCGAAGAACTTGAAGACGGGCGACACGATCTGCGACCCGGACAACCCGGTGGTGCTGGAGTCGATGGAGTTCCCGGAGCCGGTGATTCGGATTGCGGTGGAGCCGAAGACGAAAGCCGACCGCGACAAGCTCATGAGTGGGCTCGTGAAGCTGGCCGAGGAGGACCCGACATTTGAGGTGTCCACCGACGAGGAAACCGGCCAGACCATCATTGCCGGGATGGGAGAGTTGCACCTCGAAATCATCGTCGACCGTCTCAAGCGTGAGTTTAAGGTCGAGGCCAACGTGGGGCAGCCCCAGGTGGCCTACCGTGAGGCCCTCACCCGCACGATCGACGAGCACTACGTGCTGAAGAAGCAGACGGGGGGGCGTGGCCAGTTCGCTGAGGTGTATATGGAGGTGGGGCCGAGTGAGGAGGGCAAGGGCCTTGAGTTTGAGAACGAAATTAAGGGCGGCGTTATCCCGAAGGAGTTCATCCCTTCCGTAGAGCGCGGAATCGAAAGCGCAATGGAGGATGGTCCGATCGCGGGATACCCGATCGAGGGAGTGAAGGTGCGCCTCTACGACGGCGATCACCACGATGTGGACTCCGACCAGAACGCGTTCGAGATTGCTGGGCGCCTCGGGTTCCGCGACGCGGCACAGAAAGCCAGTCCGGTACTCATGGAGCCCATCATGGACGTTGAGGTCGTGACGCCCGACGAGTACATGGGCGACATTATCGGCGACCTCAACAGCCGCCGCGGACAAATTGGCAAGATGGACCAGCGCAACGACGCGCAGGTCATCAACGCCAAGGTCCCCCTCTCCGAGATGTTTGGCTACTCCACCGACCTTCGGTCCATTTCGCAGGGGCGGGCCATCTACACGATGCAGTTCGAGACGTACGACCCCGTCCCGGACGAGATTGCGAAGGACATCCTTGACGATGAGACCATTGGGGCCGCTGCGTAGCCTCTTCGGCGGCGGGCCCACCCGACCTGCACCTGTACGAATTCTGATCAACCAACTGACACGAGACGAGACCCATGGCCAAGCAAGCCTTTGACCGGAAGAAGCCGCACGTAAACGTAGGAACGATCGGGCACGTCGATCACGGGAAGACGACGCTGACGGCGGCGATC
>NCRB01000110.1 GCA_002894665.1 Salinivenus iranica
CTCCGCCGACACAACAACTCCTGACACGACCGTCCCCGATACGACGTCCAACACGGCGGATTCCGATCCGACCGGCCCGACCGCATCCGACGCCGATGCAGCGGGCTCGCCCCGTTCGTCTTCGTCGGCATCGCCGGCCTCGTCCCCCGCCGAGTCCTCCGCGGGCGGCGGCATCGGGGGCATCCTGCTTGGCGTCCTGGGCGGCGCCCTCCTCGGCGGCGGGGGCGCCTGGTGGTGGCTGTCCGTTCGGCTGCGGCGCGTCGAGGAGGAGCGGGCCACGCTTCAGCGCGCGCTGCGCAGTGAGAAAAACAAGGCGTTTCGGTCCGCCACCGGCATGGGCGCCGACTCGCCCGACGACGGCGACGCCTCCGAGCTGGAGCGCCTCCGCGAGGAAACCGCCGCCCTCCGTGAGCGCAACGAGACGCTGAAGGCGAAGATCGCCGAGATCAAAGAGCACCTCCGCACCCTGCGCGAGGCGGGGTAATTCGGGCGGCGCGCACACCGTGTGTCGAGGGGCGGAGGGGAAGGCCTCTTCCCCCTCGATCTTGCGTCATGTCGAGCGACTGAAAGGAGTCGAGACATCTCCGTGGACGTGCCGAAAACAATTGGAAATGCCGACGCCGGGGAGGTGTCTCCACTGCGCCTCGATCGGAGTCGAGGCTCCGGTCGACACGACGCTCGTTCGTGGGAGTGTGCCTCCTTCCTCCGACCGTGGTCATCTCGAGCGACCGACGGGAGTCGAGAGATCTCTTTGGGCCTGCTGGAGACGAGCGGGACTGCTGTTGCCATGGAGGTCTCTCCGCTCCGGGCTGCACGGCGGCAGCCCTCCGGTCGAGACGACGCAGATTCGGGGGGAACTGTCCTCTTTCGTTCGTTACAGGTCGTGTCGAGCGACCATAGGGAGTCGAGACACCTCCTTGGTCCTGCTGGAGCCGTTCAGGAATGCTGTGTCCGTGGAGATGTCTCCGCTCCACCTCGATCGGAGTCGAGGCTCCGGTCGACATGACGTGTATTCGTGGGAGTGTGCCGCCTTCTTCCGATCGTGGTCATCTCGAGCGACCGACGGGAGCCGAGAGATCTCCTGGGGCGTGCTGAAAGCGCGCGGGAACGCCAGTGTCATGGAGGCTTCTCCACTACGGCCCTCCAAGGTCGGGCCTCCGGTCGAAGCGACGTACCTTCGAAGGGGAATGCCTTTTCCCAATCGATCCGCGGTCGTGTCGAGCGGCCATAGGGAGTCGAGACACCTCATAGGCTCTGTCGGAACCGTCCAGGAATGCTGTGTCCGTGGCGATGTCTCCACTTCGCCTCGATCGGAGTTGAGGCGCCGGTCGACATGACGTGTATTCGTGGGAGTGGGTCTCCTTCCTTCGACCGTGGTCATCTCGAGCGACCGACGGGAGCCGAGAGATCTCTTTGGGCCTGCTGGAGACGAGCGGGACTGCTGGTTCCATGGAGGTCTCTCCACTCCGGGCCGCTCCCCCGCGGCCCTTCGGTCGAGACGACGTGGGGGCGAAGGGCAGTGGCGGTTCCCGTTCGATCCGTGGGCGCGTCGAGCGAGGGACCCGAGTCGAGACGACGCAGATTCAAAGGAGCATGCCTCCCTCCATCCGAGGTCGATCGGGTCGGGTGCGGACGTTATCGCACGGTCGTTCCCGTGTCTGTCTACAAATCCCCTCCGTTTCGTCAACGGACCTTACCAATGCCGCCCGGGCCGCCCTACTACGTCTATATTCTCAGCAACCGGTCCCGAACGGTGCTCTACGTCGGCATGACCAACGGGCTGCGGCGCCGACTTCGGGAGCATCGGGAGAGCACGGGCCGCTCGTTTGTTGAGCAGTACAACACCACGGATCTGGTGTACTTTGAGGAGTATGATTCGCCACAGGCCGCGATCGAGCGCGAGAAGCAGCTCAAGCGCTGGCGCCGAGAGAAGAAAGAGGCGCTCATTCGCTCGGCGAATCCGGATCTGGAGGCGCTGTCGCCGCCGGTGGAGTAGCTGTCCGGGTGAGAAGAGGGACTTTCCCATTCGATCGTGCGTCATGTCGATCGACTGAACGGGGTCGAGAGATCTCCCTGGGTGTGCTGGAGACGAGCGGGGCCACTGTTGCCGTGGAGGTCTCTCCGCTTCAGGCCGCTACTTCGCGGCCCTCCGGTCGAGACGACGCAGATTCGGGGGGAACTGTCCTCTTTCGTTCGTTACAGGTCGTGTCGAGCGACCATAGGGAGTCGAGACACCTCATAGGCTCTGTCGGAACCGTCCAGGAATGCTGTGTCCGTGGAGATGTCTCCACTCCGCCTCGATCGGAGTCGAGGCTTCGGTCGACATGACGTGTATTCGTGGGAGTGTGCCGCCTTCTTCCGATCCGTGGTCATCTCGAGCGACCAGCGGGAGCCGAGAGATCTCCCTGGGTGTGCTGGAGGCGGGCGGGACTGCTGTTGCCATGGAGGTCTCTCCGCTCCGGGCCGCTCCCCCGCGGCCCTCCGGTCGAGACGACGCAGGGGCGGAGGGGAGGGTCTTCTGTCGTTCGTTACAGGTCGTGTCGAGCGAGGGACCCGAGTCGAGACACCTCCTTGGTCCTGCTGGAGCCGTCCAGGAATGCTGTGTCCGTGGAGATGTCTCCACTTCGCCTCGATCGGATCGAGGCGCCGGTCGACATGACGTGTATTCGTGGGGGTGTGCCTCCTTCCTTCGACCGTGGTCATCTCGAGCGACCGCACTCTGAAAGCACTTCCTCGTTTCACTCAGGGCGCAGGGAGCCGAGAGATCTCCCTGGGTGTGCTGGAGGCGGACGGGACTGCTGTTGCCATGGAGGTCTCTCCGCTTCAGGCCGCTACTTCGCGGCCCTTCGGTCGAGACGACGCAGGGGCGGAGGGGAGGGTCTTCTGTCGTTCGTTACAGGTCGTGTCGAGCGACCGACGGGAGCCGAGAGATCTCCTGGGGCGTGCTGAAAGCGGGCGGGACTGCCGCTCCCGTGGAGGTCTCTCCGCTTCGGGCCGCTCCCCCGCGGCCCTTCGGTCGAGACGACGTGGGGGCGAATGGCAAGGGCGGTTCCCATCCGGTGTCGTTCAGGACGGACGTCCAGTCGACGCGACCAGGCATCGATCCGGGCGGGCCCCTCCGCAGTGCGGCGCCGGGCGCGCACGCCGACAAGTTGGAGAACAACCGGCCAGAGGTGTGGAGTGAAAACAGTGCAAAGGCAGGTAAAGGGAGGGAGAGCAATTGACTTATCGGCACGCACTCCATACCAAGTATTGTGGAGTCATTTCAGGATGCGTCATCAACTCGAATCCATCGCGTCCTGAGAAGGCCGAGAGGCATTCGCTTCTAACAGTGCAGTAGCGGGCGCCGGCAGTAGGTCCGAGATCAGGCAGTCCGGAGACGCGGGTGCGAGAGTGTTTGAAGCCGCGAGATGGGACTGACGTGGCGGAGCTGTGGGTGTTCGCATGAATTGTGCGCCGCAAGAAAGAAGTCGTAGCCAGTAGGTACCGGGTGGCCCCCCGCTCCGAACCTGTGGGCCCAGAGGCTGTACCGCCCTGTGGAGTCGAGATAACACGTGCTCATTTCCATCGTGTCACTTGCAATGGACCGGTTCATGAAACAGTTCGTGTGTGGGAAGAAGGGGGCCCTGGGGCTTTTGCTTGCGGGGGTGATTCTGGTCGCCGGAAGCCTCGCCCCGGAGGCGCAGGCCCAGGAGTTTGGGCGCCTGCAGGAAATGAAGGACCGGTCCAACGTGGCGTATTTCTATCACGCAGCGCCCGGGGAGGCGACGGTGCAGGTGTCGGTGTGGGGTGCTCCGCAGCCCGGCATCTACGAGGTGTCGGACACGACCGCGCTCGACGAGCTCGTGACGATGGCGGGCGGCGTTCCGCTGGAGCCGCGGCCGGACAATCAGAAGCGTCCGGAGATTACGGTTCGTCTGTATCGTCCGAAGGACGCGGGCCGGTCTCTCTTGTTTGAAGCGCCGTTCGAGGAGATTCTCTCGGGGGAGGAGCAGTTTCGGGGGCTGAAGGACAGTGATATTCTCGTCATCGAAACCGAGCAGCAGACGGAGTTTACCTGGCGAGACCTGCTGTCGTTTTCGTCCACGGCGGTGAGCGTGGCGCTTTTGATTGCGCGGATTGTTGACATCCGACAGTAGATCATTAGGAGAAAGCCCCATCGGAACCCTCAATTCGTTCACCTTCCGATTGTGGGAGGTTTTATTTCGCTTTCGATTTTGCTCCCATGAGTGAGGCCAGCAACGGGTATCCCTCAAATATATCGGATGTACAGCGGAACGGCGTCCCGGCGCCTGCAGAGGAGGACGAGATCACCCTTCAGGAGCTTATGGGAATGTTGTGGGGGGGGAAGTGGGTGATCCTGGGCACGTTCGTGGCTGTGCTCGGGCTGGGGGCCACGTACACCTTCCTGCAGACGCCCGTCTACGAAACCTCCAGCCTCGTGCTGGTGGAGGAAGAAGAGGGAGGAGGCATGGCGTCCCTCCTGGGAGGAGTAGGTGGAGAGTCGGGCATGTCGCCGTTTGGCATGGGCCAACAGAACCTGGCCAACGAGGTTTTGATCGCGGGCCAGTCCGAGGCGATTACGGAAAATGTGGCCCGGCGCCTCGACTCGTTGGAGGTGAATCCCTACACGGGCGATTCGCTAGAGGTGCTCCGAGACGAGGAGGTGGGGCGGCGCTCGGTGTCGGAAATCGCAGGTGATCTCGTTGAGGAGGGAGGGAAAATGACCATGTCGGCTGGAGCCGCGGGGGGCAACCTGGGCAGCCAGTACGAGTCGGCCGACGCCATTCGGATTTCCGTGGAGGGGGTGTCCGCCTCCGAGGCGGCGCTGATTTCCAACCTGTACTCCGAGGAGTACATGAACTACAAGCTCCGCAAGAGCCAGGAGAGCGCCCGGTCGGCGCGCCAGTTTCTGGAGCAGCAGGTGGCCCAGTTCCGAAATGAGGTGGCGCAGACGGAGCAGCGGCTGGAGACGTTTATGCAGGAGGAGGACGCCGTGGCCCTGGACGAGGAAACCGAGCGCATTGTGGAGCGGATTGCGACCATGGAGGCGCGGCGCGACGAGCTGCAGATTGAACTCGACATGACGGAGGCGGCGCTTCAGCGGAAGGAGGAGGAGTTGAATCAGATCCGCCCCAACCTGTCGGAGCGCATTTCCTCGTCACTTGAGTCCGAGCTCGCTCAGGTGCAGCGGGAGAAAGCGGAGGTGTCCATCGAGATTAACGACGTGAAGCGACAGAACCCCAATCTGAGCCTGGAAAATCCCGTCACGCAGCGCGAGCGGGACCTGGTTCGGCTGCAGAAAAAAGAGGACGCGCTGGAAGCCGAGTCCGATTCGCTCTCTCGCCTGTACGTCGACCAGGCCATCGCGGCCGGCGGCATTGGGTCCATTCCGGCGCGGACGGACGGCGGGGGGAGTGGGGGACAGCGG
>NCRB01000012.1 GCA_002894665.1 Salinivenus iranica
GCCTGCAACTGCCCGCCCTCAATCAGATCGTCCGTGACGGTCGCCACCACGTGGACCTTTTCTCCCTCGTCGCCCACACTGCCGAGCACCCCGACCGCCCCGTCGCCCAGGCGCTCGCGGAGCTGCTGGCCCAGCGACTGCAGATCGTCCATGGTGCCCCCCTCAATGCGCCCCGTGACCACTCGCACGTCCCCCACCCGTGTGCCCCCCTCCTCCACGATCGCGTCGAGTTGCGCGGCCAGTTGCTCCTGCCGCAGCTGATCGACGCGCTCCTGCAGGCTGTCGCGCTCCTCCTGCAGGGACGCAATCGCCTTCGAAACCGCCTCGGGCCCCGACGCAAACTGGCGACGGGCGCGCGAGAGTTCATTGAGCTCCGACTCGACATGCTCCATCGCGGCCGGCCCGGCCACCGCCTCCACCCGACGCACGCCCGACGCGACGGACCCCTCGGACAGAAAGCGGAAAAACCCGATCTCGCCCGTAGCGTCGACATGGGTGCCGCCGCAGAGCTCGACGCTGAAGTCCGGGTCAAACGTAATGACGCGCACGCGGTCGCCGTACTGTTCATCGAAGAGGGCCATCGCGCCCCGCTCCATGGCCTCCTCGTAGGGGACGTTGCGCTCCTCCTGCTTCGGGATGTTCTGCTGGATGGCCCGGTTCACCTGTCGCTCGATGTCGCGCAGCGTATCTTCCTCCACCGCATCAAAGTGGCTGAAGTCAAAGCGGAGGCGAGTGGGGGCCACGAGGGATCCCTTCTGCTGCACGTGGTCGCCCAGCGTGCGGCGAAGGGCGGCGTGCATGAGGTGCGTGGCCGTGTGGTGCGCCCGGATGCGGCGGCGGCGCTCCACATCCACCTCGGCCTCCACCGGCCCGCCCAGTCGATCGGGGAGGTGGTCCACCGTGTGGACGATCCGCTCGCCGGACTGCTGCGTGTCTTCCACCCGCGCCTCTTTCCCCCCAAACCGAAGGCGGCCGGTGTCCCCCACCTGCCCCCCGGCCTCCGCGTAAAAGGGCGTATGGCTCAGTTCCACCTCGTACCGGGTGCCGTCCTCCGACTCGACGACGCGCACGGCGCGCACCTCGGCGTCCTCCACGCGGGTCTGGTCGTATCCGACAAAGACGGAGGACGCCTCCCCCTCCGTGACCGTCTGCCAGGCCTCCACTTCACTCTGATTCACGGAAAAGTCCGAGGCATCGCGGGCCCGCTGCTGCTGCCGCTCCATGAGCGTTTCGTAGCCGTCCATGTCGACGGACAGGTCGCGCTCCCGGGCCATCAGCTGGGTCAGGTCGATGGGGAAGCCGTAGGTATCGTGCAGGAGGAACGCCACGGGCCCCGGCACCTGCCCGTCGCGGGCCGTCGCCGCGAACGAACGCAGAATCTCGGCCCGGTCGTCGGCGTCCACAAACGCCTTTTCCAGCAGGTCCATGGCCCGGCTGTCGTTCTGCAGGTCCCCGAGGATCTCGTCGGTCGCCTCCCCGTCCATCCCGTCCAGGTCCTCGATGTACGGCACCACCCGGTCGAAAAAGTCGATCCCCGTGCCCAGCGTTTCCAGGAAGCTTTCCTCCTCGGAGCGAATGACCTGCTCAATGTACTCCTGCTGCTCGGCGAGGCCGTCAAACTGCCCCCCCATCTTGTCGACGAGCGGGTCGACAAGGCGGTGAAGGAAGGGCTCGTCAAGCGCGAGGGTCTGATAGCCGTAGCGGACCGCCCGGCGCAGGATGCGGCGAATGACATACCCGCGGCCCGCATTGCCGGGCATCACGCCGTCGGTGATCGCAAAAGAAATGGCGCGGATGTGATCGGCCACCACGCGCAGGGCAATCCGCACCCGCTCGCGCTCCTCCGGGTCGTCGAGGGCGATGTCGTCGTAGCCGCGGACGGCGTCGCGAGGCGACAGATCGGCGGCCCCTTGCAGGAGGGGCGCAAAAAGATCCGTGTCGTAGGTGGAAGAGACCCCCTGCAGGACGGCCACCATGCGCTCAAAGCCCATGCCGGTGTCCACGTGCTGGTCCGCCAACGGCTCCAGGGTGCCGTCGGTGTGCGCGTTGTACTGGATGAACACCAGGTTCCAGATCTCCATCACCTGCGGGTGGTCGACGTTGACCAGCTCGCGGCCCGGCGTCTCTTCCCGGTCGGCCGCCGGGCGCAGGTCGACGTGCACCTCGGAGCAGGGCCCGCAGGGACCCGTGTCACCCATCATCCAGAAGTTCTCCTTGGAGGGCTCGTACAGCACGTGCGACTCCGCAATGGACGTCTCCTCCAGCCACAGATCGTACGCCTCGTCGTCGGCCTCCACCCCAAAGTCGTCGTCCCCCTCATGCACGGTGGCGTACAGACGATCCGGTTCGAGCCCCCACTCGTCCACCAGCAGCTCCCACGACCACCGGATCGCTTCGCGCTTGAAGTAGTCGCCGAAGCTCCAGTTGCCCAGCATTTCGAAAAAGGTGTGGTGGTAGGTGTCGTGCCCCACCTCCTCCAGGTCGTTGTGCTTGCCCGACACGCGCAGGCACTTTTGCGTGTCTACGGCGCGGTCGTAGGGCCGGTCGCCCGTGCCCAGGAAGACGTCCTTGAACTGGTTCATCCCCGCGTTCGTGAAGAGGAGGGTGCTATCGCCCTCCGGCACCAGCGAGGCACTGGGGACGACCTCGTGATCTTTCTCCGCAAAAAAGTCGAGGAAGTCCTGCCGGATGTCCTCCGAGGTGCGGTCGAGCGTGTCGGACGATTGTAGATGCTGATCCATAGAGGGCAAGAGAACCGCGAGTGCGTTGAAATCAATGTGAAAGGGGGATCGGACGTCCGACCGTTGAAAACAACAGCGACGTACGACCACCGGGTGTACGGGCGAGAGTGGCGAGGATTCCGCTACTGTTTCTCGGCGCTCGGCGTGGCGGGCGACACGTACGGACTGTCCTCCAGAAAAAAGCGCCATTCCCGTTCCACCCCCTTCGAGAGTCCGATGCGGGAGGACGTCCCAATGGGGGCGGCCCGGTCGGCCTCCTCAAAATACAGCGGGGACTGCGTGAGGGGCTCCTGGTGATAGTCGTCGTCCACATCGAACGCCTCCGCCAATTTTCCGGGGCCGTTCGTGAGAGCCACCTCGCGGCGGTCGGCCCCACGCCGTGCCCGCATGCGCTCGGTACCTTCAAGAGGTTCGACCGCCCGGATGAGCACCGCCCCGCCGGTGTCCTCCGGCTCGGTGACCACGTTCAGCAGCCAGTGAATGCCGTAGATGAGGTACACGTACCCAAGCCCCGGCGCCGAAAACAAATCCGCCGCCCGGCCCTCCCGCCGCAGCGTGTCGGTCTCCGGATCGTACAAATTCCACCCGTGAAAGGCGGGATCGTCCTGCGTGTAGGCCTCGGTCTCCACGATCCGGCCCACCAAGCGCCCGTCCGTCGGGTGCTCGTGCACCAGTCGATCGCCGAGCAGGGCACGGGCCACGGTCAGGGTCGGCTGCGCAAAAAAAGGATCAGAGCGAGGGGCCATGTCCGAATCGGTTGGTTTGCGGAATCCTCGGTGGTATATTGTGCGGGCGCCGCCCCGTTTCGTCGTGCTGTTTTTCCATGGCCGACCCCGCTCCGTCTTCCGACACCGCCTCTGTTCTCGCCCAGGAGTTCAAGGTGCCCGAGCAGTGTCGCGTTGAGGTCGACGTCCCGGATGTTCGCGTGCGGCTGCGTCCCGCCCCGACGCCGGAACGTGTGTCGGTTGATGTCACGGTGGAGGGGACCCAGGACGCCGGCGCCGACACCGTGGCGGACCGAATGGGCCTCGGCACCCGACAGGTCCAAGACACCATCCGCATTGTGGCCGCCCCGCCCCAGGCGCAGTCGGACTGGTGGCGCTGGCGTCGCCGCACCGACGCCCAGGTGTACCTCGACGTACAGGTTCCCTCGCCCATCGACGCATCGGTGCGGGTCCCCGGCGGCACCCTCGTTGCGTCCGGGTTGGAGGGCACGTTCGACCTGTCGGTGCCCGGCGGGGCCGTGCGGCTGGAGCGCCTCCGCGGACCGGTGGCACTCCGGGCACGACAAAGCGCGGTGGAGATTGAGGAGGTCGACGGCCCCCGCCTGTCCCTTCAATCGGCCGCGGCCCCCGTCCAGCTTCTCGACATCCAGAGTGACGAACTGAGCATCGAGGCCACCGCGGCGCCCGTCACCGTTCAACGGGCCTGCGGCACCTGTGAGATCAACGCCCATGCGGCCCCGGTTTCTCTCACCGAGCTGAGCGGGCCCTGCCGGGCCGTGGCCCACCGGGGGTCGCTCCGGTTTGAGGGCCCCCTCCGGGCCGACACGTCCCTCACGACCATCGCCGATCCGCTGACGGTGCGCCTCCCCTCCTCGTCCGGCGCCGCCCTGGACGCCACGGGCACCGCCGTGCGGCTCGACGAGGCATTCTCGTTTTCCGGGGACCGGACCGCCGCCCCCCTGCAAGGCCTCCTCAATGGCGGAGGGCCGGCCCTCACGCTCCGGACCGTGCGGGGGCGCGTCGAGTGCCAGCAGGCGGCGTAGGCCCTACGCCACGAGCTCCACCGGCAGGGCCACGCCGCCGCCCGTGCCGTGGCAGATGGACGCGAGGCCGAGGCTCCCCTCGTGCTGCCGAAGGGCGTGGACGAGCGTCACCAGGATGCGGGTCCCGGAGGCCCCAATGGGATGCCCGAGCGCGATGGCCCCGCCGTGTACGTTGAGCTGGTCGTACGGCACCCCCAGCTCGCGATGGAAGAGAATGTTGTTGAGCGCAAACGCCTCGTTGTTCTCGAAGAGGTCGTAGTCATCAATCGACGTGTCCGTCTCTTCGAGCACCTGCTGCACGGCCGGGATCGGGGCCTCCGGAAAGCGCCACGACGCCCCAGCCGACCATTGCCCGCTGCCGACCGTCGCAAGCGGCGTCAGCCCGTGGGCCTTCACCGCGTCGGCACTGGCGAGGACCACCGCCGCGGCGCCGTCGGAAATCTGGCTGCTGTTGCCTGCTGTCAGCACGCCGTCCTCGCGAAAGGCCGGGCTCAGGTTGGAGAGCCCGTCGGCGGTCGTGTCGGGGCGAATGCCCTCGTCGGCCTCCAGCGTCTCCGGTCCCTTCCGCGTCCGATACTCCATCGGCGTAAGTTCATCGTCGAAGTGCCCCTCCCGCGTGGCCGCGGCAGCGCGCTGTTGTGAGGTAGCCGCGATTTCGTCGAGGGCCTCTCGCGTGACGCCGACATCGTCGCAGAGGCGTTCGGTCTGCTCGCCCATCGCCTCCCCACTCATCGGATCGCTCAGGCCGTCGCGGTGCATGATGTCCTGCACCTCGGCCCCGGTGGGGGCAAACTTGTATCCCCACCGGGCCCCCGAGTCAAGGTAGAATCCGGCGTCGGACATCGACTCCGTCCCGCCGGCCAAGACGAGGTCCGCCTCCCCCGCCTTAATCATCGTGGCCCCATTGATCACGGACATCATGCTGGAGGCGCACACCATGTCGACCGCGTAGCCGTCGATGCCCTCCGGAATGCCGGCCTGCAAGGCGGCCTGGCGCGGCACCAGCTGGCCGTGGCCTGCGCGAAGCACGTTTCCCATAATGTAGATGTCGAGCGCCCCCCCGTCGACGTCGGCCCGGTCGAGGGCCGCCTCCATGACCGGAGCGGCCAAGTCGACGGGCGACTGGTCCTTTAGGGCCCCACCAAAGCGGCCAATGGGCGATCGGACGGCGGCGGCGAGATACACGTCACGCATGACATCGAAAAGAAACTGTGGACGGAGAAGTGAACGACAGATTGTAGGATAGCGGGAGCGCTTCCGGAGCGCAAGCGAATTTTACGTTTTCCGCGCCCGCGTCTCCCCGCCCCCCTTGCCGCGCTCCGTCTACGTATCGGACGCGGGCGACGAGGCGCGAAGTTGCTCTCGGAGCGCCTCCGGATCGGTGACGGGCGCCTCACACCGAAAGTCCCGACACACGTACGCGGCGGGCTGGCCGTCGAGCGGCGTCTGGGCGGCGGTGAACGGGGCCATGCGCGAAATGGCCACCCGCTCTCCCGGCGGGCGGTGCAGCACCACCGTGTGCGGGTGATAGCCGTCGCGCACCGCCGCCAGGAGCCCCTCGGTTTCGGGATCGTCGCGGGCCCCCGCCACCACGACCTCCCGGGACGCCCCTAGAGCGAATTCCAGAGCCGTGAGAAGGGCCGTAGCGCCCGTGGGCCGGCTGCGCACCTGCCGCGCCTCGCCTGCGGCCAGGGAATCGGCACGGTCCGCAAATTCGGTACGCCCCGTCATGTGGCTGAGCCGCAGGAGATTCTGCAGCTGCATCGAATTGCCGGACGGCAGGGCCCCGTCCGTGGCCTTCTTGGGCCGCGCAATGAGGGGCTCGGCGTCGGCGGCCGTCATGTAAAACCCGCTCCGCTCCGCGTCCCAGAACTGGTCGAGGCTCAGCTCCAGGTGCGTGAGGGCCGCCTGCAGCCAGGTCGGGTCGAAGGTGGTCTCGTACAGCTCGGTCAGGCCCCAGACCAGGAAGGCGTAGTCGTCGAGGTGGGCGCGCACGCCGGCCGAGCCGTCGCGGTACCGGTGCAAGAGCTGCCCGTCGTCGTTCCGCATCGTATCGAGCAAAAACGTCACCGCCTCTTCCGCCCTCGTCGCGTAGGCGGGCGCGTCGAAGGCCCGCGCCGCCCGCGCCAACGCCCCGACCATCAACCCATTCCAGTCGGTCAGGACCTTGTCGTCGAGGGTCGGGCGGGGACGCGTCTCACGATCGGCCCGGAGCGCCGCCCGTGCCTCATCCACCCGCCCCCGCAGGTCCTCCACCGGCACGCCGCGCCGGTCGGCCTCCGCCGCCAGCGACCGCTCCAGGTGCATCACATTCTTCCCGGTTCGGCGCCCGGTGCTTTCGTCCTGGTAATTGCCTTCCGGCGTCAGGTTGTAGAGATCGATCACGAGCTCGGCCGTCTCCTCGTCCAGCACCTCGCGGACGCGCTCCACGGACCAGACGTAGAAGGCGCCTTCTTCCATTTCCCCCTCCTCATTCCGGCTGTCCGCATCCTCGGCCGAGTAAAACCCGCCGCCGGGGGCCCGCAGCTGCCGTTCCACGTAGTCGATCACCTCCTCGGCCGTGCGCCGATACCGGTGCGCCCCGGTGGCCTGATACGCCTCGGCGTAGGCCCAGACGTGCATGGCCTGGTCGTAGAGCATCTTTTCGAAGTGGGGGAGCAGCCACCGCTGATCGGTCGAGTAGCGGTGAAAACCTCCCCCCACCTGATCGTAGATGCCCCCCAGTCGCATCCGGTCGAGCGTAGTGGTCGCCATGTCGAGGGCCTGCTCCTCCCCCGTCCGGTGCCAGTGGCGCAGCAAAAAGAGAAGGGTGTGCGGGGACGGAAACTTCGGCGCGCCCCCAAAGCCGCCGTGGGTCTGGTCAAACTGACGGGAGAGTTGGTCGGAGGCCGCCGCGAGCGTGTTCTCGTCGGGCGCCGCTGTCGCCTCCTCCCCATTCTCCGAGCGGCGAAGCAGCTCCGTCACCTCCTCGGCGTCCTCCAGCAGCTTCTCCCGGTCGTTCTCCCACAGCCGCTTGATTTTCGGGACGAGGTCCACCATGCCCGCCTGCTGAAACCGCCCCTCCTTCGGCAGATAGGTGGCCGCGAAGAAGGGCTTGCCCTCCGGCGTGAGAAGGACCGTGAGGGGCCACCCGCCCTGCCCCCGCATCATCTGGCACACCTCCATATAGAGCGTGTCGATGTCGGGCCGCTCTTCCCGGTCCACCTTGATCGACACGAAGGTGTCGTTCATGAGGCGGGCCACGGTCTCGTCCTCGAAGGACTCCCGCTCCATGACGTGACACCAGTGGCAGGTGGAGTAGCCAATCGAGAGGAAGATGGGCTTGTCCTCGGCCCGCGCCGTTTCAAACGCCGCGTCCCCCCAGGGGTACCAGTCGACCGGATTGTCCTTATGCTGGCGAAGGTACGGGCTCTGCTCGTCGGCAAGACGGTTGGACATGAAGTCGGACAGATGTGGACGAAGAGAACGGGACGGCTCCAACGTCTGCCGCCCCGCCCCGTTCGCCGTCTCGGTCCCCGCCTACAGGACCTGCCCAAAGTGGACGGCGTTGAGGAAGAGGCCGTTCGTTCCGTACCAGAACGCCCGGAAGTTGGGGTTGTCCATAAACAGGATGACCTGTCCCCCGCCCACCTCGTGCGCCTCAATCGACGCCGCCCCGGCGGCCACCTCTTCCTGGTCGTCGGAAAGATACCCGCTGAGGCGGGGCGTCTCGTCGTAGGTGCCCACGCTGGCGCCCGGCTCGTCGCTCGGGTCGTAGAACCCGGTGCCGACGCGGAAGACCGGGACCGTCTCGTCGTAGCCGTACGCCACGGGATGCGTGTTGTCGAGATTCGCCTCAAAGATGGAGCCGCCAATGCCCTGCGCGCCGTAGGCCTCCGGGAGGTCCGCGTAATCCTTCTCCCGAACGAGCGAGTCGACATCGACGTCGCGCGCCTCCAGGGCCACAAACTCGTTCTCAATGGGCCATTCGACCCCGTCCTCGATCCCGATGAGGGTTCCGCCCGACTCGACCCAGTCCCTCACCTGCTCGGTGGGCAGATCGTCGTAGTCGCCCCCGGCGAGGATCATCGTATTGTAGCGGTCGAGGTCCGCCGCGGAAACGTCCGAGATGTCCAGCAGCGAGACGGGCACGTTCATGCGCTCACTCAGCAGGTGCCACACCTCCCCGGCATTGTAGGGGCTGGCTCCGCCGTACCGGGCGCCGCCGCCCGTTCCGGTGAGGATGGCGGCCTTGGGGGGCTCCAGGATCTCAGAGCCCGTACTCCCCAGGTCCGGTCCGCGGGGCGTCAGGCCCTTATCCACGGCGTAGATGTCCACGTAATCCTGCGCCGCCATGCGCTGCACCACCTGATGCACGGTGTCCGGGGACACGCCGCGCTGCTGCACCTGAACGACGATGGCCCCCCGTCCGAAGGACTGCGTCGATCCATTGACGCGGGCCGTGAAGGGGTCGGACATCACCCGGGGCCGAATGTCGTTGTTGTGCAGCCGCTGCACGGCCCGCGGGGCAAAGTAGCGGCCCCATGGCAGAACGTACGTGTACTGCGAGCGCCCCCCAATCACTTCGCCGGACTGGTAGCTGACGTCATCGAGCGGCTGCCCTTCGCTCGGGGCGTCCGACACCTCCGCGTACTCCACCCCGAACGCCAGCGGCAGCGACCAGGTGGACACATCGTAGAAGATGGAGTCGGGGTAGGAGGAGGTGCGCTCCATCGCGGCCTTCACGAAGCGGCCCTGGGGCTGGTCAAGGGGAACGGTGTACGCCGATCCGGGCTCAAATGTCTGGCCGTCGGCCTCCACGGTCTCATTCAACTGGTACATCTGCACCTCGTGGCGATCGAGGACCTGGGCCAGGGCCCGCGCCTGCGTCGGCTGCTCGGACTGATCAATCACAAAGGCCTCGGTGTCGGTCTCCTGCAGGGCCTCGTCCCGATTCGCCATGAAGTCGCGCTGGTACTCCAGCAGGTCGGTGCGCATCTCCACCACCGCCCGCATGGTCGAGAGCGACGTGAGGAACTGGTTGCGGATGGTAAAGTCGTAGCTCATCTCCCCCTTGCTCGTCTCCCGCTTTAGGGCGCGCGAGGAGGCCTGTTCGAAGAGAATCCCAATTGAGCCGTTGATGTCGGGGTACGTCGAGCCCTTGCCGTAGTAGAAATCGTCAAACGATTCGCGCGTGTAGTACAGCGACCCAATCTGCTCCAGGTAGCTCGCGTGGCGCTCCGCGATGCGCCCGGTCAGCTCCTGGTTGATCTGCGGGGTGTTCGGGTTCGTCCGGCTCTGCACCCCCGGCTGGAAGAAGTACGTGGCTTCCGACCCCATCTCGTGGAAGTCGGTGAGCACCTGCGGCTTCCAGTCGTGAAAGTAGTCGATGCGCCCCTGCGAGGACGGGTGCTGGACCGGAAGCCAGTCACGGTTGAGGTCGAACCAGTAGTGGTTCGTGCGCCCGCCGGGCCACGTCTGATTGTGTTCGCGATCCTGCGGATCGGCCGTGGGCGTGCCCCCCCGATTGCCGTTCACCCAGTCGACGAATCGGTCTCGTCCGTCGGGGTTGAACATCGGATCGAGGAGGGTGACCGTATTTTCGAGGGCCGCCTCCACGCCGGGCCCCTCCCCCGCCGCCATGTGGTACAGGAAAAGCAGGGCCGCCTCGGTGCCACTCGCCTCATCGCCGTGGATGCTGTAGCCCTGAAGCACCACCGCCGGGCGGTCCTCCAGGTCGGCATCGGACACCTGTCCGGGCTGCAGGACCGCCTGCCGATTGGCCTGACGAATCTGCTCCAGATTGTCGTGGTTGCTGGGATCCGTCACGATGGCGTGGATGAGGCGACGCCCTTCGTAGGTGCGTCCATGCGATCGCAGGTCGACGCGGTCGCTGGCCTCCGCAACGGCCTCA
Organism: Salinivenus iranica; assembly: GCA_002894665.1. Taxonomy (GTDB): domain Bacteria; phylum Bacteroidota; class Rhodothermia; order Rhodothermales; family Salinibacteraceae; genus Salinibacter; species Salinibacter iranicus. The sequence goes on from NCRB01000012.1 coordinate 10,403, forward strand.
AAGTAGTCGACCACCTGGGCCGGGCGGGTATGTTGCGTCCCGATCGGGTGACCAATGACTTCTTCCGGGGTGGGAACCGCGTCATTGTAGCTGTCGGTGCCCGGGAGCGGCGTGTCCATCGAGAACGGAAGCTCCTGCGCACCTGCGGGAACCGCAAGGCAAGCGGCGAGGACAACACAGACGGTGCCTCGGAGAACAGAGCGGAGTGACATGAGCAAACGGTGGAATCTACGGGGAAAGAGCTATCGTGCGAACAAGCAGGTCTCGCAACCGGCGACAGTATAGGAACTGCGGATGGAAAGGTGAAACTAATGGGGCGGATCTAATTTCTCAGCCGTCGGGCCGCACCAGGCCGACGTGGACGTCCATAACATTGGTGTGGGTCGGGCCGGGGCGAAGCAGTTGGCCCAAGGCCTCAAACACGGGATACGAGTCGTTCCGATCGAGATGCGTCTCCGGATCGTGTCCGGCCTCGCGGGCCTGCCGGGCGGTGGCGGGCGTCCCCCAGGCGCCCGCGGCATCGGTCGGGCCGTCAATGCCGTCCGTGCCCCCACTCAGAAAAACGACGTCGCGGGGATCCCCATCGAGCACCTGGGCCGCCGAAAGCGCGACCTCCTGATTTCGCCCGCCGGTCCCGTCGCCCGTCACGGTCACCGTCGGCTCCCCGCCCCACAGCCAGCACGTGGGCCGGTCCACGTCGGCGTCCCGGAGCCGGTGCCCATGCCGTTTCCCGACTGATCGGGCCTCCCCCGTAACCCCCGGTGACACCGACCGCACCTCGTACCCCCGGTCCTCCGCGGCCGTCCGAGCCGCCTCCAGGGCAATCTCATTCGTTCCGATGAGGGTCGTCTGCGCCGTGTCGAAGCAGGCCGCCTCCGCCGTCGGGGTGTCGGGGTGTCGTCCGTCGGCCCCCTCAGTGAGGTGCGTGCGCACCGCTTCGGGGATGTCGTGCCACAGATCGGCCCTGTACAGCGCCCGAACCGCGTCCGCGTAGGTCGTAGGATCCGGCACCGTCGGCCCGCTGGCGACCGTAGCGAGGTCATTCCCCACGACATCCGACACCACGAGCCCGGCGACGTCGGCCGGGGCGGCGATACGCGCAAGCTGCCCCCCGCCCAGCGCCGTCAGGTGCTTCCGGACCGCGTTCATCGAACCGATGGGCACCCCGGCTGTCTGGAGCTGGTGGTACGTCGTGCGGAGGTCCGCCCGGTCGAGGCCCTCGGCCGGGAGCGTGGCGAGAGCCGTCCCGCCCCCCGACACGAGAACCAGGAGCAACTCCCCGTCCGTCGCGGCCTCGGCCTGGGCGCGCAGCCGACGCGCCGCCCGAACGCCGTCCGCCGACGGGAGCGGATGTCCTCCGGTCTCCACGGCAATGCGCTCCGGCGGCGGGAGCCGATCCGGGTAGGACTCGGGATAGCCCTCCGGGACGATCACGAGCCCCTCCGCCTCCCATCCCGAGCCCTGCGCCTCCAGCTGGCCCGCCATCGCCATGGCCGCCTTCCCCATCCCGACGACCTGCACCCGATCGTACGCCTCCGGGGCGCGCCGCGCCCAGTCGTCCGCCGCCAGGGGCGCCAGCAGCCGATCGGCCTGCACCCGGCGCACCGCCGCCCGAAACAGAGCCGTAGCGTCACGCACACATCGGGGCTCGCGCTCGGTCGAGGGCATGCGACAGCTGGTCTGTGAAGCAGGACACGATCGGCTTCTCGCCCTCCTACCCAAAGGTCTCCTTTCGCTGCTTCATGGCCTGCTGCGCATTGCGCTGAAGCCACTGCCCCAGCTGCATGGCGTGCTCCGGCGTCATCACCAGGGACGCCTGCACCTCGCGGGTCAGCTCTCCCCGGGAGACCTGGCCACTCTGCTCCCGGAGGTTGACCTGCCCATTCTCGTCGATCTGGTGACTCACATGGTGCGGAATGCTGGCCCGCTCGACGTACAGATTGGCGACGACCGAGGCCCCGTCGGGCGTGGGTCCGCCGTGGGCGCCGGTCGCGGCAAGGGTCCGCACGTCGTCGGTGTCTTCGTACACGAAAGTGACTTCATCGGGAGAATCGTCGGACATGGGGGCGAGCGGATCGGTGGAAAAAGAGTGATCCCGACAGGCGCCAAAAACGCAGGCCGGGCGGGATGGTCGATCTACCATCGCCGCCGGCAATCGTTCGGAGCCCGTCCCCGCTCCGCCTGCATCACGTTTTGGCGGAACTGCCCAGACCGACGAGTGTGCAGCATCCTGCACGACGCCGCCCCACAGCTTCTGGTTCCCTATGGACGATTCATCTTCCGCCCCCTCTTCTGCCCCCGACATTGGCACCCTGCACGTCCTCACCGACTTTCACCTGCAGCAGGAGCACGCCCACGAAGAGCTGGCCCGCATGGCGATTCGGGGCGGGGCCGACAGCATCCAGTTTCGGCAGAAGCACGGCGGCATCCAGAACATCCTCATAGAGGCCCGTTCGGTCGCTGATGTCTGTCGAGACGCCTCCCTTCCCCTCATCGTCGACGACCGGATCGACGTGGCGCAGGCCGTCGACGCCCCCGGCGTCCACCTCGGCCAAAACGACTTTCCCGTCGACGCGGCCCGAGACATCCTGGGGCCCGACGTGCTGATCGGAGCCACCGCGACCAAGCCCGGGCAGGCCGCCGACGCGTACGAGCAGGGAGCGGACTACATCGGATTCGGCCCCGTTTTTCCGACCACCTCGAAGCGAAACCCCAAGTCGGTAAAAGGCCCCGAAGGCCTCGCCGACGCGTGTGAATCGGTGCCCATTCCCGTCATCGCCATCGGGGGCATCACCCACGACCGGGTCCGCCCCGCGCTGGAGGCGGGCGCCCACGGAGTCGCCGTCCTGTCGGCGGTCGCCACCGCCACAGACCCTGAACAGGCAACGGCTCGCTTCCGCGCCGCCATCGACGGGTTTACGAAACGATCGGAGTAGCGCTACGACGCGTCGGCCGCCCGGATCGCCTGCACCAGCGCCTCCGGGGTGGGCGCGTCGGCAACGGCCGCGACCGTGTGCCCGGCCGTCCGAAGCACGCCGGCGGTGGTCGGCCCGATGGCCGCGAGTCGATAGGACGCGATCGGGACGTTGGCCGCCACCAGCGCCTCCCGTCCCGAGGGACTGAACACGACGAGCCACCCGGCCTCCGCGGGGGGCGGAAGGTCCAGCGTTGATCGGGTGTGCGTCTCGTAGACGACCCGCTCCTCGAACTCGATCCCCCCCTCGCAAACACCCTCCGGAAGCGTGTCGCGCCGCCGGTTGCCGGAGAGGAAGAGCAGCGCTCCCTCGGGGGCCTCGCTCACGATGTGGTCGACAAGGGCCGCCGCCGTCCCCGTCTCTTTCCCGCGCACCTCCAATCCCAGCTTCCGAAGCCAGCGCCCGGTCTTGGGCCCCACCGCGTACGCCCGGCGTCCCCGCCACTGCGTCCGAAGCGACGGCTCGGCCCGGAAGGCCTGGTGCAGGGCACGCCCCACCCGCGGGCTCGTCGCCACCAGCGCCGCGTACTCCGTCCCCCGGCGCAGATGCTCCCGGAGGGCGTCCTGATGCGGAAACGCAAACCGAAGCACAGGCTCACAGACGGCCGCGAGCCCCGCCTCATCGAACGCCTGCAGGTAGGGGTCCGGGTCGTCGGGCGAGCGGAGAAGAACGACGTCGGTCACACTCATGGGCACGTCGGGCGACTGCGGGGGAAATGATCGAGGGGCCTACGGTCGAAACGGGGAGGCCCGGTTGACTTGATCCCCCAGGATGCGGTCGAGGACCTCCGCCCCGCCCTCGGCCAGCAGGGACTGCGCCAGCGCCCGCGCCTCCGCCGGCCCTTCCTCCGGGGCGCACGACCGCTGCCCACGGTAGTGTTCGCTGCCGTCAAGCGCCGCGATGCAGGCGTCGATCTCTAGCGTATGGTCCTCCGTAAGGCGCGCCCAGGCCCCCATCGGCACCTGGCAGCCCCCCTGCACCTCCGCAAGAAAGGCGCGCTCGGCGTCCGTGGCGTAGCCCGCCGCGGCGTCGTGGAGGACCGTGTGCAGCCGGTCCGCGAGGGCCGGGTCATCCGCCGCACACGCAATGCCCAGCGCCCCCTGCCCCACCGCGGGAATCATGATTTCGGAGTCGATGCGCTGGCGGATGCGGGCCGACAGGCCCATCCGAAGCAGCCCGGCCACGGCCAGGACCATGCCGTGCCAATCGCTTGCATCCAGCTTGTCGAGCCGCGTGTCCACGTTGCCCCGAACCGGCACCACCTCCAGGTCGGGCCGCCAGGTCCGCAGTTGGGCGGTCCGGCGGAGCGAGGCCGTAGCCAGCGTGGCGCCTTCGGGAAGGTCGTGCAGGTGCCCGTCGAAGGACGGGTGGGACACAAATGCGTCCAGCGGATTCTCACGTTCGGCCACCGCGGCCAGCTGGATGCCCTCCGGGACCGTCGACGGAATGTCCTTCAGGGAATGAACCGCAAGGTGAATGTCTCCGGCCAGAAGGGCATAGTCGAGCTCTTTCGTAAAGACCGCCTCGTCGCCAATCTCAGAAATGGCCGTGTCGCGCGCCTCGTCGCCCCGCGTGGAGATGGTCTCGATCAAAACGCGATGGCCCCTCGCCTCCAACTTCGACTTGACGTAGTTGGCCTGCCAGAGGGCAAGCGTACTGCCCCGAGTGCCGAGAACGAGGGGATCGGGGACGGCGGGACCGGAATCGGAATCAGACACAGAAAGGATGGTCAAGCAGCAAGACAGCGAGCGCAGGGGGCCGAAACGATGGTACGTTACCCCTCACGAACAGCGGGGGCCTCCGATTGGGTCATGCGCAGCGCCTCATCGAGCGTGTCCTCGTCCGCGTCCCCCGGATCGTGCGTGAGGTACGGACACGTCGACGGGGCATCCGACAGGGTGGGTTGCGCCTCGTCCGAGGGTTCCTGCAACGCCCGCCCTTCCTCTTCCGAGGGCGCAAAGAGCGCATGGAGCAACTTGATTCCCTGAACGAAGTCGATGCTGTCGGGGTCGACGTTCTTCAGCCGAACGATCGGAACGGCCAGAAGCTTCTGCATAATGGACTTCGTGAGCTGCTCAACCTCGGCCCGGTCCATGTCCGTCCGGTGGGCGTGGCGCTCCACCTCCTGCTCGCGGATCGCATCGAACGTCTCGCGGATGGCCTGAATGGCCGGCTGCAGGGCCTGCTGGTGAAACACCCAGGTCACGAAATCGCTCAGGAGCTCCTCACAGATGTCCTCGGCCGCCGGCACGGCCGTCTCGCGACGCGCCTGCACCTTCTCGGTCCACTCGTTCAGGTCCTCAAAGTCTCGCACGTCGTAGCCGGGCACCTGCCCAAGAGCCGGGGCCACATTCCGAGGGCGCGCAATGTCGACGAGCAGCGTGGGCGCCCCCGACTCGTCCGGCAGGCCCTCGACCGTGAGGATCGGCTCCGGCGCCCCCGTCGCCACAATCACAAGATCCGCCTCCGGCACCGCCGCGTGGCGATGGGCCCAGTCCACAACTTCCGCGTCGTGCGCCTCAGCGACGGCGTGCGCACGATCGGGAGACCGGTTGGTGACCTGAAGCACAGCCGGCGAGTCGCCGGGCATGGCCTTGAGGGCCAGCCGCCCCATCTTGCCCGCCCCCACAAGCAACACGTGCCCATCCGAAAGCGAGAGCCCGGGGCACCGACGCCGCAGGTGCCGGCGGGCCATCTCCACAGCCGCCGTCGAGACCGAGGCCGCGCCCTCCAGCAGCGAGGTTTCCGTTGACACGCGCTTGGCGGCGCGGAAGGCCGTATGCATCAGCCGGTGCAGGAGCGAGTGCACCTGGTTTGCGTCGACCGCCCGCTGGTAAGCCGCTTTCACCTGGGCCAGAATCTGGCTGTCGCCCAGCACCATCGACCGCAGGCCGGACGTGACCTGCAAAACGTGACGAACCGCCGCCTCGTCGCGGTACCGGAAGGCACTCTCCGAGGGCCAGGACGTACCCACGGCACGCTCCAGCGCCTTCACCACGCGCTGCACGTCCGCGTCGCTGCCGTAGAGGTAGGCCTCCGTGCGGTTGCAGGTCGAGAGGACGACGACTTCGCCCTCCTCGCTCAGAATGAGATCGTCGTACAGGGCCGCCTGCGCATCCGCACTCAGAGCAAACGCGTCGGTCTGGTCGAGAGACGCGCGCTCGTGGTTCAGCCCAAGGGCGTGGAAGGTCATGAGCAGGTGGGAGCACTGATTGTGCTGCGAATGTGTATTCGTACCTTTCGACTGCGCCCCTGTTCATTTTCCGGAGTTGAATAACGGTTGAGTTCACGTCTCTCGCCCCGTTAGCCCTCCCCGTCTGCGCCGTCTCGGAGGGTGAGGACGGGGCACGGCGCCCGACGCAGAACCCGCTCGGTGGTGCTCCCGACCCACCACCGGTCGCCCCTCTCCCGTCCCCGCGTGGCCATTACAATCAGGTCCGTGTCTGTGCGCTCCGCAAACGCGACGATGGCCTCCGCCGCCCGTCCCTCTTCGACATGCGCGGAGCGGCCCGGGGCGCGCGCGCCGAGACGGTCGTGCAACTGCCGCAGGGCCGCCTCGGCGTTGTCGACAATCTCCGGGTCCATCTGCACGACCCCGATCCCCGGCAGGCCCGTATCGCTAAAGGTGGGCACGGTCCGCTCCTCGGCCACGAAGAGAAGACGCAGGTGCGCGGCGTAGTCGTCCGCAAAATCGTCAGCTACCATGAGGGCCTCGTGGGACGCCTCCGAGAAGTCAATTGGGGCCAGGATGTTCTGAACCGTTGGGGTCCCTCCGTCCCCCTTGGCCCGTCCCTCCCGAACCGTCAGCACCGGGCAGGGCGCCCGCCGAAGCACCGTGTTGGTGACGCTCCCAAGCACAAGTCGGTTGAGGCCGCGCCGCCCGTGCGTGCCCATCGCAATCAGGTCGATGGTTTCCTCCTGCGCGTAGTCGACGATGGCCTCGTTCACCTCCCCGCGGGACCGGAGGGCGACTCTCGTGTCGACCCCGCCCCCACGCTCGCGATCCGCCAGGTCGCGGAGCCGGCGCTTCGCCTTCGCCGCGATGTCGTCGCGAAGGTCCACGGCCCGGTGCGCCGCGTCGGTCGCCCCCACCCAGTCGGGATCCAGTTCGTCAACCACGTGAAGGAAGTGGAGGGTCGCCCCCCGTCGCTCCGCCAGATTGAGGGCGTAGGCCCGCGCCTCGTCGGCGCAGGCCGAAAAGTCCGTCGGAAAGAGGATGTGATTCAACGTCACGAGCAGGGGGTCAGCTTTTAAACGAGACAACGAGTGGGATCGCAGCGGTCCCGACAACACGGCCGATTTTTTCGCTCCAGGCGCGTGAGACGGGGGCCCTCAAGCTCAGAGCAGCAGCTTCGGGGCGGCCCCAGAGCCCGTCGGGGTGTTCGAGGTGTTTAGTCGGACGACGCGGTCGGGGTCGACTCCTCCAGAACCAGCGATTTTCCGAACGGTTTCACCACGAAGACCGGACACGGGGCGCGGCGCACAATGCGCTCCGTGACGCTGCCCAGGAGCATGCGCTCCAGGCCGGTGCGCCCGTGCGACGCAATGACAATCAAATCGACGTCGGCGGTTTCCGCGTGGTCGAGGATGACGGAGGGGGCGTACCCAATTTTCGCCTCCACCATCACGTGCTCGTATCCAATCTCTTCCCGGGCGATATTCGCCAGACTCTCCTCAACCCGATCCACAATGTTCGGGTTCGGGAGCGGAGCAGCTTCTATGCCGTACGCCGACGGGTAGACAGCCTCCTCCACGGCGTGCAGGAGCGTCACCTGCGACCCGTAGGTCAGGGCCAGCTCCTTGGCGTGCCGAACAGCGAGCGTGGCGGCGTCCGAAAAGTCGACGGGCGCCAAAATATTCCGGACGTTGCGGGCGGAGGTGTGGCCGTCAGCCGCCCGGATGGTAAAGACCGGGCAGGGCGCCGTGCGCACGACCTCCTCCGTCACGCTCCCGATCAGGAGCCGGCGGAGTCCACGCTTGCCATGCGTCCCCATGACCACGAGATCGATCCCCTCAGCCTCGGCGTAGCGGACAATCGTTTCGGCGGGGGCTGTTCCCTGTCGCTGCTCCTGACGAATCGACATCGAGTCGAGGGCCAACGGCGGCCCCGCGTCCTCGCTCGCCGGAAGGTAGTTTCCGAGTGTGCCCTCGGAAAGGGGAAACTCCTCGTCTGGCTCCGTGTCCTTGTTCGTGACGTGCAAGATGTGCAGGTCCGCGTCGTGCCATTCGGCAAGGGCGGCCGCCTGCGGGAACGCTCGTGCCGCTCCCTCGGAGAGGTCCGTGGGCCAAAGGATGTGATCAATCGAAAGCATAGGTGCACTCACTCTATGGGAAATGCGTGTGGCACTATCCAACATAGCCGTGCGCGCCGGAAATGTGAACTATTCGTCCCGATATTGCCTCATTCTCTCGCTTCCTCTTCCGTGGCCCCCGCCCATCCTGTCCACCACGGCTTCAACGGGGTACGCCCCTGCCCCTCGCCCAAGCGAACCCACTCGCGCAACAACCGTTGATGGGGAACTTTTATGAGGTCAGCCAATTGAGAATTTATCACCGACGCACCCACCTCCGGCCTGAGCATGCAGCGCATGCGGTGCGTTTCATTCGCCCCGATGGTCACGAATCCTACCCCCGATTATGAGAGGAGTTAGCTTCAAGCCGCAAGACGCCGAAGACTTTTCCACCGGAGAGATCAAGTCGTATGGGGGCATTTACGCCGCCACGGCGGAAGATTTTGCCGGTGCCTTTGAGATGGACCCCACGGCCTTCATCGAAGCCGTGCAGTCCTCCGATGTAGAGCCCCTGACCGAGGTGGGCGATGAGGAGGAGCCCGGCAAGTACAGCCTCTCGTTTGAACGCGAGGAGTTCGAAAAGCTCAAGGACATCCTGGTTGGCCAGGCCTCCAAGAACGAGTAGACCGTCGGTCCGACTACGTCCCTGTGTCTTGTGCGCCCGTTTCGGCTTCTCGGAGCGGGCGCATTGCAGTAGACAGGGGGGCTCAGCGCGTCGTCACGCCTCCGCCGGGTCCCACTCTCGAACCTGGGTGACGACCAGAAGCACCGCCCCTGCGGCCATCACGCCCCCCACGGCAAAGGGCACCCCAAAGCCGTACTGCACAAAGTATCCGGCCGTGAGCTGACCGGCCGCAATTCCGAGGCCGAACGACACGGTCAGGACGGAAAGCTGCGCGCCCGACTGTCCCCGGGTCGTGTAATCGCCCGCCAGGGCAAGCGCCGGCGCAAAGACCATGGCCCCCGCGGCGCCCTGCGCCCCCCGCACCGCAATCATTTCCCACGGCACCGTCACCAGTCCCTGGAGGACTGTCGTCGGCACGAGCCCCACCAGTCCCAACACAATAAACGGCTTGCGCCCCACGGAGTCGCTGGCCTGCCCCACAAACGGCTGCAGGACGGCCAGCACCGCAATCAGGGCGACGAATTCCACCGCAAAGAGCACCGGGGTCTGATTCAGGCGTGCATTGACCTCGGGCTCAATCGCGGACAGCATGGCGAAGCAGGCCGCCATGACGAGCGTCGCCAGCCCGAGCGCCAAGATGGGGTCCAGGCCCCGCCCCGCCGGGTCCCAGAGGCGAATGGCAACGCGTCGGGGCGCCGGAATGATGTCGTCCGGGTCCCGAACGAGCACGCCCACGAGTACGGCGCTCACCAGGGCCGCCCCCGCTGCCACCCCAAAGGTCGCCTGAAACCCCGTAACCTCCACCCCTCCCCCGAGAGCAAACGGGCCCGCCTCCACCAGAAGACTCGCCAAGAGGGGCCCGGCCCCAAACCCCACCAGCCGAAAGGAGTTATACGTCCCCATGTGCCGACCTCGGCTGCTGGACTGGCTGACCTCGTTTACGAGCGCCAGGCTGGCCGTAATTGTAAAGGCCGCCGCAATCCCCTGCAGCACGCGAAGGCCGAACAGCATCCAATACTGCGAGGCCCACACGAAGGACAGATTGACCAGGCTGAAAACGACCAGGCCCCCGAGCACGAATCGCTTTCGCTCGCCAAACCGATCCGACAACCGTCCGGCAAGCGGTTGCGTGAGGCTGCTCGCAATCCCGAACAGGGCCAGCACGATCCCCGCAATCATAGAGGTCGAGAGCCCGAAGGCACCGCCGGCCACCGTGCCGCTCGACACGTACAACGGAAGCACAATGATGAGGAACGAGTTTCCCAGGGCGTCCGCCATGCGGGCAACCGCCAGGGCCAACACCCGGGAGTCAATCCCCAAAAAAGAGGACGAGGGAGGAGAAGATGCCATTCGCTGGGGCGTGTCGGAAAATACCGAAAACCGGGGCGGGCACGCTCGCTCTAAAACCGTGAGCGACGCCGGGTCTCGAGCGGGCACACCCGGAACGAATGCCCGTCTACACCACCAGAAAACGAGTGGGGACCTCCGAACGGTCCCACTGAACGAAATCCTTGCACTTGGCTCGGCCTCTCCGGGCCTTTCCGATTTTGGCGCCCCTTTTCTCACCCCCCCTTCACTCTATGCCCCACCCAACCCCGTGGTTTGGCTTTGAGCAGCTGGTCTCCCTCCTCCGGCAGGGCCCCACGGCGGTACTGAGTGGAGCGGGTGTCAGCACCGAGTCCGGCATCCCCGATTACCGGGGCCCCGACACCCGCGATCAAGACCACGACCCCATCCGCTATCAGCAGTTTGTCGACAGTGCCGAGGTCCGGGCTCACTACTGGGCGCGGAGTGCAATCGGATGGCCGACCTTTGCCGCCGCCGAACCGAACGACGGGCATCGTGCCCTCGCCCAGTTGGAAGCGGCCGGTCGAGTCGCGGGCATCATCACCCAAAATGTTGATCGACTTCACCAGGCGGCCGGAAGCAACCGGGTGGTGGAGCTCCACGGCAGCCTCTCCGACGTCCGGTGCCTGGACTGCGGAAAGACGGTCGACCGCTGGCAACTGCAGGAACGCCTCCATTCTCTGAACCCCGGCTGGCCCGACCGCGCGGCGGATGCGGCGCCGGACGGCGACGCCCAACTGCCTCGCTCGGCCACACGAGACTTCGTCGTCCCCTCCTGCGTCGCCTGCGGGGGAACCCTGAAACCCGGCGTCGTCTTTTTTGGCGAGAACGCCGCGCCGGAACGGGTAGACGCCGCCTGGACCGTGCTCCGCGACGCCACCTCCCTGCTGGTCGTCGGCTCCTCCCTGACCGTCTACTCCGGCTATCGCTTCGTGCGCACGGCGGCCCAGGACGACATGCCCATCGGCATTGTGAATCTTGGCGAGACGCGGGGCACCCCCCACGCCGACGTACAGATAGATGCCCCCACCGGCGTCGTGCTTCCCCGTCTGGCCGACGCCCTCTGCTCGTCCGTGCATCCGTAGTTTCCCCCTGCAATGCCTTCGGCCCCGGACTTTACGGAGACGCAGCGAGCCATCATTACGCACGAGGACGGCCCCGCCGCCGTCCTCGCGGGCGCCGGCACCGGCAAAACAACCGTTCTGGCCCATCGCGTGCACCGCCTCGTGGCCGACCGCGGCGTCGCCCCCAGCAACATTCTGGTGAGCGCGTTCGGGCGGGCCCCCGTCGACGACCTGCAGTCCGCCCTCCAGGCGCTCGGGGTCTCCGGCGTCCACACGCGCACCCTTCACGCCCTCGGGCTCCAAATCCTCCGGTCTGCGCAGCCTCCCCCCGCTGCCTCGTCTCCCGAGGCCCCGGATCGCTCCCCCGCCGCCCAGGCCCGCAGGCTTGCCCAGTGCGCCCTCCGCGATGTCGCGAAGGACCGCGGCATCGAGCCGACCGACCTCGGGTACAGCGCCCCGGAGGTGGCCGACCGCGTCGCGACGTGGAAGCAGGCCCTCACCTATCTCCCCGACCGCTTCGAAGAGCTCCCGGCCGCAGCCCAGGCTCCTGCCCAGCAGTGCGCCCCCGAATCGGACGACCTCCTCGCCCTCTTCCACCGCTTCGAGCGGCATCGGCGCCAGCGGGGATGGCTCACCTACGCCGACATGGTGCGGTCCGGCTGGGAACGCTTGGCAACTGATGCCTCGCTGCGGGAGGCCCTGCAGTCGCGCTATCGCTTCGTGCTGGTCGACGAGTTTCAGGACCTGAGCCGGGCGCAGGTACACCTGCTCGATCTCCTGACGGCCGACCACCGAAACTACATGGCCGTGGGGGACGAGGACCAGTGCATCTACGGGTGGCGCGGCGCCGACCCGTCGTTTCTCCTTGACTTCCGCGACCGGTACGACGCCACGGAGTACCGCATGACGACGTCTTTTCGGTCGCCCGCCTCGGCCCTCGCCCTGGCGAACGCGGTCATCGCTCAGAACGACGAGCGACGCCCCACGCACCTCCGCTGCACACGCGGCCCCACCGGCCGAACCGAACTGCGTACCCCGGCCGACCCCACCGCCGAGGCCGACGCCGTGGCCCACCGAATAGAGACGCTGCACGCCTCCGGACTGCCCCTCCACGACGTCGCTGTTCTGGTGCGCACCTACGGCCAAACCCCTCCCCTGGAACGCGCCTTCCTGGAGCGCGACCTGCCCTACCGCCTGACCGGCGCCGCCCCGTTCTACGAACGGCCGGCGGTGCGCACGCTCCTGCAATACCTCTACTGGACCCTCCTGGACCGGCGGCGACAGCGCACCGGTTGGTTCTCCACCGAGCAACACGCGGACCGGTACGCCGATCGGTTCGCCCAGATTCTGAAGCGGCCCACGCGCTACATCCCCCACCGCCGCATCCGCCGGATAAGGCAGGAAATCCTGCGCGATCAGACCTCCGCCCTCCGCCGCCTTCGGGCCCACCGGTCGGCGCTCCCCGACCGCACGGCCGAGCGGGTCGATGACTTCATTGCGATCGCCAGGGACCTGCCCTCCCGCCTCGACGATCCCCCCGCCGAAACGCTTGACTGGCTGGTCGACGCCCTCGACTACAGGTCTCACCTGCGCGATACCAGCGCCTTCTCCCGCCATGCCGAGGCCCAGAGTCGCGCCGTCGACGGATTGATCCAGTACGCCCGGCACCACGACACCTCCCAGGCCCTGCTCGAGGCCATTCGGTCGCTGTCCGCCCAGCAGGGAGCCGCCGATTCGGGCGACTCGGCTATCGACCTCCGCTCGATCCACCGGGCGAAGGGGCGCGAGTGGCCGGCCGTGCTCCTGCCCGGCTGCGTCGACGGCACACTGCCGCTCTCCTCCGACAGCACCTCGTCTCCCTCCACCGAGGAAGAACGGCGCCTCCTGTACGTGGCCCTCACCCGCTCCCAGGAGCACCTGCTGATCTCGTCGCCCGCCGATCAGACCCGCTCCCCATTTCTAACCGACGCCTCGGCCACAAAAACCCTCCAGGCGGTGCAACGCGTTCGGACCGGCCTCACGACTGCTCCCGATGCCTTGTCTGACAAAGACGTAATTACTCTCTGTCAAGATCTTATTAGGCTTCACCTCGGGTCATACATCACAGATTGGTGGACGCCGTCCGAGGCCCGTCACTCGGCGTGGCGGGCGCGCCTCGACGACCTCCGCCCCGCAATCGCCACCGCCCAGCGACAGCGTCAGGCCTACCGGCAGCAGCGGGCCGAGTGGACGGCCCACCATCAAAAAACGATCGACGAGACGCGGGAGCGGCTCCGGTCGCTTCGGGAGCAGATCGGGACCGCGCCCATCACCGCAACCTACGAGTCCGCGTCCCCTGATCTTCCCCACGATGCCTCCCTCCGCTTCAAGTGGGACGAGCACGACGGGGAACTGTCCCTGCTGTGGGATGACCACCGCGTGGGGATCCTGTCGCCCCTCGATCGGCATCGCCTCGATCCTCACGCCGTGCTCACCCTTCCGTGGTCGCTCCTTGAGGGACGCGTCGAACGCGTACAGTCGTCGCGCCAGGCGCTCACCGTTCGGATCGACTGGGAAAATAGCATCCGGCACGTCGATGCTCAGATTGAGGCGCCGGAGGGCCCGCCCGATTCGCCCTCCGACACCACCCGCATGCTGTGTAGCGACGACTTCCAGGCGGGATACACCCTCCTCCGGGAGGCTCTTCGCTCCCCATCGTCGACCTAGCCCGCGCTCCCCCCGCCCCCATCGGCGCCAGGAGGACGGACGCGCCCATCGGCGTTTCGTGGGCTCGCGGTTGAAGTGCTGTGAAGTCCTCTCGGAACCGGAACCTGTCCCTTGTTTGACGTTTTCCAGGGACCGACGACGAAGAAAACCCTCGGGCCGGTAGTTCAGCGGTTAGAATGCTGCCCTGTCACGGCAGAGGTCGCGGGTTCAAATCCCGTCCGGCCCGCTTCCCCGCCTGGCATTTTCGTGCCAGGCGGTTTTTTTATTTCGCCCCGCTCTCGCCGGCGTCCGCCCGCGCACCGGACGCTCCGAACGACATTTCCCATTTCCCTCCCATGGAATACCGACACTTAGGCTCTTCCGGCCTCAACGTCTCCGCCCTCTCCTTCGGCTCCTGGGTGACCTTCGGCGACCAGATCGACACAGCACGGGCCGCCGAATGCATGCAGGTCGCCTACGACCACGGGGTCAACTTCTTCGACAACGCCGAGGCGTACGCCAACGGCCAGTCCGAGAGGATGATGGGCCAGATCATCCAGGACAAGGGATGGAGCCGGAGCGACCTGGTCCTCTCCACCAAGATCTTCTGGGGAGGCGACGGCCCGAACGACCAAGGCCTCTCTCGCAAACACGTGATCGAGGGCACGAAAGCGGCCCTGCGCCGGCTGCAGACCGACTACGTAGACCTCGTCTTCTGCCACCGGCCGGACCCGGAAACGCCCGTCGAAGAAACAGTTCGGGCCATGAGCTACCTGGTGGACCAGGGATACGCGTTCTACTGGGGCACGAGTGAGTGGAGCGCCGAGCAGATTCGGCACGCCCACGCCGTCGCCCGACGCGAGCACCTCGTGCCGCCCACCATGGAGCAGCCGCAGTACAACATGTTTCATCGCGAGCGGGTGGAGCGCGAATACGCGCCGCTATACGACACGCCCGGCCTCGGCACCACCGTCTGGAGCCCCCTCGCCAGCGGCCTTCTCACGGGCAAATACAACGGCGGCATTCCGGAGGACAGCCGCCTCGCCACGGAGGGTTACGAGTGGCTCCAGGACCAGGTGCTCCGAGAGCAGCGGCTCGATAAGGTACAGCGCCTCGGCGCGGTGGCCGACGATCTCGGATGCAGCACCGCCCAGCTGGCGCTGGCGTGGTGCCTTCAGAATCCGAACGTGAGCACCGTCATCACCGGCGCGTCGAAGCCGCACCAGGTCGAGGAAAACATGCAGGCGATGGACGTGGTCGACCAGCTGGACGCCGAGACGAGAGAGCGCATCGAAACGATTCTCGACAATCAGCCCGCGCCCCCTCCCACCTACCGCAAGTAACGACCGGCCTCGCCGTCAGGCCGCGTGCACGGCGCTCACGTCCGCCGCCTTGCCCTGTCCCCGCAGGATGTAGCACGCCCCGGCGCGCTCAAGCGTGGGCACCCCCACGGGCAGCCGGTACACCTCGTTCGACCCAAGCACGGTCACCTGGAGAGTGATCGGCTCTCCGTCCCCCTCCAGGTCGCTCAATCGATTGGATAGATTCTGGTCGTTGAATCGAGCCTCGATGCGAAGCGTAGACCCCTTGACCGTGGCCGTGCCCGTCGTGAACCCGCGAAGGGGACGAATTCCCTCCTCCCGCCCCTGGCGGCACCACTGTATGTTTGAAAGCATGTGTTTCCCATCGGGCAACGTGGACATGAGACCAGCTGTCGTTGGACGAATGACGTGTTGGATCGATGTCGACTCGCTACGGTGTATTGCCGATCGCCCTCCAGGTTCGGTCCCAACCGGCCTGGGCCCAACCTGAATGCAGGATTCACAGGGCCGAGCCGGCAGCGGCCCCGTCCCTCTTGCGCCCCCTTCCCCGCACCTGTTCCGACGAAGCCGATGGATCTCGTCACGACCTGGTTCAGCGGTTTGTCTCCCCTGTTGCAGTCCCTCCTGGCGGGGTGCTTCACCTGGTTCGTGACAGCGCTGGGGGCCTCAGTGGTCTTTTTGACGCGAACCGTGAACCGACGGCTCCTGGACGTCATGATGGGGTTTGCGGCGGGCGTGATGATTGCCGCGAGCTTTTGGTCGCTGCTGCTGCCGGCCATCGACATGGCCGAGGCGCAGGGCCTCCCAGCGTGGATTCCCGCGTCCATCGGCTTTCTGGTCGGGGGGGTGTTTTTGCGCCTCGCCGACGCCCTCCTTCCCCACCTTCACCCTGGCGCCCGCATGGTGGAGGCGGAAGGCATCAACACGTCGTGGCGGCGGGCCACGCTGCTCGTGCTCGCCATCACCCTGCACAACATTCCGGAGGGGCTCGCGGTGGGGGTTACGTTCGGCGCTGCTGCACTGCAACTGGACGTGGCGACCGGGACCACCCTGGCCGCGGCGGTCGCCCTTTCCATTGGAATCGGGCTCCAGAACTTCCCGGAGGGCATCGCGGTGTCCCTTCCGCTTCGCGGCGAAGGCGCCTCCCGACTCCGCAGCTTCTGGTACGGCCAGCTCTCCGGATTTGTGGAGCCCATCTCGGCCGTGGTCGGCGCCGCCGCGGTGCTGGCCGTGCGCCCGGTGCTGCCCTATGCTCTTGCCTTTGCGGCCGGGGCAATGATCTACGTGGTCGTCGAAGAGCTTATCCCCGAGTCGCAACGACACGGCAATACCGACCTCGCCACCCTGGGGGCCATGAGCGGATTCACTGTGATGATGATTCTGGACGTCGCTCTGGGCTAATTCCGTCCCCGCCTTGACCTCCGTGGCCCCTGCCATCTACCCTAGTAGCGGATCTCTCCTCGCAGATCGCCCCTTGTGCTATGTCTTCTCCTCTCCCCGACGGCGTCCTCGCCGCCAGCCTCACGCCCCTGACCTCCGATGGGAGCCCCGACGGGCCGGTCCTCGCCCAACACGTCCACCACCTCCTGGAGACGGGGTGCGACGGGGTCCTCCTGTTCGGCACCACCGGCGAAGGGCTCTCCTTCACAGTTGAGGAACGAACCGCCGCCCTCGATGCGGTCCTCGAAACCGACGTGTCGCCGCACCGCCTCCTCGTGGGCACCGGCGCCCTTCCCCTCCCCGACGCCGCGGCCCTTACGTCCCACGCCACGCGCCGGGGCGTCGGAGGGGTCCTGCTCATGCCACCCTTCCATCTGCCGACCCCAACCGACGATGGTATTTTGTCGGCCTACGACAATGTCATTCAGGAGGTTAACGCCCCTTCTCTACAGCTCTACTTCTACCACTACCCCGAGCTCTTCGGCCCGTCCATCTCCTTCCCGGTGATCGAGGCGCTCCGATCGCGATACCCCGAACTCATCGCCGGGGTCAAGGACTCGACCGGCGAGTGGGATCACTTCGAATCGCTTTGCACCTCGTTCCCCACCCTCCAGATGTTCACCGGGACGGAGCGACTGCTCACCCCCGGGCTGGAGGCGGGCGGGGCCGGGTGCATCTCGGCCACGGCCAACCTCACGGCTCCCATTGCGCAGGCCGCCCGCCGGGCGTGGGAAGAGGGCGACGACCCGACGCCCATTCAGTCCACCCTGACCCAGCGGCGGGAGGCCCTGTCGCGCTTTCACAACATCCCCGCCCTGAAGCAAATGATGGCGTGGCGGACCGATCGGGCCGGATGGGCGCGCGTTCGGCCGCCCCTGGCCCCGCTGGCCGACGAGATGGTGTCCGAACTCCGGACCGTCTACGAGGACACGGAGGCGGCCTGCGCAGAGTGGCGCGACGCTTAGCCGTCGCCCTCGGGGGCATCGGCGGAGGGGTCCGGGACCACCTGCCCCTCGGGCGTGATGCGCTCGCCCGGCTCGGGCGGGCGGGTCGGGAAGCGGCTGACCGGGACCTCCAGGTTGCGATCCTTCGGGACGTAATGGACGTGATCCCCGTGCGGGATTTCCTCGTAGTCCTGTCCCCGGTAGGGATTGATGACGGTCCACATGATAACCACGAAAAGGGTCCCAAACACCACCCCCGCCGTCCAACGTCGCCAGGAGCGGCGGGAGGAAGAGGGGTCCTCAGACGGGTCGTTGCTCATCGTGAAGGCTCCGCTTGAAACTGCCGATGGAGGATTCAAACGCGCCGCCCGGGGCCCGGTTCACGCGGCACTACATCCGCGGGAGGGTGATCCCTTCCTGCTGCTGGTATTTCCCCGACCGGTCGGCGTACGAGATGTCAGGCTGCTCGCCCCGAAGGAAGACCACCTGCGCGATGCCCTCGTGAGCGTAGACCTTGGCGGGGAGAGGCGTGGCGTTGCTGATCTCGATGGTAACGTGGCCGGCCCACCCGGGCTCCAGCGGCGTCACGTTTACGATGATGCCGGAGCGCGCATACGTCGACTTGCCCACCACCAGGGCCAGTACATCCGACGGCATGCGAAAATACTCCACGGAGCGCCCCAGGACGTACGAGTTGGGGGGGATGAGGATGTGGTCATCGACCTCATACTCCACCATCGCCCGCTCATCGATCGACTTTGGGTCCACCACGCTGTTATGAATGTTGGGCGTAAACACCCGAAATTCGCCCGCCACACGCATGTCGTAGCCGAAGGAACTCAGGCCGTAGCTCACGACCTCGTCGCGCACCTGCCCGTCGACAAAGGGGTCGATCATGTCGTGCTCGGTCGCGAGGTCGCGGATCGTGTGGTCGGGGAGAATCATCGGATCGGGCGGTCGAATGCTGAGGGAAACGGCTACGCAGAAGCTATCACCGCGTCCCGCTCAACATCAACCCGCCGGCCCCGAACACGACGATGCCTCACGGAGATTCCTCCTGATAAAGCGTGCCGGCCTCCAGGAGGGGGCGCCGGGCCTCCGGTCCATAGTTGAACAACAGGTCCAGCGCCGTCACGCCCGGCGCGAAACCGTCAAAATTCTGGTGATAGGTCGGGTGTTCAAAGGCGAAGCGCCGCCGGGGGGGCGCCCCGTCCGCCCCCCCGTCCGTCCCGTCGGGAAGCACGAGCGTGTCCGCCTCCACAGCCTCTAGGATCGCCTGGTAGGAGTCCGGCGCCCCTGGCAGGGCCGACGCTCGCGTCAGCGTGGTGTGAAGCCCAAACAGATCGGCCTGGAGCTCCACGGAGCGGCAGATGCAGTCCGCGAGCATCTCCCAGGACCGTTGGTAGAACGCATGGAGCGAGTCCTGGTAGTACTCGAAGTACATTGTGGACCGGTAATCGTACAGAAAGGAGCGCCAGTGCTTTTCCCGCCAGCGGCCTTTCGTGTCGATCTCGACGGTCCGGAGGGGCGCCCCCTCCGGCTTGCCAAAGAGCGGAATCGTAATCTCGTGCGTCCCCGGCGCATTGCGAAGCTTGCTACGGTTCTGGAACGATTCCTGACGATAGCGGAACGTGTCCGCGAGAACAAAGTGATCCACGTGGGCCAAAAGGGCCGTGTCGTGGAGGGCCGGAAAGTATGATGGGGGGTGAATTGCGAGGGTCATGCGAGCGAGGGGGAATTCTGAAAATTTGGGGCGCGGAGACCCCCACCGTCGGGGTCGGGCCTCGGACGCCCCCGGTTCGGGGCAGCGAAGCGCCGGGGCGCATCCTCGCGTTGAACCAACGAAGTTGTCGTCTTTTCCTCATCGTATTGACCTTATGCCCTCGACCGAGACGCCCAACAGTAATCTCTCGGACACGGCCCTCAGAGAGAATGTCGAGAACCTGTTTCAGTTTGCCTTCTGGCTGCTGGTGGGGTCGATCTCGTTTAGCGTTGCGGGGATGCTGCTCCTGAAGCTCTTTCCGTCCGCGATGGACCTGTTCGGGCCCATCTACACCAAGCTGGTGAAGACGCCCACGTGGACGTTCATGACCATGCTGGCCATCCTGCCGGTGCTCATGTACGGGCCGGGCCTGGGGTGGTGGCGCATGTTGGGGTTCGTTGTGTGGGGGTGCGTCATTGGCGCGGCCGGGGAGCTGATTGGCACCACCGGCCTGCTGACGGTCGGAGACGTAGCGCTCCCGTTCGGGGCCTACGAGTACACGGAGTGGCTGGGCCCGAAAATTCTCGGCCACGTGCCCTACTTTATCCCGCCCTCCTGGTTCGCCATGTCGATCGTGTCGCTCGATCTGGCCCGCCGCGTGACCGGCACGCGCTGGCGGTATCTCTTGCTCGGCACGGTCTTCATGGTCCTGTGGGACGTCTCCCTCGACCCGGCCATGAACCAGGCGTTCCCGTTCTGGACCTACGGCGTGGATGGGTTCTTTTTTGGAATGCCGTTCTCGAACTGGTGCGGCTGGTTCGCCGTGACCCTGGTCATCCTGCTCGGCTACGAGGCAATGCGCGGCGACGCCCCGGTGCAGAATGAATGGGCCTCCTGGGTGTACCTCCTCAACTGCCTGTTTCCGCTGTGCATCTCGCTGCTCCGCGACCTGTACCTGCCGGCCCTCATCGGCGTGCTGGCGACCGCCTTTCCCTTCCTGCTGCTCTGGTGGACCAACCCCGCCTACTTCAAGAGCTCCCTTCTCCCGGCGCGCCGGTAGCGCCCGTCCTGATCGCTGCTCGCCTGGACCGTTCCCCTTGATATGTCAACGGCTGCCCTCGACTCCCGGGCCGACGAAAACCAGTGGATCTGGGACTCCTTCCAGTACCACTCGCGCACCTTCTCCCTGGCGGCCCGGTTCCTGCCTCGCACGGTCCAGCTGCCGATCGCGACCCTCTACCTCTTCTGCCGCCGCGTCGACTCGATTGCAGACCAGCGCGTGCTGGAAGTGGGGCCCCAGGCCGCCCTCGAGGAGGTGGAGACGGTCCGCAACCACCTCGACGAGACCCTGGCGGGCCAGCCTCCCGCCGACGAGCTGCTGTGGCGCCGCCTGGGCGAGGTGCACAACCAGTACGGCCTCGACTCCGGCCCGCTCTACGAATTGATTGAGGGCGCCCTGTGGGACCTTGAGGACCGTCCCATCGAGACGCTCGACGACCTGATCGACTACTCGAACCTCGTGGGGGGGAGCGTGGGGGCGATGATGCTGCCCTTCCTGGCCGACACCGACCGGCACGACAACCTGGAGCCCGCGGCGCGCGAACTGGGCATCGCCATGCAGCTCACCAACATTGTACGGGACGTGGGCGAGGACCTTACGGAGCTCGACCGGGTGTACCTTCCCACCCGCTGGCTGCGCGAGCAGCAGGTCTCCCGGGATGTCCTGGCGAAGGGCCGCGTCGTCGATGGGTATTCCGCCCTCCTCGAGCGCGTGATGACAACCGCCGAGACACGCTACCGGGAGAGCTTCGAGGGCGTGGCCGCGCTGCCCTTCCGCACCCGGCTGGGCATCCGCGCCGCCGCCCGCATGTATCGCGAGATCCTGAACGAGGTGCGCAGCAACGGGTACGACAACCTCACCGAGCGTGCGTACGTGTCGACGGGCCGAAAACTGATGCTCGTCGCCTTCGACAATTACGACTGGCGAAAAGCCCGCCTCCGCGCCTAGGCCCGTCCACGACGGTCGGGGGGCCGCGGGGGAACGCGTCCTCCCTCACCGATCCCGATCCCCGTGGCTCCCGTTCCGTGGCTTGTCGAGCGCCTCCTTCGCTACGGCCTCCGCCGCACCTTTCGGCGGGTCTGCTGGGTGGGGCCCTGGCCGCCCCGCCTGCCGGACGGGCCCGTAATTGCCTACGCCAACCATCACCACTACTACGACGGACACCTGGGATGGCTCCTCTTTCAGGAGCACCTGGGGCGCCCCACCACCCTGTGGATGGCCGAGTGGCACCGGTTCCCGTTTTTCGGGGCCGTGGGCGCCCAGCCGTTTCCGCCCGAGGACCCATCGGCCCGCGCCGCAACCATGCGCCGCACCGCCCGCCGCTTCCAGGACGCCCCGAACACCGTCCTGCTCTACTATCCTGAGGGCGAGCTTCGTCGGCCCGACGACGGGCTCGGCCCGTTCCCGATGTCGTCGGACCGGATGGCCCGCCTCTACCCGTCGGCCACCTGGTGGCCCCTCGCCGTGCACGTGACGTGGGACGGTCACGCGGCCCCGACGGCCTACCTCCGAGGCGGCCCCCCGCACGCCGCGGACGGCTCCGAGCGGCAACGCCTCGCCCGCCAGTGGTCGGCCCTGCAAGGGTCCGCCCCCGCCCCGACCCGTGTGCTCCTCGATGGAACGCACGACGCGGCCGAACGCTGGAGCTTTTCCCTCACCGCCCCGTTTTTTCGGCGCTACCTGTGATCCAGCCTCCCTGCGCCATGCTTTTGCTTTGTTGTCTTCTGGCGGTCGTTCCCTCCCCTTTCGCCCAGGAGATTCAGGACGCCTACGCCCAGCAGGAGGCCGAGGCCCTCCGGGGCCTCTTGTCGCGGGCCGACACCCGGGCCGACTCGCTCCTGGTCCGCTACCGCCTCTACCCCCTCACCGAAGACGAGGCCGTGCTGGATGACCTACCGAAGTCGTTGCCGTCCGGCTCGGCTCGCGAGCTGGCGCTCCTGTCAGGGCTCTGGGCGTACCGGGCCGGGGAAGCCTCCGTCTTCCGGGTTGTGCAGTACGGCCGGCGGTCCAGCACCTTGCTGGAAGCAGCGAAAGCCCAGGACCCAGACGCCCCCTACGTGCTGCTGGTCGAGAGCCAGTCCCTCCTGTTCCGCCCCGCCATCGCGGGGCGCGACGCCGGGGCTGCCGCCGAGCGCCTGCGTCGCCTGGCGCGGCAGATCCAAGACACACCCGGCGTCGGCATTGCGGAGGTGGAAGCGCACACCTGGCGCTGGCTCGCCCTCCGCGAGGCGGGGCAGCGGGAAGATGCCCGGCGCCTCCGCCACCGACTGATGGAGCGTCCGTTGCCGCCGCTCTACCAGGAGTTTCTTCGCAATCCCCCCGACGTGTAGCCCGTCCCCCTGCTCCTTATGCTCGACCTCCTGCTCCCCGTGCTGGTCGGACTGCTGGCCCTCGCGCACCTCGTCACCTGGGGAGTTCTTCTCGCCAACCTCGCCTACCTCCGCCGCCCCCCATCGGGACGGGGCACGGCCGAGCCGCCGTCCCTTTCCATTTGCATCCCCGCCCGCAACGAAGCCTCCAACCTGCGGCGGCTCCTCCCGTCTCTCCTGCGCCAACGTTACCCCGACCTGGAGGTCCACGTGTGGGACGACGGCTCGGACGACGACACCTGGGCCGTCCTGCAGGCGATCGACGACCCTCGGCTCCACGCCCACCGCGGCAGCGGGCCGCCCGACGGCTGGATGGGCAAGGTGCACGCCCTGCACCAGTGCACCCGGCGGGCCGCGGGATCGTGCTACTTGTTCCTAGATGCCGACGCCGAACTCACCGACCCGGACGCCCTCCGGCGCCTGATCGATCGCCACGAGGCCTCCACGGGACGCGTGACCTCGGGCCTCCCGCGCCTTCAAGGAGCCGGACAGCTTCTGGTGAGCCTCGTCCCGCACGCCCTGCTCACGGGGCTGCCGTGGCCCCTGGTGCGCCGCACCTCCCTCCCCGCCCTGAGCGCTCTGAACGGCCAATGCTGGATGATTGACGCCGACGTGTACCACACCCACGAGCCGCATCGGGCCGTGAAGGGGGAGATCCTCGAAGACGTGGCCATCGGCCGCTACCTGAAAGCGAAGGGCCATCCCCCCTCGCTTCTGGACGTACAGGACGAGATCACGGTCTACATGTACGAGGGCTTTCGGGCCGCCTGGCGAGGCTTTCGCAAAAACGCCTACCTCCTCCTCGGCGGCCGCCCCACGTCCTTTGCAGCCATGTGGACCGGCTTTCTGATGCTGTGGGTCGTCGCCCCGATGCTTTCGGGGTGGTTCCTCGCCTCCCTGTACGGGCTGAAAGCGGTAACGGATCGTGTCAACGGCGTCTCCCCCGTCATCACGCTCTTCGCGCCCGTCTCCTTTGTCCTCGGGATTGCGCTCCAGCTAGATTCGGCGCTTCATCATTGGAGCCATCGTGTGGAATGGAAGGGGCGAGCGGTCTCGTCCGTGGCGTCGGCGCCCGGCGACGCTGAGGACGGTTAGACATGAGCGGTCCCGTCTCTTACATTGACCTGTCCGTTCTCGTCCACCGATTCCCGCTCCCCCATGCGCCTCGGCCTCATTTCCGCCCTCGTGCTCGCCGTTGTGGCAGTGATTTTCGCCCTTCAAAACCCGCAGCCGATGGAGGTCAACCTGCTCTTCTTCCAGACGGAGGGGTCCACCGCGCTGGTGCTTATTCTCACCTTTGCCTTTGGGGTCATCGTCGGACTGATTAGCTCGCTCCCCGGACGTCTTCGTGCCCAGCGCAAGGTGAAAGAGCTTCAGAAGGAACGCGGCAAATCGTCGGACAGTGCGCCGTCGCCGTCCACCTCGCGGGGCACCTCTCCGGGCGACCCGCCCCGATAGAAAGGTCCCAGCCCCGCGCCCGGCACTGTTCATGATTCTCTCCTCGGCCCGCCCCGTCCGTGCCCGTTCGTCCCCCGGCATTGCGTCCCGGCGACCCCGTGGCGGTCGTGGCGCCGGCCAGTCCCCCCCGCACGAATGACGACTACCGGGCGGGCCTGGCCCAGCTCCACACGTTCTACGATGTTCGGCTCGCCTGGGCCCCCGGCGCCGAGCGCGGCTATCTCTCCGCCCCGGATGCCGATCGGGCAACCGCCCTCCACACCGCCATTCGGCGGCCCGACATCCGCGCCCTCTTCTGCGTGCGGGGCGGGTACGGCGCCCTCCGCCTCCTCGACCACATGCGCTGGCCGCTCGTCCGCCAACACCCCACCCTCCTCGTGGGCTACAGCGACATTACGGCGCTGCAGCTGGCCCTCTACGCTCGGGCCGGATGGACCAGCCTGTCGGGGCCCGTGGTGACCGAGTGGGCAAACGCGGACGACGACACGCTCGCCCACGTCCGCGACCTGGCGGAGGGACAGTGCCCGCTCCTCGACGCCGGCCTCACCCCTCTCTGCACGGGTACGGCCCAGGGCCCGCTGCTCGGCGGCAATCTATCGGTGATGAGCCGCCTCGTCGGGACCCCGTATGCGCCCCGCTTCCAGGGAAGCATCCTGTGTCTGGAGGACGTCGCCGAAGCCCCGTATCGCGTCGACCGCATGCTCTCGCACCTGCAGCACGCCGGCATCCTCCGGGCCGTGAATGGCGTGGTCCTGGGGGACTTCTCGGTCGGGACCGCTCCCTCCCCCCCGACCCTCTCTCTCGCGGACGTGTTTCACGACTATCTGGGCGACCGCCCGTACCCCGTGGCGACGGGCCTCTCGTATGGGCATATGCTGCCGCGCCGCACACTCCCCCTCGGCGGGCGCGTCACGCTCGACGTGACGGAAACCACAGGGCGATTGCGTCTTCTGTCCCCCGTCGTACAGTAGCCCCTCACGATGCCTCGTTGGGGGGCGAGACATGGTTCATCACCGCCTCGGTCAGTGCCCCGCCGCGCCGACCCGTGATGTCCACATCGAAGGGGTGGTCGGTTCCCTCCACCGGCACCCCCGGCAGGCCGCGACGCACATTCGACACATCAATTCCGTGATTGGTCTTTAGCAGCATTGCGGCGGTGGACAGGTCGGGCACGTCCGCGTCGTCCACCAGCCGCATAAACGCTCGCTGGCCGTCCCGCCACACCTCCAGCGCACGGGCAATGGCCTGCAGGTGCTCCTCCGTCGCGTCGCCAGCCTGTGCAACATCCGCGAGCGCCTCCTCCAGCGCCTCCCGGGCGTCGTCACAGGTCGCGGCGGCGGATTCCATCTCTGAGGCAATCGAGTCGGAAAGCATGGGAAACTGGATATATTTGAGAGCGCCCCCTGCCCCCCGATGGACAAGCGCCTGGAGGGCGCAATCGGCTGCGCCGGGGGAACTGGGCGTGATCTTTTATTTGGCACGGAGAGGCAACGTGCCGACGAACACTCTTGATTCCCACGGACAAGCGTCGGCCGATTGACCGTCCGGAAATCAATGTCTTCCGGTGCATCACAGGCGGCCCGTACCGCTTCCCTGTGGCCCCTCCCGCAGGTCACGCCCCTGGCCGTCACGACGGCTCGTCCGGAACGCACCTCTCCTCTCAGCTTTCATATTTTCCTCTCTCTCCGTTTTCTCCTGACGTCAATGCCCCGTCGCACGTCTGCTCCCGAGGCCCTGGGCGACCGCCCGACTGCCTACTCTCGTCCGTCGCGTGCCGTGCTTCCCCCGGCGCAGGCCCAACTGCGCGCGGTCGTCCTGCTGATTCCGATCGCGCTGCTGTCCCTGGCACCCTACTTTGCTCTGTGGGGACTCCCAGAAGATCCCTTCCCAACGAGCGTAGCCGCAACCGTCCTCTTCCTTCTCGCTTTTGTCGCCGGAACGGCCCTCCACGAGGCCCTGCACGGCCTGGGGCACGTGTGGGGAGAGGCGTCGTGGAGCAATGTGCAGTTTGGCATGCATTGGGGCGCGCTCACGCCCTTTGCCCGCTGCCCCCTCCCATCGCGGGCCCGGTCCTACCGCCTCGCCGTGGCCCTGCCCGGACTCGTCCTGGGCGTCCTCCCCCTCGCGGCCGGGTTGTGGACCGGCCACTGGCTCACGACCTTCTACGGATTTCTAATGCTCGTCGCGGCCGCAGGCGACCTGCTTGTGCTCTGGATTCTCCGCGGCGTGCCGTCGGGCGCCTGGGTACAGGACCATCCGGAGGAGGTCGGCTGCATTGTAGTGGCCGATGCGTCCGCCCCCGCACCGGATCCGGTGTCTCCGGAGGATCTGCCCCAGGATGCCGGCGAGGCACGGGATGATTTTTCCCTTGTCCACATCGGCCTACTGTTGGTCTTCTCGGCGATTTGTGCCGGTCTCGGGTTCCTCATCGCCCTGTCGTAAATCCCCGACGCCCCCGCGAGGCCCCGTTGGTCGCCCCTCGTGCCGACCCGGGGCCGGATCGGCAACGTCTCACCGCGGACGCCGGAGAGACGTGGGCGAGTAGTCCGATCGTCAATCTGTCTTGGCACCCCGAAAACCTCCCCCATGGTGCCCAGAGAGCAACACGTCGGAGAGAGCAACACGTCGGTGCGTCTCTGTGCAATGCAACCACACTGCGACCGAAATAGAAAATGCCCCTGAGGTGGCGGTAAGCGCCGCTCAGAGGCATTTGGGACTGGTTGGATAGTGCCGGGAGTGGGACTCGAACCCACACGGTGCACATGCACCAACGGATTTTAAGTCCGTTGCGTCTGCCACTTCCGCCATCCCGGCGCCTCAGGCCTCGTTCTGTTTCTCCCGAACGGCCGATGGTAGCCAGAGATTCAGGGTGGCCCAACACACCGCCGGGGCGCCCGGTCTCGCCGAGCGCCCCGGTCAAAGGAAACGGTTGACCCGCGACCGGCAGGGTAGACGCCGGCGCGGCCCAAGCAATTAGCTGCAGCGCGAGTGTCCGCAGTCGGCGCACATCATGCAGCCTTCCACGTGGCGCACATTGTCGGAGCCACACTTGTCGCAGGTGACCCCGTGGGTGTCGGCGTGGGCCCGCAGGGCCTTCGCCATGGAGCGCCCGAAGCTGGCAATCGATCCCTCCGCCTTCTCCAGCTGCTCGACGAGGAAGTCGATCTTGGAGCCGTGACGGAGCGCCGTCGACACCAGCCGGGTCTCCACGCGCACCTCGTCGGAGGGCATGTGGCTCGTGATGTCCTCGATCACCACGTCGCCCTCCGGCGTGAGCAGCGAGTAGTGTCGGCTCTCGTTCTTCCGGATCTGCCCCTTCCGGATCTGGTCTTCCTGCGCCTCACCGAAGAGCGGGGCGTCGCCCTCGGCCTTGAAGGCAAACACCTCGTACGGGTCGTCGTCGAGGAAGCCGACCAGGATGGTCCAGTGGTCGCCGCGGTAGCGGACACGGTGCACCGCGCACGGGAGCATGTCGGGCCGTTCCGGGGCCTCGGTGCGGGGCACCTTCTGGTTCTCCTCGTCCTCGTCGTCGCCCGACAGGACGGCGCTCATGGTGCCGGCGCGGTAGGTTGTTACTCCCTTAATGACGCCGGTCTCCCACGCGTCGAGGTAAAGGTCCTTGAAGTTCTCAAAGGGATAATCCTCGGGCACGTTGACCGTCTTGGACATCGAGGAGTCCACGAACGGCGCCAGGGCCTCCATCTGACGGAGGTGGTCCCGGACGTCGAGGTCGCGAGTCGTCACGGCCCAGTCGGCCTCCGGATCCCACTCGCCGCGCTCCTTGAGGCGACGGACGGCGTAGTCCTCCACCTTCTCGTCCTTGCAGGGCCCGCGCGTCGGGTGAATCTGCCACTGGGTGTAGCCCTGCTCCGCGCAGCGCAGGACGATCTCGTCGCCGTGCTCCTCGGCCGTCCAGGCCGTGCCGTCGGCGTCGATGTCCTGCCCCGCCGAGTAGGCATCGGGCGACATCGGCGGCGCGGTGATCTCGTCGGGCAGTGCCGGCTGCTCGGCCGTGCGGATGTAGCTGTGCATGAACACCGGCTCAATGCCACTCGACGGCGCATTCGCCAGCGTCGACGTGTTGCCGGTCGGCTGGATGCTGAGCAGGTGACTGTTGCGCAGGCCCAGGTCCCCGATCATCTCCTTGGTCTTGTCCGAGAGACGCTGGACGAACGGGTTCTTCAGGTACTCGTCCTTGTCGAAGAGCGGGAATGCGCCCTTCTCCTCGGCGAGGCGCGCGCTGGCCTGGTAGGCCTGGTTGGCGAGGTGCTCCTGGAACTCCCGCATCACCTGCACCCCATCCTCGGCCCCGTAGCGCTTCTCCATCATCATGAGGGCCGAGCCGTCGCCGTAGTGGCCGAGGCCGATGCGGCGCTTCTGCTGGAGGTTGCGGCGCTGCTCCTCCAGCGGCACGTAGCTGAGATCGTTCACGTTGTCGAGGAAGCGGACCGCGGAGGGGATGACCTGATCGAGCAGGTCGTAGTCGATGGCCCCGGCGTCCGCGTCCACAAACTGCGTGAGGTTGAGGTTGCCCAGCAGGCACACGCCGCCCACCGGCAGCACCTGCTCGCCGCACGGGTTCGTCGCGTTAATGTGCTCGCAGTACGCGAGGTTGTTCTCCCGGTTGATGGTATCGACGAAAATGACGCCCGGCTCATTCCGGTCGTACGTGGAGCGCGTGATCAGGTCCCAGATCTCACGGGCGTCGTAGATGGCCTTTTCGCCGGTGGCGGGGTCGCGCCACGTTTTTACCGTCCCGCCCTTGGCCTCGTACTCCTTGAGGTTTCCGTTCCAGTGTTCGCGGTAAAATTCGGGTTCGCCCTCAAAGTCCGGGAAGCGCAGCGCCCACGTGTCGTCATTCTTCACGGCCTTCATGAACGCGTCGGACACGAGGACCGACATGTTGAACTTGTGGAGGCGCCCCGGCTCCTGCTTCGCCTTGATAAACTCAATGATGTCGGGGTGCCACACGCCCATCGTCACCATCTGGGCGCCCTTGCGGATCTTGTCCTTGACGTCGTCGCGGTCGGACTGCATGCCGGAGCCGGCGACGATCGTGGCGGCCTGCTCATTCCACACGTCCAGCATCTGCACGGCGCCGGGCGTCATCGAGCCCACTCCGCCGATGCGCGACCCGCGCGGTCGCATCACATGACAGCAGAAGCCGTAGCCGCCCTCGGACGCCAGAATCTTGGCCTGGCGGGTCAGCTCCGCCTGGATCTCGTCCATCGAGTCCTGGTCGTGCCCCTGAAAGCCCGAGACGAAACAGTTGATGAGGGTAGCCTTGCCGAGGGACGTGCCGGCATTGGCGAAAATGCGTCCACCGGGCGTGAAGGGAAAGGGCCCGGTGCCGAGTCCCCGGCCGCTCAGGAGCTTGTAGAACTCCTGAGCCCAGTATTCCTCATCGTCCTCGACACTGGCGAGGTAGCGGGCGTTGCGATACCAGGTGTCGGGGACGTGGGTATCGGTCCCATACTGATAGTTTTGTTCGTAGACTTCCTCGGAGATTGTGGTTTCGAAGATGTCCGCGTTGGTCCGGTCATCGGTGATGAGCTCGCTCTGACCGATTTGGAACTGTTGCTCCGGCGCGTCGGCGGCAGGCGCCATTTCAACGGTGCCGTTCGCCCCCGAGGAACGAGCCGTGACCTGGGTTGCGGAGTCCGTGGAGGAGGGAGAAGTTGGGTCTGCCATAAGCTACGTGCCTTGGAATGAAAAAAACCTTCGGACGCCCCATCGTCGCGAAGGCACAGAGGGGAAAGCGGAAGGGGCTGGCCCCCCGGACCGACGGGCTGACTCGGGGGGACCAGCACAGCTCCACACGTTCCGACCGCTGCCCCCAGGACGCGTGGGGACACCCCTTCTGCCCGACGGGCGAAAGGGCGGACCTGCCTCCGAGCAGGCACTCGGACTGTTACCGTTGCGCGACAGCGCCGGAGTTGCACCGGGCTTTCCCTGAGATGCAGGCCCCGCAGAGGGCCTGCCTGCCGCACGACGGACGCGCGGCCTCGGAGGAGAGGGAGTATGTATGTAAGATTCTAAATACGGGGCCCGGGGGGAAGTATCAAGTCGACGGCCCGTGGCATCTGTTATTGGGAACGGCCCGCGATCCGCACAGGATGAGACAGGGCCGTATTTCCGCGGTGGAGACCGTTTTTGTGAATTCAGTAACGTTCCCGCGACGGTTGGGACAGCGTCTCCTGGCGCCCCCGCCGATCCCGTCTTTCAGGACACGGTGCAACGCGCCCCCGGCCCGGTCGTTTGTCAATTTCAGGTTTGTCGCTGCCCACGCCCCCCGGCCGTCGTCGAGCTGGGGATGGAGGAACCTTCATCCGCGGTCACCAATAGGGGCGATCCGTCTTTGCTCTCGACTGTCTCGCGCTTGCTCCGTGTCTCTTCCGTCTACACTAGCCCCGATCCGCAATCAGGCGACGGCCCTTGCCACTCGGGCGCACGTTCCGTTCTCCAACCGGCCCACCGCCGCGGTGCTCCTTCTCGACGACGGCCAGTGGATTCCCGGGGTCCGCGTCGAAAGCGCCTCCTACTCCCTTACCATCCCCGCCCTGCTCAACGCCTATACCACGGCGGTGACCTGGGGCCGGTCCGCCGATGTGGTGGCGTTTGTTCTCTCCCGGCCGTTTCGGCGCGAGGAGAGGCTTTACGTGGAGGAGCTGCCGCACGGCCCCTACAAGGCGTACGCCGACGATGCCTGGCTCCGGGGCCGGTGGACCGACGACGGCGCCCGTGCTCCGTTCGGCGATCCCTTCTCCCCCTTCCTCGAGGGCCCCGTCCGCGAACCGGCCCGCGGCGTCCGGGACGCCCGTCGGACCGCCGGGCACGCCTACGTGCCGGCCTCGTCCTTCCACGTCGGCGCGATGTTCGAACTGGAGGATGACCGCCTCGTGCCCGGCGTCAATGTGGAACACCCCGACTGGGCCCGCATCCTCTGCGCCGAGCGGAACGCACTGGGGACCGTCTGCTCGTACGATGCCGCCCCCGCCCGGCGCCTCTTCCTCTCCTGCGCCGAAGACCCGGAGGGCACCCCCTGCGGCGCGTGCCGACAGGTCCTCATCGAACACTTTCCCGAGGCAGAGCTGTGGATGGACCGGCACGACGACCCGCCGGAACAGACCCCCCTGTCCGCGCTGCTCCCGGGCTCCTTTCGGGGCCGCGCCCTGCTGAACGACGACTGACCGCCCGGCCGTCCCCTTGGTCCTCGGTGCCCTCTCCCCGCCCCCCGCATGCTGCTGCACGCGCTCCTTTTTCTTGTTGGCATTGGTCTGCTGTACCTCGGGGCCGAGGGGCTCATCCAGGGGGCCTCGAGCCTCGCCCTGCGCTACGGCATCCGGCCCGGCCTCATTGGGCTCACCGTGGTCGCCCTCGGCACGTCGATGCCCGAGTTCCTGGTCAACCTCTTCGCGGTGTTCTCCAGCGAGTCGTCGCTCGCGTTGGGCAACATTGTGGGCTCCAACATCTCAAATGTCGCCCTCATCCTGGGCTGCAGCGCCCTGATCGTCCCACTCACCGTGACGCCCCAGATTCTGCGGCGGGAATACCCCGTCATGCTCGGGGTCATGGTCCTCTTTTATGTCTGTGCCCTCGACGGCTGGATTGGGACCGCCGACGGGCTCATCATGGTCGGGCTCCTGTTGCTGATGGGCGCGTACCTGCTCTACGACACGCGCCGGGCCCGCTCGTCGGCGCTCCTGGAGGAAATGGAGCCCCCGCCCAAAGACGTGCGGACGGCCCTCCCCGTCTGGAAAAAGACCGGCTACCTCCTCGGAGGATCGGTGGCCCTCGGCGCCGGCGCCCACTTCATGGTGCAGAGCGCAAAGTGGACAGCCCACCAGATGGGCATCGACCCCATGGTGATCGGCCTCACCATCCTCGCGGTGGGAACCAGCCTCCCGGAACTGGCGGCGTCCCTGGTGAGTGCGCTGCGCGAGGAGGCGGATCTTTCCGTCGGCAACGTGATGGGAAGCAACCTGCTGAATGTGCTGTTTGTGGTGGGAACGATCTCCATCTTCGACCCGCTGGAGGTCGGCGATCAGGCCCTGCGGGTCGACTTCCCCGTCATGATTGGCTTCTGTGCCCTCCTGTTTCCAATCATCTGGTATGACTACCGGATCACCCGCTGGCGGGGCGCGCTCCTCCTCGCCGGATTCGCGGGGTACATGACCTACCTCTTGTTCCCGTACCTCTGATCGCTGCCCCTGGACGTCGATGGATCTGTTCTTCGAATCCTCTCCGTGGCTTCTGGTGGGCGGCCTGATCGCGGCCGCGGGGGCCACCTACTGGATCTACCGGGAGACCACACCCGGGCTGGGGTCGGGCTGGCGCCTCTTTCTGGGGGGGCTTCGGTTCCTGAGCCTGGCCCTCATTGTCGTCCTGCTCCTGCAGCCGGTGCTCCGCCAGCTGAACGAGTCCACAGAGCCGCCCCTCCTGGCCGTGCTGGTCGACGACAGCCAGAGCATGCGGCTCGTCACCGGCGAGGGAGACAGCACCTCGGCGTCGACCGTCCGCTCGGGCCTTCGCCCCGTGCTTTCCTCCGTCACCGAGGGACTGGGCGAGGGCACCGCCCACTCCTTCGCCTTCGATCAGTCGATCCGATCCGCTCCCGCGCTCGACTCGCTCGCCTTCGGCGGGGGCCGCACCGACATTGGAACCGCGCTGGAGCAGCTGCCCGCCGAGGTTCGGGACCGCAACCTGCGGGGCGTCGTGGTGGTCTCCGACGGGCAGTACAACGCCGGGCCGACGCCGCTGCGCGTGGCCGATCGCTACCCCGTGCCCATTCACACGGTGACGGTGGGCGACACCGCCCACCAGCGCGACCTCCAGGTCCGTCGGGTTGCAACGAACGACGTGGGATACACCGACTCCGAGGTGCCGGTGCAGGCCACGCTTCAGGCCGAGCGCATTCCCGAGCAGGATGTGCGCGTGTCGCTGTCCGCCGGCGATTCGCTGGTCGCCGAGACCGACGTGCGCCTCCCGGGGGGCACGGCGGAGGTGCCGGTCGACCTGTCGTTTCGTCCCCAGACGCCGGGGCAGCGCCCGCTCTCAGTCCGAGTGGCGGCCGTTCCCGGAGAGGCGACGACGCGCAACAATGCTCGGTCGACGTCCCTGCGCGTGCTCGACCGCAAGCGGCAGGTGCTTCTGTTGGGGGCCGCCCCCTCGCCCTCCTTCACCGCGGTTCGTCGCGTGCTGGAGACAAACGCCGACACCCGCGTGACGGCCCGCGTGCCGCGCCGCGACGGGTCGTTCTACGGCGGCCCGCTCCCCGACACGCTCGACCGATACGACGCCATCGTCGCCGCGGGCTTCCCCAGTGAGCCGGTGCCGGCGGCGGCGACGGAACGGGTCGCATCGGTTCTGTCGGAGGGAACGCCGGGCCTCTTCTTCCTCGACCGGCAAACAGATGTAGCGGCCTGGGAGGAGGCCTTCGGGGCCGTGCTCCCGGCGCGCCCCCCGGCCTCTGAGATTGAGTGGGCGAGTCGTTCGCTTCAACCTGGAGCCCCGGCGCGCTCACATCCCGTCTTCGAGATGGAGGCGCCGCTCGACCTGATTGCGGACCTCCCGCCGCTTCGGACCCCCGCGACCGCCTGGACGCCGACGCCGGACGCCGACGTGCTCATGACCGCCCCCTCGGCGGACGACGCGCCGGCCCTCGTGCTCCGGGAACGCGCCGGGCGGCGCGCCGCCCTCCTCCTGGCCTCGGGCACCGAGCGCTGGGCGACGCTCCCGCCCGCCCTCTCGGCCGCCGATCCGGTCTGGCCGTCCCTCGTCTCCAACCTTCTGCGGTGGACCACCACGCAGGCGCCCGACCGCCCGGTGCGGGTTCGGCCCCTCGCCTCCCAGTTCGAAGGAGATGAACCGGTCGAGTTTGAGGGACAGGTCTACGACGAAAATATGAGCCCGGTGCCCTCCGCCACCGTCGACGTGACGGTGACGGATTCAACGGGCACCGAGTACTCGTACGTCATGGACGCCGCGGGGAATGGACAGTACGACCTCGAGGTGGGCTCCCTTCCGGAGGGCACGTACGACTACCGCGCCGTTGCCCAGGAGTCGGGGGCGGTCGTGGGACGCGATCAGGGCTCGTTCTCCGTCGGGGCCCTGCAGATCGAGTACCAGGCGACGCGGGCCGACCCCGTGCTGATGCGCCAGATCGCCGAGCGCTCCGGCGGGCGGGCCTACCGCCCGTCGAGCCTCTCGTCGTTCGCCTCGGACTTGACGCGCTCTTCCTCGTTCAGCGCCGAGGTGACGACCAACCCGACCGAGACTGAGTTGTGGCGCCAGTGGCCCTTCCTCGCCATTCTCCTGCTTCTGCTGGCTACGGAATGGACGCTTCGGAAGCGGCTGGGACTGTCGTAGCGCCGTCCGTAGGGGGCCCGGGAATCTCATGGGTCGACGGCCGGTATACTGTGCAGCCAGTCTCTGCACTCTTGCGGTGGCTGGTGTCGACCGTGTCGAACGACGTCCCGCCCCGATGATCTCGACCGTTTCTCCTACGACGCCCACGTCCCTCCCCAACGCCATCCAGAACAGCGCGAGCGGCGAAGTGTCGCTCGCGCAGCTGCTTGTCACCATTCGGCGCCACCTTCACCGGCATCCGGAGGTGGGCATGAACGAGCATGAGACTTCACGCTTCATCCGCGCCACGCTGGAAGCCTACGGCCTGAACGTGCACGGCCCCATCGCCGGCACCGGACAGTACGTCGATATTGACGGAGGCGGAGAGGGAGGGGCCGTTGGCTACCGGGCGGACATCGACGCGCTGCCGGCCCAGGACCAGAAACGGGTGCCGTATCGCTCGCGCACCCCGAACGTGGCGCACCTGTGCGGCCACGACGCGCACACCGCCGTCGGCATCGGGGTCGCCCTGGTCCTTCACGCGTACCGAGACGAGATCAATGGGCGCGTCCGGGTCTTCTTTCAGCCCAACGAGGAGGGACTGCCTAGCGGCGCCCCTCTTATGATTCGGTCGGGGATTGTGGAAGGCCTCGACGGCGTGTATGCCATCCACGTGGACCCGACGCTGGAGGTGGGTCGCTACGGACTCATCGTGGGCCCGGCCACGGCCTCCACCGACCGGTTCGACGTCCGCGTCCGGCAGGAAGGCACGGGGCACTCCGCCCGCCCCCACGAAGGAGTGGATACCGTATGGGTGGTCACGCAAATCCTGAACCAGTTTTACCAGATTGCGGATCGAGTCACCGACGTGCGGACCCCGGCCATCCTCACGGCTACCCGCATGGCCGGCGGCGAGGCGCACAACGTCATCCCGGAGGAAGCCTCCATCGGGGGCACCCTCCGCACCGTGTCGCCCGACGATCGGGAGACGATCCGCACGCACATGCGGCGCCTCGTTCAGCGCTTCGGCGACCTGTATGAGGCGCACGTGGAGATCGATTTCCAGGACGGGTCCCCCCCGGTCATGAACGACGCCACGGCCATCACCAACGTGGAGTCGACCGTCCAGGACGCCTTCGGGGAACAGGCCATTCACTGGATTAAGCAGTCGAGCATGGGCGGCGAAGACTTTGCCCACTACCTGAAGCACGTGCCCGGGGCCCTCATCCGCGTCGGGACCGCCTCCGGGCCCGATACCAGCTATCCGCTCCACCATCACCGCTTCGACCTCGACGAGACCCCGTTGGCCCCCACGGCCCGGCTTATGGCCCGCGTGCTGCTGAATCATCTCGACCAGGACCTCACGAAAGACGTCGCCCCCATCACGTCCGACTTCTCGACCAGCGACAACGGCCAGGCCGAGCGAGGGTGACCCGCTTCCGCCTCCAAATCCCCCAGAGCTGTTGACGAATTCCGGCGACCGGGCTATCCTTAAGGATCCATCTCTAGTCGTCGCTTCCCCTTCCGGTCTGCCGAGCCGCCCATGTCTCACCTCGGGCCTTCCCTCCTCGTCCCCCTTGTTCTCGTAGGACTGCTGGCTCGGACCGCCGCGGCCCAGCCGGTTCCCGACTCCGCCGACGTCGTGGTGAACGAGATTCAGTACGCCCCCAGCCCGCCGTCGAACGAATACATTGAGCTCTACAACCGATCGGACACGGCCGTCGCCCTCAGTGGCCTCGGATATGCCGACGCCAACGGGGACTTCGCCCCGGTGACGACCACCGACACCCTGCTGTCCCCCGGAGAGTACGTCGTGCTTGTGCGGGACCCCGACGCGTTCGAGTCCGCCTTCTCCTCGGTAGACTATCTCGCCCCCAACGGGTGGGATGCGCTCAATAATGGCGGCGATGTCGTACAGATCCGGCACGCCGCCACCGGGGTGATCCTCGACACAGTCCCGTATGCCCCCTCCTGGGGCGGGGCCGAAGGGGCCTCCCTGGAGCGCATCGACCCCGGCGGCCCGTCCACTCAGGCGTCGAACTTCGGCACGAGCCCCGCGGACGCAGGCGGCACCCCCGCTGCCCAGAATGCCCTCTACGACCCGGATACCTCCCCCCCGACGCTCCGTCGGGTCACGCCCTCCCCGAGCGGCGACACCCTCGTGGCTCAGTTCTCAGAACCCCTGGCCGATACGAGTGTCTCCGCCTCCACGATCGACATTCTGGACCCCGACGCCCCACCGGTCACCTCCGCGGAGGTGATTGCCCGCACTCCCGCCCGCGTCCAATGTGTCCTAGAGGCCCCTCTCCCAGCCGGACGCTACACGCTGGCGGCATACGACATCGCGGACCGGCGCAACAACGTTCAGCCCGAAACAAAAACGACCTTCTCCTATGTCGAGACGGTGCCGCCCGACTCGGGCGACGTGGTGATCAACGAAATCCAATACGCGCCGCCGCCCTCCTCCAGCGAATTCATTGAGCTGTACAACCGGTCGGACACCCCTATCGATGTGGGGGCGCTGTCGTACGCCGACGAGAACCGAGCTTTTGCTCCGGTCCGGACGCGCCGCACCCCGCTCGCCCCAGACAGCTTCGTAGTGCTTGCGCGAGACTCGGCCGCCTTCGCCGCGCGCTTTCCCGGGGTGGCGTTTGTCGCGCCGGACGGGTGGAATGCCCTCAACAACGGCGGCGACGAGGTCCTCCTTCGACATTCGCCCTCTGGGCGGCTCATCGACCGGGTGCCATACGCCCCCTCCTGGGGCGGCAGCGACACTGCCTCCCTCGAACGCATCGACCCGGCCGCCCCGTCGACGGACGCCTCCACCTTCGGCTCCGCCACGGCGCCTGCCGGGGCCACGCCGGGGGCCCAGAACAGCCGGTACGATCCGGATCGGACGCCGCCGTCGATCGTCTTCGCTGAAGAGACCCCGTCGGAAGAGGTCGCGGTGCACTTCTCTGAGCCCCTGGCGGCCCCGACCCTCACCTCCGCGGCCTTCGACGTCGGCGGGCAGTCGCCCACCTCCGTTCGGCTCCAGAACGACAGCGTCGCCGCCGTGGCCCTTCCCGCCCCCCCGGAGCCCGGGGCCGTCGAGGTGTCGGGCGTCGAAGACCGAGTGGGCAACCGACTCCCCCAGGGCCGCCACCCGCTCGCCTTACAGCCCGACTCCGGCGATGTGATCCTCAACGAACTCATGTACGCGCCCCGTGCCGACGACTTTGACGACCGGCCCAATCAGGTGGAGTACGTCGAGCTTCTCAACCGCTCGGACCGCCGCCTTACCCTGAACGGGCTGCGCCTCACCGACCGCCCGGACGAAAACGGAGTCGCCGATACGGTGCAGGCCGGTCACCTCCGCTCCCTCCCCCCGAACGGATACGCCGTGGTAGCAGCGGCCCCAACGGACCCGCCCGATCCCGGCGCGAGTCAGCTGGCCGCCGCGTTTCCCGAGGCCCCGCTGACCGCCGACTCGGTCGCCTACCTCCCCGTCGACGCCGCCCAGATCGGCCTCGCCAACGACGGCGACCGGGTGCGCGTCCACCGGGCCGATACGGCGATCGTGGCCGATGTGGCGTATCAACCGGACTGGCATGCGCCCGCCCTCGAAGACCCTCGCGGGACCTCTCTCGAGCGCATTAGTCCATCGGGGAGGGCCACTGCCCCCGACAACTGGACCAGCAGCACAGCGCCCGCCGGCGGCACCCCGGGCGCCCCGAACGGGTCTACTCCCCCCTCCGCTCATCCCTCCACCGCCGGCATCGAGGTTGCGCCGAGCCCCTTCTCAATCGAGCGTGACGAGGCGACCCGGATTCGGTACCAGCTGGAGAACGAGCCCAATCTCGTTCGAGCCCGCATCTACGATGCTCGGGGACGAAAGGTGCGCTCCCTGGAGGAGGCCCGGCTGGCCGGCCGGAGCGGTACACTCGTGTGGAACGGACGCGACGGCAGCGGGACGCGGGTCCGGGTTGGGGTGTACGTGGTCGTGTTTGAGGCCGTGCACACCCGCGGCGGCTCTGTCACCCGGCACAAGGAACCCGTCGTCGTGGGGCGCCCGCTCGACTAGCCGGCCTGTGGAGAGGAACAGGGGAATTCGAAAGGGCGTACGTAGGCATCCATTGGGTCTTTTGCACCGCAGTCCTCAGTTCTATGCCCGATACTGCCACCGTCGACACCGACGCACCACTGCAAATCAGCCCAAACGCCGCGAAGGAGATTCGGAAAATCATCCGGAAAAAAAGCATTCCCGATGGCTATGGCCTTCGGGTCGGTGTCCAAGGCGGGGGGTGTTCCGGTATGAGCTACGTCTTAGGCTTCGACAAGAAGCGCGACAAGGATCGTGAGTTCGAGATCCAGGGCATCACGGTCTACATGGACAAACGTCACGGCCTGTATCTGATGGGCACGACCGTCAACTACCACGACGGCCTGAACGCCCGCGGCTTCACGTTTGACAATCCCAACGCAACAGAAACCTGTGGGTGCGGCTCGAGCTTTGCCGCGTAACCTGCCGCGTAACCTTTCGTCTCGTTCTGAGACGGAGTGTCGCCCTCTTGTAACGCTTCCCGCTTCCGCTTCTCTCTGCTTTGAGGGAACGTTTCAAGAGGAACAGAGGCCGCGTACGACTGGTTAACCCCATTGAGGTTTTTCTCCGCTGAGAAACCCTTCAGCGCGGTCCTGGGGATGTTGCCCCTCTCGCATGCAGTGCCGTCCGGCACCTCTTCGTACCGCAACCATATTGGCATGGAAGGAAACTTTTCGAACCGTGTTCGCGACGTGATTTCCTACAGCCGGGAGGAGGCTGTCCGTCTCGGCCACGACTACATTGGAACCGAGCACCTTCTGCTGGGAATCATCCGAGAGGGCGAAGGCATCGCCGTAAAGATCCTTCGGAACCTTGGCTGTGACCTCCTGAAGCTGAAGGAGGCCGTCGAAGACACCGTTCGGAGCACCAGTAGCTCCACGTCGGTGGGCAACATTCCCCTGACAAAGCAGGCCGAAAAGGTACTGAAAATCACGTACCTGGAGGCGAAGCTGTACAAGAGCGACGTCATCGGGACGGAGCACCTGTTGCTGAGTTTGCTCCGGGACGACGAAAACATCGCCGCACAAATTCTCCAACAAGGATTTTCCGTGACCTACGACGACGTGCGAAACGAACTCGACTCAATCATCAGCGGCAAGGCCTCTTCCTCTAGCTCCTCCAGCAGTGGAGGGGGCTCTGGGGGCCGTCTCTCATCTGGCTACGGACAAGAAGGTGGTGGTGGAAGCGAAATGGAAAAAAGCAAAACCCCGGTCCTCGACAACTTCGGCCGTGACCTCACCGAGCTCGCGGAGGAAGACGAACTCGACCCCATCATCGGGCGCGAGAAGGAAATTGAGCGCGTTGCCCAAATCCTGAGCCGCCGGAAGAAGAACAACCCGGTGCTCATTGGGGAGCCCGGCGTCGGGAAAACGGCCATCGCCGAAGGCCTCGCCATGCGGATCGTGGAGCGCAAGGTCAGCCGCGCGCTCTACGACAAGCGCATCATCACGCTCGACCTTGCCTCCCTGGTGGCCGGCACCAAGTACCGCGGCCAGTTCGAGGAGCGGATGAAGGCCGTCATGAAGGAAATCGAGAAGAGCCCGGACATTGTGCTCTTCATCGACGAGATCCACACCATCGTGGGGGCCGGGGGAGCCAGTGGCAGCCTCGACGCGTCGAACATGTTCAAGCCGGCCCTGGCGCGGGGAGACCTGCAGTGCATCGGCGCCACCACGCTGGACGAGTACCGCCAGAACATCGAGAAGGACGGCGCACTGGAGCGACGCTTCCAGAAGGTGGTGGTGGATCCGTCCACGCCGGAAGAGACAGTCAACATCCTCGCGAACATCAAGCCTTACTACGAGGAGCACCACAACGTCCGGTATTCCGAGGAGGCGATCAAGCTGGCGGTCAAGCTCAGCAACCGGTACATCACGGACCGCTTCCTGCCGGACAAGGCCATCGATGTGATGGACGAGGCCGGGGCCCGCGTGCACCTCGCCAACATTACGGTTCCGCCCGAAATCTTGGAGCTCGAGGAAAAGATCGAGGACGTACAGGAGGAGAAAAACGAGGTCGTGAAGAGCCAGCGCTTCGAGGAAGCCGCCCGGCTCCGCGACAAAGAGAAGACCCTCCAGGAAGAGCTGGAAGACGCCAAGAAGGAGTGGGAGGAGAAGGCCGACACCGAAATCCACGACGTGGACGAGGAAGACATCGCCCATGTGGTGGCGATGATGACGGGCATTCCGGTCGATAAGATCAGCGAGCCGGAGCAGAAGAAACTTCTCCAAATGGAAGAGGCCCTCAAGGAGCAGGTGGTGGGCCAGGACGAAGCCATCGAGAAGCTGTCGAAAGCCATCCGCCGCACCCGGGCCGGCCTCAAGGACCCCGAGAAGCCCATCGGATCGTTCATCTTTCTGGGGCCCACTGGCGTCGGAAAAACGGAGCTCGCCAAGGTCCTCACGGAATATCTCTTCGAGTCGCAGGACTCACTCATTCGCATCGACATGAGTGAGTACATGGAGAAATTCTCCGTGAGTCGGCTTGTGGGGGCCCCTCCGGGATACGTTGGCCACGAAGAGGGCGGCCAGCTCACGGAGAAGGTCCGCCGCAAGCCCTACTCGGTGATCCTGCTCGATGAGATCGAGAAGGCCCACCCCGACGTCTTCAACATCCTCCTTCAGGTGCTGGACGACGGCATCCTGACCGACGGCATGGGCCGACGGGTCGACTTCCGGAATACCATCCTCATCATGACGTCGAACATCGGCACGCAGGACATCAAGTCCTTCGGCAAGGGCATCGGCTTCTCGCAGTCCGACGCCAACGGGGACATGGACTACACGTCCATGAAGTCCACCGTGGAGGATGCGCTGAAGAACGTCTTCAATCCGGAGTTCCTGAACCGGATCGACGACGTCATCGTCTTCCACCCGCTCGACAAGCAGAACATCTTCGAGATCATCGACATCATGTCGGAGGATCTATTCGAGCGGGCCGAAGAGCTCGGACTGGAGCTTCAGTTCGACAAGCACGCGAAGGACTTCCTCACCGACAAGGGCTTCGATCCGAAGTACGGCGCCCGCCCGCTTCGTCGGGCCCTCCAGAAATACGTGGAGGATCCAATGGCCGAGGACATTCTCCACGGCGAGATCAACGAGGGCGACACGGTCCTCATTACCCACGAGGACGACGACGAAGAGCTGTCGTTTGAGGTCGTCGACCAGGCCGAGATCGCGGAGGAGACGGAGGCCAATGGCGAGCCCAAGGCCGAATCGGCGGACGACGAGGCCGAGCCGTCCGAGGATCCCTCCGAACAAGCCGCGGCGGAAGCGGACGAGGACGAGTAGCCGCGCCCGCTCCAACGCCAAGCACACCCC
This sequence comes from Salinivenus iranica, assembly GCA_002894665.1. Classification (GTDB taxonomy): domain Bacteria; phylum Bacteroidota; class Rhodothermia; order Rhodothermales; family Salinibacteraceae; genus Salinibacter; species Salinibacter iranicus. Next base: position 52,433 of record NCRB01000012.1, read on the forward strand.
GCGCCCCCGTTCCCTTTCGGAGCGGGGGCGTTTGTTTTTTTGCACGCCTCAGTACCAGCGGAGCGTGGCGTACCGCATCTGCCCCTCCCCTCTCGTGCCCGTCGCCTCCACCTTAAGCGCCTCCCGGAACGGCGGCCCATCCACCACCACCGTGTGAAACGCCCCGTGCTCTCCGCAGGGGTCCACGTCTCCAGGCAGACCCTCCAAAAATGCCTCGTCGTAGGGCCGCCCCACCATCTCTGGGTCGAGCCTCGTCGTATCTACCGAGGTCACGAGCGCCCGGTATCCTCTTCGGAGGAAGTGGTGCGCCAGCCAGGGGGTGTCCCGCTTCCATAAGGGAAACAGCGACCCGATTCCGATTTCTGAAAAGACCCGCTCGCGGTAGGCCTTCACATCGTCCAGGAAGAGGTCGCCCACCAGGACTGTCGAATAGCCCTGCTCCCGGAGCGGACCGAGCGCATCGGCCAGCGCCGTTTCGTACACGGAATTGGACGCCTGGGGCGGCACCGACATCACGTGAAGCGGAAGGCCCAGACACTCGGCCTGACGCTCGATGAGGGCCTGCGGGGTGCCGTGCATCGTCACCGTCTGGTCATCGGCGCGGACCGTGGTCAGCAGCGCCCCGATCCGGCGGGGCGATTGGCTGTGGAGCACGTCAAGGGCGAGCATGGCGTCCTTTCCCCCGCTCCACATCAACACGAATTGATCGTTCATCGACATCGGGGGCTTGCTACGAACAGGGCGACTGCTTCTGTCGTCGAGGATCCGTACCTGCGGATCGCCCGCGTGCTCCTGAGGGCCCGGAATTGCCTCGAACTTTTTCTTTGCAATAACAGAAAAGGAGCGGGGGCACCCTATTGACTGTGAGTCTTGTGTTATACCCCGCCCATCCACCCGCCCTTCATGCCACATTGGCAACGTCGGTCTCCGCCTGCACGTTGGAACGACTCAGCATCGAACGCTCCGGCTCAATTCGTCTCACGCAATCTTACGTTCCCTCCTCAACCCCGTCCGGACCTTCGTAGAAGCGATCGGGCGTGGCCTTTCGCGCCTCGGCCTGATCGATGCCCAACGGGGCCGGCGCATCTCGGACCTGGCGTGGCCCCGCATCGTCACCGGCATCGCTCGGATGTCAAAAGCTACGGCGGACGTGGCCATGGTGGGCTCCGCGCTCGGGGCCTCCGCCATCGCGGGCGTGGGGTACGGCGTGCCGTTCTGGACGATGACCTACATGCTGGGGGGCGGCATCGCCGGCGGGACGATCAGCCTGGTGTCTCAACGATACGGCGCGGACCAGTCCGACCGCATCGGCTCGGCGGTCAAGGGAAGCATCGTCCTTGCCCTCCTCGTGACCCTTCCCCTGGTCGTCCTCTTCTGGACCGTCCCGGAACCGTTGATCCGACTCATCGGCTCCGGAGAGCAGGCCATTGACTACGGCGTCCGGTACCTGAAGGTCGCGTGCTTGGCCATGCCCTTTGCCGCGCTGAACCTGATTGGCAGCCGCACCCTCATCGGCGCCGACGACGCCTGGACCCCGATGGTCGTGCGCGCCGGCGGCGCAGCGGCCAACATCGTGTTGAACGCCGTGCTGATCTTTGGCTTCGGGCTCGGGGTGGTGGGAGCAGCCATCGGGACCGTCGTCGGGAGCATTGCCGGGGTCGCCCTCTTCGGCTGGGGGCTCGGGGCAGGCCGGCTGCCCTTCATCGGCCCGCTCCCGATCCAGATCGACTGGAGCCGCCTCGACTGGGACGCCGACACGGTTCGCCTCCTCGTCCGCATCTCCACCCCACTGGCCCTGCGCAAAGTGGCGCAGAACGGCGGGCAGTTTCCGATGTTGGCCATCGTCGGCCTCTTCGGTCCGCAGGTGGTGGCGGCGTATGTTGTGGCGCTGCGGGTGCGCGCCCTCATGAACACGCCGGGATGGGGCTTTGGCCTGGCCTCGAGCAGCCTCGTGGGCCAGTCGCTTGGGCAGGGACAGGAGCCGGAGGCCGACGCCTACGCGAAGGACACCCTCCGATATACGGTCACGGTGTACGCCCTGGCGGGGGCCGCGGTCTTTCTCCTCGCCGCCCCGATCAGCCGGCTCTTTGTGGGGGACCCGTCCACGCTGGCCACCACCACGGCCCTGGTCCGTGCAACCTGCGTGAGCGTCCTGCTCTGGGGCCTCATGAACGGGGCCCTCGGCCCCCTCCGCACCAGCGGCGACACGACCTGGCCCTTCTACGGACAGTTGCTCGGCCTCTTCGCCTTCTCCCTCCCCGCCGCCTACATCGGCGCCACCACCGCCGTAGGCCACTGGGGACTGTACGCATCCCTGGTCCTCGAAACCGGCATTCCGGCCGCCGTGGTCTACTATCGCTTCCGCACCGACAAGTGGAAAGCCATCAGCCGGTCGAACCGCGCAGCCGCCGTGGGGACCTCGTAGCTCCTAGGCCGCGTCGGCCACGAGCGACCGCCCGAACGCCTTCACGGTCAGGACGGGGCATCGCAGGTGCCGGACGAGCTTCTCCGCCACGCTCCCGAGCAGAAAGCGGTCCATGCCCGTCCGCCCGTGGGTGGAGGTCGTCACCAGGTCGATCTCATGCTCCTCCACAAACGAGAGAATACTCGCGGCCGCCCGCCCCGGCACGGCGTGCACGTTGAGGTTCACCTTGGCCCCCGGAGTCTTGTTGGCAAACTTCTGCAGATGGGCCCGCGCTTTTTCTTCGATGTCGGGCTCCACGTCGTAAATCGACGATACGCCCCCCACATAGAAGGCTGGGTGAAGCGCCTCCTCCACCACGTAGAGCAGGTCGAGGTCGGCCCCGTAGAGCGAGGCCAGCTCCCGGGCGTGCCGGAGGGCTTCGCGCGAGGGGTCGGAAAAATCGACGGGCACAAGCATCCGATCCACGCCGCCCACCGGCAGGTGCGTGGCGTCCTCTCCGCCCCGAACCGTCAGGACCGGCACATTCGCCCGCCGAACTACCTCCTCGGCCACGCTTCCCAACAGGATGCGCTTCGGACCGCGCCGGCCGTGCGTGCCGAGCGTGATGAGATCGATGTCGTTTTCGGAGGCGTACATGAGAATGGCCGGCCCGGCGGACACGTCGCGCTCCGTCACCTCGTGGATGGAGACGGCATCCAGCGCCTCGTCGGAGGCCGCCCGCGGATCGTTCTTCAGATCCTCTCGGATTTTGTCGAGCCCCGTGCCCGGCGATTGCTTCGCGTCGTCATCGTGGAGCACGTTCACGTGAAGGAGGTGGAGCGCGGCGCCCGTGCGGGCGGCCAGGTCAAGCGCATGGCGGAGGGCCCGGTCGGAAATGGAGGAGAAATCCCGGGCCAGCAATAGGTCGTCGAGGACAAGCATAGACATCGGAGATTCATTCCGGAGTACGATGGCAGGACGGAAATGTAGGAATTAACCGGGACGAGGTCCACCGGTCGCAGCCTCGGCTCCTCAGTCGGACCCGTCGCGGGTCGCCCCCGTCTCCCGGCGTTGGGCCACCAGCCGCACCACGGCGGCCCGTCCCACGAGCACCCCCCCTTCATTCAACTGCGCGTCCTCAGGGGTGCAGCGATGAATGACATCCTCCGCAAAGGCCCCTCGGAGCTCCTCCACGGAGACCATCCGGTCGGCGCGACTGGGCCCGATGCGGTCGTACCCACCCTCTGCAAGGTGAGCCGGCCGAAACCATTCGCCGAGCATCCATCCGCCGGGTCGGGTGAGTGTACGCATGAGTTGATACAGTGCGGCACGCTCAGCGGGAAGAAGCTGGAGAAACGTCACGATCACCGCATCCCACTGCCGTTCCGGCGCCCAGGTTCGCACGTCGGCCTCAACCGTCTGGAGCGAAATTCCTTCCTGTTCGGCCCATCGGTCGGCCTGCGCCAGGGCCGTCCGCGAAAAGTCGACGGCCGTGCCCCAATGCCCGTGCTGAGCACACAGCCACGCCACGGTCCGCCCCTCCCCCGCGCCCAGCTCCACGACGGCACACTCGGACGGCAGGCGATGGGCTTCCGCCGCGACAAAGGCATTTGGGTCCGTACCGAAGAGATGGTCGTGGGCGGCATACCGGGGGTCCCAGAACGACGGGTGACTGCTGGCACGGTCGTCCTCCGGCATAGCGACCTCGGTCTCCTGCTGTTGGCTGACTACGCATCCACGTTCCCTGCCGCCGCCCCTACGTCTGTCGTCTCGGCAAGGGCTTCGGCCTGATCAATGAGCCCCTCAATGTGCCCGAGTCCGTGATGCCATAGATCAGGGTCCTGCAGATCGACGCCGAGCGGGGCCACGAGGGACTGCGGCCAGTCCGATCCCCCGGCGCGGAGGAGATCGAGGTAGCGATCGGCAAAGGCATCGCCCGCCTCCTGGTACTGCGCGTAGAGCGAGAGCACGAGAAGCTCCCCGAAGGCGTAGGCGTACACGTACCCCGGGGTGTGCAGGAAGTGCGGCACGTAGCTCCACCAGTGCCGGTAGTGCGGGCCCAGGGTTACGCTTCCCTCAAACATGGCGCGCTGCGTCTCCATCCAATGCCGGGCGAAGGCATCGTGCGGAAGCTCCCCCTCCTCGCGCCGCGCCGTATGAATTCGATCCTCAAAGCGGTTCATCGCCACCTGCCGAAACACCGTCGCCAGCGTGTCGTCGATCTTGGCCACCAGCATGGCCAGTCGATTCCGAGGGTCTTCCTCGCGCCGCATGAGGCGTCGAAAGACGAGCATTTCCCCGAAGACCGAGGCCATCTCCGCGGTCGTCAAGGGCGTGCCGTGATGAAAGATCGACTGCTCCCGAGACAGAAACTGATGCACGCCGTGTCCCAGTTCGTGCGCAAGGGTCTGCACGTCGCGGGCCGTGCCGGTGTAGTTCAGCAGCACATACGGGTGCACGCTCGGCACCGTCCCGTGGCTAAAGGCCCCACTGCGCTTCCCCTCTGAGAGGGCGGCGTCAATCCACTGGCTGTCGAAAAAACGCTCGGCCACGGCGGCCATGTCGTCGTGGAAGTCGGCGTAGGCGTCCAACACGACCGCCCGCGCCTCCTCCCACTCGTACGTCGTGTCGGCCTCGCCCACCGGGGCGTACCGATCATAATCGTAGAGCTCCTCCAGCCCCAGCAGCCGCCGTTTCAGGTCGTAAAAGCGTGCCACGAGGTCGTATCGATCGGTTACGGCCTCGATGAGGGACTCGACCGTCTCCTCCTCCACCTCATTCGACAGGTTGCGGCTTTGCAGCCAGTGATCGTACCCTCGAAGCTGATCCGTCGACGCCTTGTCGGCCAGAACGGTGTTAAAGACGAACGTGAGCGTCTCCTGCCGCTCCTGAAGCCCCTCCGTGAACGCCTCGGCGGCCTGCCGCCGGAGCGCACGGTCCGGCTCATAGAGCTTCGACAAGATCTCTTCCTGGGTCATCTCGTCCCCATTGAGCTCAAACCGAAGCGCCCCGACCGTCTCGTCGAAAAAGCGGGTCCACGCCTGCCGGCCCGTCACACTCTTTTCGGAGAGGATCTTTTCCTCCGGCTCCGTCAGCGTATGCTCCTTCTGCTCCTGCTCCAGGACCAGGTAGTGCCGGTAGTCGGCGAGGGCCTGCTCCGCCAGCAGTGCCTCCGCCCGCGCCGGGTCCACCGCCGCCCACTCCACCTCCACAAAAAGCAGCGTCTGATGAATGCGATTGTACTTCTCTCGTACAGACTGAAGCAGGGCCCCGCGCTCGGCGTCGGCCGTGTCGGTCGACCAGTGAAGATACGCGAACGCATACGCACGGCCCAACTCGTCCCGGATCGACGCGAGGGTGGAAAGCGCCTCGGCCAGGCCCTCGGCATCGAGGGTGGCAATCCGCCCCCGATAGCGATCGGCAAACCTCTCCGCGTCCTCCTCCGCCGCCGCGAGGCTATCGTGGACGGACGCCGGAGAGTCATGTAGGTCGTCGAGGTGCCATCGAACTGTGCCGGCCCCGTGGGCGTCGGAGGACATGCTGAAGGAAGAGGAGTAGTGAAAGAGACGACGGGTACAGTCAAAACCAGCGATTCCACGCCGAGCCCGAAGGCGCGTTCCCGGCCCTGCTCACCGATATTGACCGATTGTTCACCCCCATGGTGTATCATGGGTCCCGGCTTGTGGTACGGAAATTCTGCCGCCGAAACGCGAACGAACCTACAGTCTCATGACCGACGAGGCCTTTCGTCCCCTTGACTCCATCGCCGACTGGACTGACGCCCTGGAGCACTCCAAGCAGACCCCCGTTCTCGTATTCAAGCACAGTGCGACCTGCTCGATCAGTGCGAAGGCGAACAAGGAGGTGGCCACGCTCTCGACCGAAGCGGACCTTCCCATTTTCCGCGTCGTGGTGCAGGACAACCGGTCGGTGTCGGACGAAATTGCCGAGTCGCTCAACGTGCGGCACGAGACGCCCCAGGCCATCTTGATTCGGGACGAGAACGCCATCTTTGACACTTCGCACCTCAACGTCACGGTGGACACGTTGCGGAAGGAGCTGCGTCGCACCCCCGCCGAGTAACCCACTGTCCCCTCACGATGCCGCATCGTCCCTATGCGTCTCTTCGGATCCACGCCCCGTCTCCTTAGCTGTGCGCTTTTCCTCGCGGCGAGTCTTCTCGGCTGCCAGGGAAATGACGACTCCGCGCGCTCCAACGCGCCGAAGACCAACCAGGACGTACAGCAGCACCGGATCAACGAACCGGACCCCTACCCGGTCCCCGATACCACCCTACAGACGATTGAGGGGGACGAGTTGAACCTGGCCGCGCAGGACGGGCGCGTCCTGCTGGTCAACTTTTGGGCCACCTGGTGCGCCCCCTGCCGAAAGGAGATCCCCGACCTCATCGATCTGCAGAACGACCTGGGCGAGGAGGGGCTGACCGTCGTCGGCATCTCGCTGGATCAGGAGGGCGAGTCGGCGGTGCGCTCGTTTATGAGCGACTACGAATTCAACTACCCAGTTGTCGTCGACCCCCAGGGTCGAACCGAAGAAGGCTTTGGGGCGACGTACGGACTGCCGACCACCTTTGTCGTGAACCCCGACGGGGAGGTGGTAAAACGGGTGCTGGGCATTTTCCCGACGGAGGAGCTGCGGCCGGAGCTGGAATCAATGCTCCAGTCCGACGCCCAGGAAGACACGGCGTAAGGCGCACGACTGGCGGTGGGGGCTACTCCTCATCTTCCTCTTCACCTTCCTCCGCCCGCTCGCGCTCCATAAGGTAGTCCTCAATGCTCCCAACGACGACGCGGGTCTCTTCATCGACTTCAACATCTTTGACGTCCCCGGCCCGGATCAGCTTCTTGATCTTCTTCCGATCGATCTGCTTGAGGATGCGCCGGGCCTCGGTGCGGCTCACCACGTCGTCGCGGTAGTCTGCCGCAAAGTCTTCCAGAAACTCCAGCGTCTCGTCGGTGAGATCAATCATTCGGATCTCCTGGTTCGACTCGGAGAGCGACCAGTACAGATCCGCATCGATGAGGTGACGATCAATCCATCGAACGATCGTCTGCTTCGAAAGTTGGAGATGCTCCGATAGATCGTTTAGCGGCATCGCTTTTGGCTGCCGCGATGTCGTCGGTTGATTGGCCACAATAGGAGGAGGAGAGCTTCAAATCGACACGAGCCTTTATTGGACCGTAGACTGGACGTTTTGTTCCTCCCCCGCACCTCCGCTCTCGCCCACTCAACGACGCCTCCCCTATGTCTTCAGACGCGGATACGCTTTCCGTAGACGAGTGGAAGACACGCATCGAGCCCCACCTGTCTTCCTCCCTGGACACAGCCAGCGACCAGATCACCCACGCCGCGCCCGTGCAGGCGTGGTTACGAAAGGCCTCCACGAAAGCCGCCGAAGATCTCGGCCGCGCGCCCGGCATGCCCGGCGAAATGCAGGGCTACATGCAGCTGACGGACGACCTGGAAGACACCTTTCCGAATCTGGTTGAGGCCGTGGAGTCCCTCACCGACGGATGGGGACGGCTAGATGTGGAGTGGCGGCCCTTGGCTCCCACCCAGAGCCGGCTCCATATCCGGTTCGACCGCAACTTCACCCCGGCGCTCTTCTGTCACCTGGAGGACTGTACCCGCTCGGCGGCGCGGGCCGTGCTGGACCTCATTTCAGACGCCCTGCCGGCGAGCGATCCTTTCCCCAAGCGGCCCAACACGGTCACGGGCCTCGTGGCTCATCGGGGCACGGCCCTGGGCGTGCGGGTGAAGGCGCACCGCTCCCCGGAGCAGGGACGCTACCGAACGGTTACCCTCCTGCCGGAGGACCGGTCCCCCCTCGAAGACCAGCCCTTCTCGGATGCCCCCCGGCGCCTCCTTCACTTCTTCTGCGACGACAGATCGGCCTGAGCATCCGGAAGCGAGCGGAGCTCATCGCGCCCTCGAATCTCCCACCCGCTCCCCTCTTCCCCCC
>NCRB01000111.1 GCA_002894665.1 Salinivenus iranica
GGCCCAGCCGGCCACGCCCACCCCCACCCCCCGCGAACAGCTCGCCCAGGCGGTCACTGAGGCCGTAGAGTCGGACGCGTTCGGCGGCGGGTTCTGGGGGGTTCAGGTCGTGAACCTCCGGTCGGGGGAGGTCCTGCACGCCCGGAATGCGGCCCGCCCGTTCGTCCCCGCCTCCAACGTGAAGCTGCTGACCACCGCCGCGGCCCTCGAGCAGCTGGGCCCCGACTATCGCTTCACCACGACGGCGTATGCCACCGGCCCCATCGACGACGGCGCCCTTCAGGGCCACCTCCTCGTTCGGGGCGCCGGCGACCCCACCCTCGGCGGCTACCACCAGCGACGCGACCCGGCCCAGGTCTTCCGACAGTGGGCCGACTCGCTCCGGCACGCCGGCATCACCCGCATCGACGGCAACGTCATTGGCGACGCCGGGCCCGTCCCGGATCCTCCGTATGGACACGGGTGGAGCTGGGAGGACCTTTCGTACGGGTACGGCGCCCCCATTGGCGGCCTGATTTTCAACGAGAACACGGTCGACCTCACGGTTCGCGGCCGCACCGTTGGGGAGCCCGGACGGGTGCAGCTCACCCCCTTCCCGACCGAGTACGTATCCGTCATCAACCGATCGCGCACGGTCCCCACCACCGCCGAAGACGACGAAGACTACCTCCGCGTGCCCGGCACAAACACCATCCGGGTCCGCACCCGCGTCCACCCCGGCGTGGTCGAGGACGCGACGATCGCCATTTCGAAGCCGACCCGCTACTTTACACACAGCCTGCGCGCAGTCCTCCAACGAAACGGCATCTCCGTGGACGGGCAGGCCACGAGCCTCGACGCCGCCGGGCTTACGCCCCACTACCAGGATTCGTCGTACCAGCGGGTGGCCTCGTACACCTCTCCCCCGCTCGCCCGGATCGCCCGCACGCTCAACTACGAGAGCCGGAACCTGTACGCGGAGCAGCTGCTCCGCACGCTCGCCCTCGAGGTCGTGCCCGACACGACCGACGATCCCCCCCCCGGCACGCCCGCCCGGGGCATCGAGGCGGTCCACGAGACCCTCCTTCGGGCCGGCGTGGACACGAGCCGCGTCGAGCTGGCCGACGGCTCCGGACTGTCGCGGCAAAACCTCCTTGCCCCCCGCGCCGTGGTGAAGGTGCTGCAGCACATGTGGAGTCACCCGGATTCCACGACGAGCAGGGCCTTCTACGAGTCCCTGCCGCAAGGAGGAGACGACGGAACCCTCTCGCACCGCTTCCGGGCCTCCGACGCCGCGACCGTCCGCGCCAAAACGGGCACCCTCTCCCATGTCAGCGCCCTGAGCGGATACACCACCACGGCCCAGGGCACCCCGGTTGCCTTCTCGATCCTCTCCAATCACCATCTCGCGGAGAGCAGCCGGGCCCGTGCCGCCCAGGACACCATCGTGAACGCCATCGGCCGCCTTCCCCTCTGAGGGCCCCCGGCCGACTGCGAGGATCGAGAGAACTCCTCCGTGACGTCTTCCCAGCGCGCAACCGGAGTCGGGAGAGACGGAGCAACACAGGGACCTGCTTTTCTTGCCCCCCGTGTCGCCGCCGTAGGGGAAAGTTTTACAAAGAAGAGCCTCTTTATGCCCCACGGAGACGAACCCCCGGTTCAGCTGACCGTTGAGAAGGAAGCATATATTTGAGGTTTTTGCCGGCCCGCCCACTCACTCTCGTGCGGGTCGCTTCTTCCTAATTCTTGGACGCTTCCCCACTGCGCATGACTCCTACGACCGACGATCCCCACGCCACGACAGTTCTCGGCATCCGCCACAACGGCCGCATCGTGATCGGGTCCGACGGACAGGCCACCATGGGAGACACGGTGATGAAGCACAAAGCCGAGAAGGTGCGCTCCCTGTACGACGGGGAGGTCCTGGCCGGCTTTGCGGGGTCCACGGCCGATGCCTTCACCCTCTTCGAACGCTTTGAAGAAAAGCTGCGAGAGTACGGCGGCAACCTGACCCGTGCCGCCGTAGAACTCGCAAAGGAGTGGCGGACAGACAAGTATCTCCGGCGCCTGGAAGCCCTTCTTGTGGTCGCGTCGCCCCGCCGCCTGCTTCTAATTAGCGGGAGTGGCGACGTCATTGAGCCGGACGACGACATTGTCTCCATCGGCTCCGGCGGGCCCTTTGCCCTGGCGGCCACCCGGGCCCTTCTCCAGCAGGCCGACGACCTGTCGGCCCGCGAGATTGTCGAGAGCGGGCTTTCGATTGCCGCCGACATTTGTATTTACACGAATCATAACCGCACCATCCTGGAAATCGACGCCGAGTCCGACGAGTAGGTCGGGGCGTCTCTCCGGGTCCGTGCACACCGGTTTTTCGACAGATCCGATTCCATTTATGCTAACGGCCCCTACCCAACCGACGGACCAGCCCCAACGGGCGGCCATGTTCGTCGACTACGACAACCTGCATTCGATCCTCACCACCCAGAGCTCGACGGATCAGCGCACCAGCACCTACACCTTCGAAATTCTCAACGAGGTGCGCCGCTACCTCGAGGAAGGAGACGACACGCCAACCATTCTGGGCCGCGCCTACGGGGCCTTCGACACTCGCCTGAAGGCCGAGGAGGGAGACGTGCCCTCCCGGCTGTACCGCTCCGGATTCGAACCGAAGTACGTCTCGAATGAGACGCAGCGAAACGCCTCCGAAATCCAGCTAACCCTCGACGCCTCCCAGTTCCTGCTGAAGCGGTCGGACGTCCAGATGGTGGTCATCGTCACCGGGAACCGCCCCTACCTCCCCCTGGCCCGCCGCATTCGGGAGCACGGGCGCCGGGTGCTCATCGCGGCCGTCAACCCGCCCCAGTCGGAGAACGCCCCCGCCATCGCGGAGGACGACCTGTACCTCGACGCGCGCAACCTCTTGAGCCGGGAGTCCCGAGAAGACCTGCTCGCCAACGCCCCACAGAACGGGCACTCCCGAAGCCGTCGGGGCGCCGTGGGCCACCCGCCGCCCCGCCGCTATCAGGAGCTGACCAATCCGACGGCCCGTCGTACGATCGACATTACGGACGAGCACTTTGGGCAGTACGAGGAAGTGTACCTCACCCCGCTTCTTCGGAAGCTCTCGGACGTGCTGGGTCCGTCGCACGACCCCAAGGCCCTCGTGGGCGAATTGGAGGCGGCCGGGGCCGTCCGCCTCGAGAAACGGGAAGGCCACCCGTACGACTACACCGTGCTCATCCTCAACGACGACCACCCGGACGTCCAAGAGATCCGCTCGGGCGACGGTGCACCCGCATCATCCTCCGACGCGGCCCCCGCCCCGTCTCCGTCGGACGACGACGCGGCCGCGGACCCGTCGGGGTCGACTGACCCGGACGCCGAGCCCCCCGAGGAGCCGTCGGAGGCCCGTGAGGATCCTGGCGCAGAGGACGAGCCGGTCGATTACGACGAGTACCTCATGGACAACGCCCTGTCGTCGTCCGATGCGCCGGACGCCGATCCGGAGGACGAGTCGGCCTCCTCAGACGCCCCAGAGACGCCCACCCGGTAGTCTTTCCCCTTCTTTTCGAGTCGATCGTTGATCGTAATTCCCCCATGCCGAACATCACCCCCCACATCGAAGAACTCACGCCCCGACAGATTGTCGAGGAGCTGAACAAGTACATCATCGGGCAGGACGACGCGAAGAAAAACGTCGCGATTGCCCTCCGGAACCGCTGGCGCCGGCAGAACGCGCCCGAGGAGATGCGGGACGAGATCATGCCGAACAACATCATCATGATCGGCCCCACCGGCGTCGGCAAGACCGAGATTGCCCGCCGCCTCGCCCGTCTCGCCCGGGCCCCCTTCATCAAGGTCGAGGCCTCAAAGTTTACCGAGGTGGGCTACGTGGGCCGAGACGTCGACAGCATGATCCGCGACCTTACGGACATCGCGGTGAACATGGTTGAGGAGGAGCACAAGAAAGAAGTGCAGGACCGCGCCCGGGAGCTCGCCGAAGAGCGCATCCTCGACATCCTGATCCCTCCCGAGGACGATGGCTCTCAGGGGCGTGGCGGAAACGGATCGCCCGAAAACGAGCCCGGCTTCACGCTCCACGACGTAGACGAGACCGAAACGGACGGCGACCAGAGCAGCCTCCGCGAGCGGACCCGTCAGAAGTTTCGGGACAAGTTGCAGCGCGGCGACCTGGACGACCGCGAGATTGAGATCGAGGTGTCGTCCGAGTCCAATTCCATGATGCAGGTGTTCGGCCCAATGGGGATGGAGGAAATGGGCGTCGACCTGCAGGACCTGTTCGGCAGCCTCGGCGGGGGGCAAAAGAAGACGCGTCGCGTGACCGTCGAGGAGGCTCGTGAAATCCTCACCCAGGAGGAGGCCCAGAAGCTGATCGACATGGACCAGGTGAAGGAAGATGCCCTGGAGCGCGTCCAGCAGGCCGGCATTGTGTTCGTGGACGAGATCGACAAAGTGGCTGCGGGGACCCGCACCCGGGACGAGGGGTCGGGGCAGGGCGTGTCCCGGCAGGGCGTTCAGCGGGACCTCCTCCCCATCGTGGAGGGCTCCAACGTGCAGACGAAGCACGGCATGGTGAAAACCGACCACATTCTCTTCGTCGCCAGCGGGGCGTTCCACTCCGCAAAACCCAGCGACCTGATCCCGGAGCTCCAGGGACGCTTCCCCATCCGCGTCGAGCTCAACAACCTCGACGAGGACGACTTCTACGAGATTCTCACGAAGCCGAAAAACGCCCTGATCAAGCAGTACCGGGCGCTGCTGCGGTCCGAAGACGTCGAGATTGAGTTTGAGGACGAGGGCGTACGCGAGCTGGCCCGCATTGCCGCCCAGGTCAACGCCGACGTGGAAAACATCGGCGCGCGGCGCCTCCACACGGTGCTCACCACGCTGCTGGAGGATCTTCTCTTCGACGTGCCGGAGAAGATCGAACCGGGCACGACCGTCACCGTGGACGCGGAGATGGTCGAGGAGCGGCTCAGCTCCATCGCGTCGAGCCGCGACCTCAGCCAGTACATTCTGTAATCCGCCGCGCTGGGAGCCGCAGCCCCCACAGACCCAAAACAGAAAAGGGCAGGCCCGGCCGGACCTGCCCTTTTCGATGTGTATACGGACCCCGCGGCGTACGGCTAGTGTTGTGTCAAACCTCAATGTTGTGGTTGTCATCCTGGCTAAGCCCTGAGGGCGTTCGGGGCGCCGAGCCGGGATCGATCCAGCCAACTCAATGGGACTCGACTGAGGAAGAATGGCCCTGTGGGGGCAGAGCGGAACCCGGAGTGCTCTCTTCTCCCGCTGTATAGATCCCGGATCTCCGCTCGCACGCTCGCTCCGCCCGGGATGACAGGGCGCGATTTTTCTGTGCAAGAATCACGGTTGACACGGCACTAAGTAAC
>NCRB01000112.1 GCA_002894665.1 Salinivenus iranica
GGAAGGGGGGGCAGCACGTGAACAAGGTGGACACCGGAGTGCGCCTCGTGTGGGACGGGGAGCTTTCGAACGGGGAGGAGGTGACCATCACGGCCGAGTGCACGCAGGAGCGGAGTCAGTTCCAGAACCGAACCCGGGCGGAAACGATGCTCCGCAGCCGGATTTACCAGGCCGAGCGGGAGCTGCGAGAGCAGAAGAAGGAAGAAATCGAGAGCCAAAAAAAGAGCATTGAATGGGGGAGCCAGATCCGCTCCTACGTCCTTCACCCCTACAAAATGGTGAACGACCACCAAACGGAGACCAAGTTCTCGAATGTGGACGCCGTTCTGGAGGGCGAGATCGACCCCTTGATCGAAGCGTTCCTTCTTCACGGGAAGAAAGATCGCGACACCTCGCCTGCGTAGAACGCCGGGGCGGCACCGTCGAATAAAGACGTGTCGCAATTAGGGAGGGCGTAGAAACATCGGGCGACCGGTGCCGTAACGGAATTGGTGCGTTTTGATGCATCCGGTTCTTGGAAACCGCGAAACGGGGTGGCGGACATCGCCGCCTTTTTCTATGCGGATCCCTACACACCGGGATGTGCGACGCTCGCCCCGCTTGTCGGGTCGGGCGTTTTTTTGTCGTTCTTGTTCACCAATCGTGCGCCGCTGCCGTGAACACTGTGCAGAAGCAGCTTGCCGACCAGGTACGCCAGTTCACGGAGGAGGTCATTGCGGGGACGAGCTACTTTCTGGTGGATGTGGAAGTCCGCGGGCACAAGGGGACACGGGTGGTTGAGGTGTACGTGGACTCAACCGGGGACCTGGGGCACGACGACCTTGCGGTGATAAGCAAGGAGGTCGGGTTCCTGCTCGACGTTGAGGACACGGTGGATGGGAGCTACAAACTTGAGGTGTCCTCGCCCGGCATCAAGCGCCCGCTGACCCTGCCGAAACAATACCAAAAGAACGTTGGACGAACCTTGCGCGTACGGCACCACGTGGATGACAGCGAGGAAGTCGTGGTCGGGGAGCTGACCGCGGCGGATGAGGAGGGCATTGAAATCGAACGATCGTCTGGAGAACAGCTGGTGCTCTCCTACGACGACATCACGCAGGCGCGCATCGAACTGCCTTGGTAACTCGTGCTGAGCTGACGCTGCTCTGTTGTCCAGGGGCGGCTGTACTCCATCACAGGATGATACTGACTTATGCGAAGCGAAGACCTTGTCTCTTCTTTCGGGGAAATTGCCCGGGCCAAAGATATTGACCGGGACACCCTTCAAATTATTGTGGAAGATGTCTTCCGGGCCATGCTCCGGAAGCGATTCGGGGCGGACGAGGCCTTCGAGATCATTTTTAATCCCAACCAGGGAGACATCCAGATCCTTCACATCCAGGAGGTTGTGGAGGACTGGGACCTGGAGGACCCTGTGACCGAGATTGAGTACCGCGAGGCGCAGAAGATCGACGAGAGTTTTGACGTCGGGGACGAAGTGGCCAGCGAACTGGAAATCAACGACTTTGGCCGTCGGGCGGTGATGACGGCGCGGCAGACGTTCCGCCAGCGCATCCGAGACATCGAGAAGGAGCACGTGTACGAGAAGTACACGGAGCTCATCGGCGAGATCGTGGTGGGGGAGATCTACCAGGTTCGCCGTCACGAAACGCTTTTGATGCATGAGGACACCGAGCTCGCCCTTCCCAAAAGTGAGCAAATCCCGGACGACCATTACCGAAAGGGCAATATGCTCCGCACGGTCGTCAAGGAGGTGCGCCGCGACGCGGGAAGCGACCCCCAGGTGGTGGTAAGCCGGACGTCCCCGGTCTTCATGGAGCGCCTCTTTGAGGTGGAGGTGCCGGAGGTGTACGACGGCATCGTTGAAATCAAAAAGGTGGCCCGAATTCCGGGGGATCGGGCGAAGGTGGCGGTCACGAGCCACGACGCGAAGGTCGATCCTGTGGGCGCCTGTGTTGGGGTGAAGGGCGTCCGGATTAATGCCGTCGTCCGGGAGCTCTCGAACGAGAACATCGATGTGATGGAGTGGTCCGACGATTCGGCAGAACTGATCGCCCGGGCCCTGTCGCCAGCGGAACCGACCAACGTGGAGCTGAACGTGGACGCCGAGCCGCCCCGCGCCCGCGTTGAGGTGCCGCCGGACGAGGTGAGTCAGGCGATCGGAAAGCGCGGCGTAAACATCAAACTTGCCTCACAGCTCACGGGCTTCGAGATCGACGTGTACCGCGAGATTCCGGCGGACGAGGAAGACATCGACATCGAAGAGTTTGGGGACGAGCTCAGCGAAGAGACGATCGAGAAGCTTAAGCACATTGGGTGCGACACCGGGAAGGCAGTGCTTGAGCTATCGGCCGACGCCCTGTCGCGCCGCGCAGACCTCGACAAGGAGACGGCGAAGCGTGTTCTCGACATTATCGAGACCGAGTTCGAGAAGGGGCCGGGCATTATCGAGGCCATCCGCCGGGGACGCTTTACCGTGGAGTCGGTGCAGGCCCCCGATGCGACCGAGACGGACGGAACGGCGGCTCCCGACGCGAACGAGGGGCCCTCAAAGGACTCGGCCGCTCAGGAGGCACCCAATCAGGACACATTCGATCAGGAGGCTGAGGACGCGCCGGTTGAGGCAGAGAAAGATGACGATCCTGAGTCGTCCGAAACCGCTGAAGAGCCGCACGGTACGGCCCACACAGGGGACTCTGAGCCGGAGGCGAATCCCGACGCGGCCCAGTCAGTGGAATCTTCAGAGGAAACAGGAGAAGAGGAGGCCCGCAAAGAAGATGCCGACACGGAACCCGTTCGGGAAGAGCCCGAAGTAAAATCCTAAAGGGCTGGTGTTGGGGCGCTACGATTGCTTTACAGGTTACTGAGTAACAACTGATTGCCATATGGCGACTACGACGAAAGACTTTGAGAAGAAACTCTTCCAGGTAGTCCGGGAGCTCAACGTGTCCCAGGATCGTGTGGAGGAGTTTCTGGAGGAGGAAGGGTATACAGATGCTCTCTCCGGGGCCGGTCTGAACGCGAAGATTGTCGACGAGGAGGCCTATCTCGTTTTGCGGGAGGAGTACGCCGACGATGCCGAGGCCGCTGAACGCATTCGCGAGCTCCGGTCCCAGTCGGATGACACAGGGGCGGGCCAGCACGATGAGGTCGCGACGCTTGATGAAGAGCAGGAGGCCGAGCCGGAACCGACGCCGGACGAAGCCGAGGCAGAAGAGGCGTCGGCGCCCGAGGCAGAGGCGGGCGACGCCGAACCGGACGCCGCGGCCGATGTCTCCGAGGAGGCCCCCGCCTCGACGACCGACGAGGCGACGGAGGCCGACGAGGCGGAAGCGACGCCGACCGAAGACGCGCCGGAGGCAGAGGCGGATCTTGCAGAGGACGAGGCGCCCCCCGAGGACGATGCGGCGGACGCGGCAGAACCCGCCGAGGCGCAGGACGCTGAAGAGGTCCCCTCCGTTGACACCGATTCTGAAGACGAGGCGACCGCGACGGAGGACGCCGACTCTCCGGACGTCGAGACGACGGAGGCGGAAGCCGAAGAGGACGTTCCTTCCGTGGATGTTGAGGAGGAAGAGGCTCCTGCCCCGACGGCGGACGAGGCTGAGGCTGAGAGTGAAGCGGAGGGCGCCGATGAAGACCCGGCCGCCTCGGAAGAGGCCGTCTCGGAAGAGGAGGATACGTCTGATGTGCGCACGGCGGAGAAGCAGCCGATGGCCAAGGAGGGCGTGCCAGAAGAAGAGGTCGATACAGAGGACATTGAAAGCGTAGAGGAGGGCGAGGGGGACGAGGAAGACTCCGGCACCCTGAAGGCCAACCGGTACCGCTTGAGCGGCACTCAGGTCGTCGGCAAGGTGGACGTCAACAAGTTTCAGCGTCCAAAGCGAAAGCGGAAGCGAAAAGAGAAGTCGGACGAGGACGACGACGATTCGCAGGATCGCGACCAGAAAAAGAAGCAGAAGAAAAAGCAAAAGAAGAAGCAAAAGAAGAAGAGTCGGAAGCCCGACGAGGAGGATGTCGAGCAGACCATCCAGGAAACCCTGCAGGAGCTGGAGCAGGGCGCCAGTCGGGCCCGGCAGCGTCGCCGCCGCCGTCGTCGCGAGCGACACGAGAAGCAGCGCCAGCGGCGTCGAGAACAGAGGGCGGAGAAGGAGGATGTGGTCGAGCTCACGGAGTATGTAACGACCGGGGAGCTTGCGAGCCTGATGGGCGAGCCGGTGAGCGACGTGATCGACACCCTGTTCGATGCGGGCATGATGGTGTCGATCAACCAGCGCCTCGATCGGGAGGCGATCGAGTTCGTCGTCGACGAGTACGACATGGAAGTTCAGTTTGTCGACGAGGTTGGGGAGGGGGTCATTGAGCTTGAGGAAGACGATCCGGAAGACCTTGAGCCCCGGGCCCCCGTCGTCACCGTGATGGGGCACGTCGACCACGGGAAAACCTCCCTCCTCGATTACATCCGAAATGCGAATGTGGTGGCCGGGGAAGAAGGGGGCATCACCCAGCACATCGGCGCGCACTACGTGGAGCTCACGGACCATGAGGACGAGGCGGTGACTTTCCTCGACACCCCGGGCCACGAGGCCTTCACGGCCATGCGCGCCCGTGGAGCCAAGGCGACCGACATCGTGATCCTGGTGGTGGCCGCCGACGATTCCGTTATGCCGCAGACCATTGAGGCCATCAACCACGCGCAGGCCGCGGACGTGCCGATCGTGCTTGCGATCAACAAGATGGACAAGCGAGAAGCCGACGCGGAGCGCGTGCGAGCGGAGCTTGCCGAGCACAACGTTTTGGTCGAGGAATACGGAGGCGACGTCCAGGCGGCCGAAGTGTCCGCCGAAACGGGACAGGGCATCGATGACCTCCTGGAAAAGGTGGTCCTGCAATCCGAAATCATGGAGCTGCAGGCAAACCCGAATCGCCAGGCGTCCGGGGTTGTGATTGAGAGTCGCCTGGAGAAGGGCCGCGGAAACGTCATTACTGTCCTTGTCCAGAACGGCACCCTCGAGGTGGGCGATCCCTTCCTCGCCGGCCGACACAGCGGCAGCGTACGGGCAATGTTCGACGAGCGAGACAACCGAGTTGAATCGGTGGGGCCCTCCCAGCC
>NCRB01000113.1 GCA_002894665.1 Salinivenus iranica
TCGACGACGCCGAAGAGTGGGAAGACGCCGACAAGTCCGAACAGGACATCCTGACCTGGGACGTGTAGCGATTTGGGATTTTGGATTGGGGATTTTGGAGTTCGGATTTTGGATTGGAGGGGGCGGCCGGGCCTCCTCTTCCGCCCCCTCCCCTCTCGACCTGGCGCCTCCCTCAACGGCGCGCCGAACTGGGCTCTCGCGCCGAATCGGGCTCCCGCACCGTGCCTCCCACAACCAGCGCCGCCCCAATTAGGACGGCATTCTTAATGATGTACTGTCCCTCCAGCGTAAGGCCCCATGGCGCCTGCGTAAAGCACACCTCCGGCAGCAACACAAGCGGCAGGAGCGTGCCCGGCATCTGAAGGAAGAGCAAGAAAATGGCCGTGCGATTGAAGGGGCGGTACAGCAGCCCAACCCCAATTGCCACCTCCCACCAGCCCAGCAGCGGCACGAAGAGGTCCGGCGGCACGACGTACACCACGCGCCGCACCAACTCCTCGGCCGGACTCATGCCCAGGGGCTTGAGGAGACCAAACCAGATGAAGACAATTCCCAGTCCGATACGCAGGACGGACAGTCCGTTCCGGCGCATCCACCCGGCGATGCGACGATCTAAGGCCTCCAGGCCGAGGCGCTCAATCACACGTTCTTCAATGGACGACATAGCAAGCAACTGTAGGGGAGTGAATCCGGCATGCCTCATTGAAATTCATCTATGCATCGATCGTCCCGCCGCCGGACCCAATTCATCCCGCATTGACGTTGCGTACATCGAAGATCCGTACTGCCCGTTCACGGCACCTCTGCGTTTGAAGTCGGCACGAATGCTACCGCGGGCCGTCCAGGCCACCCCGACCGCGGTACGTGCGCGTCCGAGACCGACGTACGTCATGCGTGGATCGGCGGCCAAGAGTCCGTCGCTCACCGGAGCCGGGCCCCCACGGCCGTAATCCGAGTGGAGTGGTCGAGGGCGTCGTGCTCGCCGACCGACACGACGGTTTCCCCAACCATCGCCATTGTCGCGGTGCGCCCCGCCGCCCGGAGATCGGCCACCACCTGCTGCACCCGCTCTGTGACGAGTCCCGTACGCCGGGCAAAGGCCCAGGATGTCTCAAAAAGCGGCTGGAGACCCGCCGCGGGATCCAGATCCGCGAGTGCGGTCTTCCCAACCTTTTGTACCGTCCGTACCGCCGCCGCATTTCCCAGGACGTCGGCCGTCGCGATATTCCCAAAACTCTGGTAGCCAAGCGGATCCGTACAGGGAATCCGCTGAAGGCCCTCCCCACAGTCCCAAACCAGCCCTCCACGAGCCTGGATGAACACGTCCCCGAGCCCAGTGCCCGCTTCCACCTCCGCCCGGTGCGAGGCCTCCACGAGCTCGTCTCGCGAGCGGCCCAGGCCCGCCAGTTCGTTGGCGGCAAGGGCCGTCGCGAGCGTCGCCGCCCCACTCACGCCAAAGCCACACCCAATGGGTGCCTCTGTCTCCACATGCACCTCGGCCGTCGTCCCCAACCGTCGGAGCACGCCCGCTACCGGCGCAATGGCAGCCGGCTCCCCGTCCAGAACCACTCCTGTCTCCGGCGCGGCCCTGACAGTGACCGTGGCACCGTCGGCCGTCGCGAAGCTGACGCCAAGCGACGCCTCGCCGTCTTGCGGCGCAAAGATGGTGGTGACGCTGCCGGGCGCCGTTGCAGTGATCGACATGGGGATGATTCGGGCGATAGTGACAGTGACCGCGGACCCCGAGCACAATCTGAAAGTCCGATAATACCCGGTTCAGTCTCGAAAAATCGCACCTTCGTCGCTCTGAACTTGATTCAGAGCCCATCCATCCGACGGACAAAAACCAAAGCGTATGTCTGATAGGCTCCAAATCAAGTTTGGAGCGACAACTGTAATCAGTTTCATTAACGACCCTCACTCTTCGAGCACGAACTCGATCCGGTCGATGTCCGCGCCCTTGGTTGTGCGATTCGTGATGCGGACGTGCCCCACCTCGCCCAGCCGATCGACGTGCGTGCCGCCGCACGGGCAGAGGTCGAAGTCGCCGATGGCGACCATGCGGAGCGGGTCGACGTGGTCGGGGATGAGGTCGAGGAGGCCGCGGCCCTCGGGGGTTTTCTCTTCCGCCTCGGCCCGCGGCATCTCCGCCTTCGTCACCGCGAGATCAGAATCCAGCACCTCGTTCGTCCGATCCTGGATGCGCGCGACGTCGTTTTCGGAAAAGGTGGCGGGCTTGAAGTCGATGCGTGACGTGTCCGTATGGATCTGGTTGCCCGCCGTCTGCGCACCAAACTCGTCGAGGACCACCTTCGAGACGACGTGCTGCGCCGTGTGCATGCGGCGGAGTGTCTGCCGCCGCTCCGCATCGATCTGTCCCTCCACCTCGTCCCCTTCCGTCGGGAGGTCGCCCTCGCGATCGCCGATGACGTGCCGCACGTCCCCGTGCGACTTCTGCACGTCGGTCACGGTCGCCGCGCCGCCGTCCCACTCCAGCCGCCCCCGGTCAGCGGGCTGGCCGCCGCCCTCGGGATAGAAGTACGTGCCGTCGAGGACGATGTATTCGTCCGTGGCGTCCGTGACGGTGGCGGTGAACGCGGTTACGTCGTCGCGGTCGGGGAGGTAGCGGAGGTCAGTCATGGAAACGGAAAGTGCGTGCATCAAACCGGTGCGCACAGCCGCACTTTCGATGCCGCGTTTCGTTCCGTCCCCGGGCCACGATGGTGCCCGTCACTTGTGTGTGGTCTTTAGAGCACACCCGCCGTTTCCTGTCCCGGCTGTCCACCCTAAATGCCCGATCGTACGTTCCCTGGGTCATCGGCTCCGTGGAGCGCCTGGCTCCGCACGTGGGCCCTGTCGCTCCTCCTCGCCCCGCTCTGCGGCTACCTGCTGTGGACCTACGCCGCCGGCACATACACAGTATTCGACACCGCCTCCCTCATCATTCACGAGGCAGGCCTCGTCTTTTTTGCCCCGTTCGGCTGGACGCTCCGCGCCCTCGGCGGCTCGCTCTTTCAGTTGATCCTGCCGGGGCTGTTCGCCTACTCGTTCCTGCGCCGATCGCACACGCCCGGCACACAAATCGCGCTGGTGTGGTGGGGCCAAAACGCCCTCAACGTGAGCACCTACGCGGCCGACGCCCAGGAGCGCGCCCTTCCCCTCGTCACCAACGACCCGAGCACGCACGACTGGTGGCGCCTCCTGCGTGCCGCCGGGCTCCTGCCCTACGACGACGTGGTGGGCGGCCTCTTCTGCGGCCTCGCCCTCCTTGCCTTCGGGACCGCGCTGCTGGTTCCACGGGTGATTTTGTAGAGGAACGGCGCCTCGTCCCACTGAGGGCGGATAGTGCTATGGTGCAAGGCATATGCACGGCTTCGGAAAACTGCTTCCTCCGAAGAGAAGCATTACACCGTCGCTCCAAACTCGATTTGGAGCCCATCTCCCAATCGTTGAGCCTTCCTCGTCCAGTCGGATAGCCCCACACGAGCGAGGCGACTGGTGCAATAAAAAAATAACCCAAGTTGTGTGTCATTCCGCATCCCGATGCGGAATGACTCTTGAACAGTCAGATTGGCCACGGAGATTCTGAATCAAGTTCAGAATCTCCGTCTTCCGGTTAAGTCACGACTTGGGTTGAATAATCAGGTTCGGGACGACATCTCAGCTCATTTCTGACGGTTGGAGACGGGTACAGAGATCGTCAACACAGAGCACAACGCGTGCTGAAAAGGGGCCGCCCAACACGCTACACCGCTGTCGGGAAGTCCGGGGCGAACGTGGATGCCTCCATCTCCTCCTCTCCGAAAAACCGGACCTGCCGGTCGGTGTCCACGACCCAAACCTCATCGGCGCCCGCCTCCCGGTAGAGCTCAATCTTCTCTTCGATGTTCGCCCACCGGTTGTTCGGACTCAGGACCTCGACGCAGATCTCCGGGGCAAGGGTCGGCGGGTCGCCGGTTTTCTTCATCTCTCCTCTCCGCTCCGCGCTCATCCATACCACGTCGGCCTGCTTCACCCCATCGGCAGTCGTGATCGGGTACTCCGGCGGCTGCCGACCGTCCGGTGCGTGCGCCCGCAACAAGTCTTGGATGTCTTCCTGAAGATCGGCGTGCTCGGCTGTATGTGGACTCAAGACGATCTGGCCTGTGGCGTTGGTCTCAACCTTGTAGGGGAGGTCTCGGAGGGACGGATCCCGCACAAGCTCATCCCACCGGGCCTGATGCTCCGTTGCGGGCGGCGTAGTGGTCGGCATAGCATCCGGAGAAGACGATGGATGGACTGATGGATAGAGAAACAACCGAAACAGCAGAAAAGATTCACCGGCCATGCCCCTCGTGTATCTTCCCGCACTGCCAGGAATACCTTATGTGGCAAGCTCGAAAACGGCAACCCGTGCGGCCAGCAATCCCACCGCCGGTACGAGACGAATCGTTACCGTAGAGATGATCTCCTGCTTGACGGCGTCCAGGTCACTCGCTGTGGCAACCTGCTCCTCTGCGTCCACGAAGAGGTCGACAATCGCGTCGGCCTGCTCTTTCGGACCCCCGCCTTCCTGAAGACGCTCCGTCGCCTTGCGGGTGTCTTTGAGTAGCATCGCAATAGAAACGAGGGATCCGAACGGAGCTGTGCGAAAGATAAGAGTTGATCACAGCTGATTGCGTAGAGGTGTAGATGTGGTACTAAACGGGATCCACCATTCCCCCAGGGCGATTGCATGTTAAGCAAATTCTGGTAAGAGAACGGTCCGTTCCCTCTTCACCGTGCTCCACTGATCGAAAACGAGCACGTCGTCATCCCGGACGACGCGAACCCTGGGAGCGAAGCGAGGAAGTAGTCCTGGGCTGCGGCTCCTTGTGGAGCCTTGGCCGGGATGACAGGTGCAATCGGCTGCCCCGACGCGTTCAGAAATGACGCTTCGCCCACCCTCAGGCATGTGTCGGCTGAGTGGAGAACCGCCACCCGTTCAGCCCCGAGAAATTCAACATGCAACGTTAATCTGTCCGTCGATGCCAACGGCTATGATGCTCGAGGTACCGCCGAGCTAACCGCTAAACTTGTCGATGATGGTTCTGGTGTGATCAAGGCCCACTTTTTGTGCAAAAGTGCGCTGCGTGAACAATGTCCGATTGCTCCAACTCATCGTCCCTGAAGAATCGAATCCCGCCCTCCTCGCCGACGCCCCACACCTCCTCCGCTCCGACCTCGCGGTACAGGCGCCGCTTCGCCTGCATCTCCGCCTCGGTGTTCGACTCGCTCAGCACCTCCACGCAGATCTCCGGGACGAGCGTCGAGGGATCACCGGTCGCCCGCATCCGTCGTCCCCGCTCGGGGCTGTACCAAACGACATCGGGCACCTTCACGCCGTCGGGCGTAGCGAGGGCGTACAATGGCGGAGCCGATCCGTCCGGAGCGTGCTCGTCCAGTGCCCGCATAATCTCGCTCATCCGGCGGGACCGAGACACCGAGAGCGGGGTGAGAATGAGCTGTCCCTGTCTATTGGTCTCCACCTTGTACGGAAGATCGATCAAGCTGGGGTCCCGGCAGAGGCGCTCCCACCGCTTCTGATGCTCCGTTGCCGGGTCCTGAATGCTGGGCATGGCAGTTGAGTTGTTGTGACTTGGATGTCCATTTTGATGGCCCCAAAATGGACGAAAAGGGCTCGGCCAGCAGAAAATGGCTTGAGGCCCATGCTCGCCCCCCCTGAAATTTATCGAACTCGCCCTCCACTTGTCGGGCTCGGGCAAGATAAATTTCGGTCGTTCCGCGAGCGTGAACCTCCGGGCGACCATTTTCTGAAGGCCGGAGGTCGACAATCGGGCATTCTCCAGCATCCGTCAGGTGAGGCTCGTTCGAGCAATCAACTTCACACTATTGGACGAGCCCAAAAGCAAAACGCCGCCCCGGGATCGCTCCCCGAGCGGCGCTTGGAATGAGTCGCAGGTGGGCGGAACGTGCAGTCGCCACTCACAACTCGACATTCGCAATTCACCCGTCGCCTACGTCCCAGCAGAGTAGTCGGTGGCGTAGTGCTCCTGATCCTCGGAGAGGGTGTCGATCTCAATGCCCATCGTCTGGAGCTTGACCTCGGCAATCTCGTCGTCCATCTCCTGCGGGATGTCGTACACCTTGTCCTCCAGCATCTCGTCGGACTCGTGGCGCTGGACGAGGTCGAGGTGGGCACGGAACTGGTTGGCGAAGCTCATGTCCATCACCTCGCTCGGGTGTCCCTCCGCCGCGGCCAGGTTCACGAGGCGGCCGTCGCCAAGCACGTACACCCGGTCGCCGTTCTCCTTCGTGTACTCGCGGTTGTTCTCGCGGACTTCGCGGGCGTCGATGGAGAGGTCGGCCAGCTCGTCGAGGTTGAGCTCCACGTCGTAGTGGCCCGTGTTCGCGACGATCGCGCCGTCCTTCATCTTCAGGAAGTGGCGGCCGCGAATCACGTCCTTCATGCCGGTGGCCGTCACGAAGATGTCGCCCTTCTCGGCGGCCTCGTCCATGCTCATCACCTGGTGGCCATCGAGCGTGGCCTTGAGGGCGGTGGCGGGCCGCACCTCCGTCACGATCGTGTTGGCGCCCATGCCCTTCGCCCGGGTGGCGACGCCGCGGCCGCAGTGGCCGTAGCCGGCAATGACGAAGTTCTTGCCGGCAATGAGCGTGGAGGTGGCGCGCAGGATGCCGTCGATGGTGCTCTGGCCCGTGCCGTAGACGTTGTCGAAGTCCCACTTCGTCTCGGCGTCGTTAACGGCGTAGACCGGGTACTGCAGCTTGCCGTCGTTGTCCATGGCGCGCAGGCGGTGGACGCCAGTGGTCGTCTCCTCGGAGCCGCCGATGATGTGGTCGGCCATCTCCGGGTGGTCGGAGTGAACGGTGAAGATGAGGTCGGCGCCGTCGTCGAGCGTCAGGTGTGGCGGCGTGTCGATCGTGCGCTCAATGCACCAGTAGAAGTCGTCGGTGTCGAGGCCGTGCCAGGCGTAGATTTCGGTGCCGCCCTTGGCGAGCGCGGCGGCGATGTCGTCCTGGGTCGACAGCGGGTTGCAGCCGCTCCAGGCCACCTCGGCGCCGCAGGCCTGCAGCGTTTCGACGAGGACGGCGGTCTCCTTCGTCACGTGCAGGCAGCCGCTGATCTTGTAGCCCTCGAACGGCTTCGAGTCGGAGAACTCCTCACGCAGTTGCATGAGGACGGGCATGCGGCTCTCCGCCCATTCGATGCGCTTGCGGCCTTCCTCGGCCAGGCCGAGGTCGCGTACTTTGTACTGTCCTTCTTTGTGGTCCATGTGTCGGGAGGGGGGAATTCGTGTAGAGGAGGGGGCAGTCGGTCGTGCGGGGGGTCGGGACGCCCCGCATCCGTACGCCCTACACGTGAACGGGGCCGACGGTTTGTTCGCATGGAGTAAATTCCCTCGTTTTCCTTTCCCTACGCCTCCCTCAGGGCCTAGTGCCGTGTCAACCGTGATTCTTGCACAGAAAAATCGCCCCCTGTCATCCCGGGCGGAGCGAGCGTGCGAGCGGAGATCCGGGATCTATACGGCGGG
>NCRB01000114.1 GCA_002894665.1 Salinivenus iranica
AGCCCGAACACGACGAGGTAGAAGAAGGCCGGGGCCCCAAGGCCGTGAATCCAAGCGAAGGCGTCGGGGGCGATGCGCTGCAGCCCCGCAAGGAGGGCGATGCGGCCGACGTTGGTCGCGTAGATGATTCCCGCGCCGAGTGGGAGAAACCAGGTCCGGTGGCGCCAGCGGCCCGGAAAGGCGATCACAAATCCGACGAACAGGCCGATGGTGGAGAGGCCGTTGCAGCCGTTGACGATTTCGACGCCGGGGGTGCCTGAGAGGGCGATGGTGCGGCCCTCGGCCACGGCCTCCAGGCCGACCGCGCGGAACGCGGCGCCGGCGACCTCGACCACGCTGTGCGACACCCACGCGTCGAGCCGTCCGGCCGGCAGCAGCCACAGGTCGTACAGCACGTACCACGCGACGTATGCCGCGAGCATCTTGCCGAGGAAGCGGAGGACGGACCGGGTGGAGCTGGACATGGGACTGCGAGGAGACGCTCCAGGAAAAGAAGGGCAATTTCTCTCATGAACGACGGACCCCGGCGTTCCGCGGTGACTGTTGCGTAGTCGTACTGAAACCGACCGGGAATGCTGAGTTCGTGGCGATGTCTCCGCTCCGGTCGAGACGACGTGGGGTCGGAAGGAGCTGCTTCCTCCCCTCCAATCTTGGTCATCTCGAGCGACCAGCGGGAGCCGAGAGATCTCTTTGGGCCTGCTGAAAGCGGGCGGGACCGCCGACCCCCTGGAGGTCTCTCCACTCCGGGCGGCTCCCCGGCCGCCCTTCGGTCGAGACGACGCAGATTCGGGGGGAACTGTCCTCTTTCGTTCGTTACAGGTCGTGTCGAGCGACCGTAGGGAGTCGAGACACCTCCTCGGTCCTGCTGGAACCGTCTGAGTGTGCTGTGTCCGTGGAGATGTCTCCGCTCCGCCTCGATCGGAGTCGAGGCTTCGGTCGACATGACGTGTATTCGTGGGAGTGTGCCGCCTTCTTCCGATCCGTGGTCATCTCGAGCGACCGCTGGGAGCGAACGCGAGGGCCGAGCAGCGCAAGGTCATGCTGCTTGCAGCACGAGTACTCCTGGGGTGCGAAAGGAGTCGAGAGATCTCCTGAGACCTGCCGGAAACGATCGGGATGCCGAAAGAAAAAGTCCCCGTCCCCCGGCGTCCTCTTGGCCCGAACGCGTCCCGTGCTACAGGAAATGCACGTTCATCTCGCCCTCGTACGCCTCGAAGTCCGTGTCGGCCGTCACGAGGCGGTACCGCAAGGGCATGACCTTCGGCCCTCACATCCCACGGCTTCCAGCGACGCTGCAATGAGGGCGTCCGCCATCGGGAGCCCCATGCCGTGTGCAATACGGGCGGCCCGGCGCAGCACGTCCGTCGGATCCACCGGGGCGTGCGTGTAGGCATCCCCAGCTCGTTGTACGACCGTATCGACAAACGAGCGGTCGAGGCGTCCCACCAGGGCGTGTCGGGACATTTCGAAGAGTGTGATTGAGCTGACCGCGGCCTGTTCATCATCACGGGTGATCGCTCGCCACCGTGCCAGGGCGGCATCGCGTTGGGCCCAGAGGTGGAAAAAGAACCCGGTATCAAATCCATCCATGGCATGCTCTCAGCGATTCGGCTCCTCCGATCCGCTCCCCGTGGACGGGTCGGCATCTGACTCCGAAAACATCCGATCGCCCTCCCGCCGCTGTCGCTGGTTAATGGCGTAGATGTCGTCCGCCGGCGTGCCGCCCTCCTGTGCCTTTTCCAAAATCTCTTCCCGTGCGGCACGTCGTCGTTCTCGCGTCAGCTTCTCCGCAAGCGCGTCCGTGACGTACGCACTCACGTTGTCCGTCCGCTCCTTCACCTCCGCTCCAAGATCATCCGGCACTCGAACCGTGATTCGCATGGCGTCATACGATTTGTGTGACAGCATGGATGAAGTTCACTGCGCACGTCCACGGCCCGTTCCCTCCGTCGAAGCGACGTGTTTTCGAAGGGGAGTTGCTTTTCCCAATCGATTTTTGGTCATCTCGAGCGACCGTAGGGAGTCGAGAGATCTCTTGGGGCCTGCCAGAAGCAATCGGAGATGGGAAGGCCGTGGAGGTCTCTCCGCTCTGGGCCGCTATTCTGCGCCCCTCCGGTCGAGACGACGCAAATTCGGAGGCGATGGGCCTCTTTCATCCGTGACAGGTCGTGTCAAGCGGAACGGTGTGACCGTAGGGAACGAGTGCTAATATGGGGGGCGGAATGGAATCGAAACCCCTCCTCGGGCCTGTTGGAACCGTCCGGGTATGCTGTTTCCGTGAAGGTGTCTCCGCTTCTGCTCTCCAACAGTTTGGGCCTCCGGTCGAAGGGATGGAGTTCATGGAGAACCCCCCTCCTGAGAACAAATCCCATCTGTGCCTCTGAAAACAATAACAGCATCAAATCCTCGGATGGCGTGCAGGGGCTCGATTCCGCGCTTCTGACGACTTATCCACAGGGCATGCACAGTGGAATCCAGAAAAGAACAATAACAGAGATAGAGATATCGTCGGTCGGCCCCAAATCAGGCCCCGAATCGGGCGGGTGGATGTCTGTTATTGTTCCAGGCTGGCGCCGCCGTCGCGCCCCCACCAGAGTTATCCACAATTCCGTCCACACCGCGTGGACGGACTCGCTTACGGAGCTCCTGCCGGGAGACGGACCGGTGAGGCTCTGTATGGGGCGGGGGATCGCGTGACAGAGAACATGAGGGGCGGCGGCGATTTCACCGATGGGGCCCGCGGGCCCTTCTCTCCTCTCGAGACTGCCAGGCGCACGCTCATGGACGCAGACCGCTATCACTATCCCCTGTCGGTGTGTGCCGGCGTGGGGGCCGGGCTCCTGCTCAGCGTGATCGTCCGCGTGAACGCGACGCTCGGAGAGCAGGTCGGCGAGGTCGAGGCCACCTTCCTCGTCCACCTGGTCGGGACGGCCTTCGCGATCCTGCTCGTCCTGCCCCGCCTCGGCCCGTCCTTCTGGCAGACGCTGTCCGATCGGCCGTGGGTCGAGTGGACGGGCGGGCTGTTGAGCGTGGCCATGGTGTGGGTGGCCAACGTGGCGGTGCCCGCTCTGGGGACGGCCCTGGCCGTGAGCCTGTTTGTGGCCGGCGACCTCTTCTTTTCGAGCGTGGCCGACCGGTCGGGGCCCTGGGGACTCGTCCGCGTCCGGCTCTCGCCCCGTCGCGTTCTCGGGCTCCTCCTCGCCTTTGCCGGCGTTCTTCTCGTTCACTGGGGCTGAGCCCCCCTTTTCGCTCTGCGTTTATGTTTTTTGCCCTCGCCTTTGCCAACGGCCTCCTCGCGGTCGGCTCCCGCGTCGTCAACGCCGCCCTGTCCGACCACGTGGGCAGCCTGCGCGGCTCGCTGGTGAACCACCTCGTCGGGGCCGCGGCGGTGGGGGTCGTGCTTCTCGTGGGGATCGGCTCGGGGGCGCTTTCGGCCGGCCTGGAGGTCGCCCCGATCTACTGGTCCGGCGGCGTGCTGGGCGTCCTGGTGGTGGCCGCCAGCAACTACGCGGTGCGCCACACGGGCGTGACGCTCTTTGCCGTGCTCATCCTGGCGTTTCAGCTGATTGGCTCGGCCCTGATCGACCACTACGGGCTGCTGGGCCAGTCGCCCATCGCGCTGTCGTGGCCCCGCCTGCTCGGCCTCGGCCTCCTCATCGGCGGGGCCCTCCTCGTCGTCACCGACCGCGACGCGATTGAGGACGAGGCGCCCGATGCGTGAGCCGCCGGGCGACACGACGTGGGGGCGAATGGCAGTGGCGGTTCCCGTTCGATCCGTGGTCGTGTCGAGCGAGGGACCCGAGTCGAGACACCTCCTCGGGCGTGCTGAGACTGTCCGGAAATGCTGAGTCCGTGGAGATGTCTCCGCTCTGGCCCTCCAGTCGTCGGGCCGCCGGTCGACATGACGCGGGATCGGAAGGAGCTGCTTCTTTCCCTCCAATACTGGTCATCTCGAGCGACCAACGGGAGTCGAGAGATCTCCTGGGGGCCTGCCGGAAGCGCGCGGAGCCGCCATTGCCGTGGAGAGGTCTCCACTCCGCCTCGATCGGAGTCGAGGCTCCGGTCGACATGACGTGTATTCGTGGGAGTGTGCCTCCTTCCTTCGACCGTGGTCATCTCGGGCGACCGCTGGGAGCGAACGCGAGGGCCGAGCAGCGCAAGGTCATGCTACTTGCAGCACGAGTACTCCTGGGGTGCGACGGGAGCCGAGAGATTTCATGGGCCTGCCGGAGGCGGACGGGGGCGACGATCCCGTAGAGGTCTCTCCGCTCCGGGCCGCGCGCCGGCCGCCCGTCGGTCGGGACGACGCGGGGTCGGAGGGGAGGGTCTTCTTTCGTTCGTTACAGGTCGTGTCGAGCGAGGGACCCGAGTCGAGACACCTCCTTGGGCGTGCTGAGACTGTCCGGAAATGCTGGGTCCGTGGAGATGTCTCCGCTCTGGCCCTCCAGTCGTCGGGCCGCCGGTCGACATGACGCGGGATCGGAAGGAGCTGCTTCTTCCCCTCCAATACTGGTCATCTCGAGCGACCAACGGGAGTCGAGAGATCTCCTGGGGCCTGCCGGAAGCGCGCGGGGCCGCCGTTGCCGTGGAGAGGTCTCCACAGATCCCGCGAAAACGGCCTGTTTCCGCTCCCACTCTCGACGAACGAAGAGGTTAGAAAATCCGAAGACCCATTGCGCAATCCACAAACTGAAGATTGATTGCACTTAGTGCCGTATCAACCGTGATTCTTGCACGGAAAAATCGCCCCCTGTCATCCCGGGCGGAGCGAGCGTGCGAGCGGAGATCCGGGATCTATACGGCGGGAGAAGAGAGCACTCCGGGTTCCGCTCTGCC
>NCRB01000115.1 GCA_002894665.1 Salinivenus iranica
ACGGCCTGTTTCCGCCCCCGCTCTCGACGAACGAAGAGGTCGGAGGATCCGAAGACCCATTGCGCAATCCACAAACTGAAGATTGATTGCACTTAGTGCCGTGTCAACCGTGATTCTTACACGGAAAAATCGCACCCTGTCATCCCGGGCGGAGCGAGCGTGCGAGCGGAGATCCGGGATCTATACGGCGGTAGAAGAGAGCACTCCGGGTTCCGCTCTGCTCCCCCAAAGGGCCATTCTTCCTCAGTCGAGCCCCAGTGAGTTGGCTGGATCGATCCCGGCTCGGCGCCCCGAACGCCCTCGGGGCTTGGCCGGGATGACAAACACAACATTGAGGTGTGACACAACACTACGGGAAACGGTGGAAGCATCGGGTGCGAGCCGCTCAGAGCACGCTGAAGCAGAGGAGCGACATCGAACTGGCCGACGGACGGTGGAAGCTGACTGAAAACTAACATGGGCGGCGCGATCTCGTTACGCATCGCTCCGTCTCGGGGGTACGTCCGTTGCCCGAGAGGTCCTGCAGAGTTGCGAAATACGCAATACGGAAATACGCAATACGAACGACGATTCAATGCTCCAGGACATCCTCACTCATCTCAAAGAGCCAGTCGTCCTGGAAGGCCTCGCCCAGGTCGGCGCGGCGGCGGTGCTGGCGGCCCTCGTGGTGCTCCTCTCCCGGCAGCGCGGCCTCAAGCTGGAGACGGAGTTGAGTGTCGCGTTCGCCCGCGGCTTCGTGCAAATTGTGGCCGTGGGGCTCGTGATCGGCCTGCTGCTGGCGGTGCCCGTGGCGTGGAGTGCGCTCATTCTGTTCGGCATGGTGGGTGGGGCCACCTGGATTTCGCGGCAGCGGGGCGAGGGGCTCCCCGGCGTCACGCAGGTCTCGTTTCTGGCGATTGCCGCCGGATCGGGACTCGTGATCGTGACGATGACGGCGGCCGGGGCCATCGAGTCGACGGTCCGCAGCCTGGTGCCGGTGGGAAGCCTCGTTATTGCCAACGCCATGAAAATCAATGGCCTGGCGCTGAACCGGCTAAAAGACGAGCTGCGCGACAAGCGGGATGAGATCGAGGTGGGGCTGGCACTCGGCGGCCCGCCGCCCGCCGTGCTCGCCCGACATCTGCGCACCAGCGTGCAGGCCTCGCTCATCCCGGTGGTCGATTCGCTGAAGAGCCTGGGCTGGGTCTGGATTCCCGGCGTGATGGCCGGAATGATCCTGGGGGGCGAAAATCCCGTCTACGCCGCCCTCTACCAGTTTGTCATCATGGCCATGATCTTCGCGGCGGGCGGCCTCACCAGCATGCTCACGAGCCTCCTCATGGGGCGTCGTGTCATCACGGAGGCGGAGCAACTGCGCCACATCCCGGCCTCCGAGGGCGGGTGACGCGGGCGAGCGCCTCACGCGTCGCTCGTTGTTGACAGCCAGCGCCGCAGGTGTTCCGTGACGGCGGGATCGTGGAGCAGGTCCAGGTGCCCACGGTTCTCAACGACTTCACGGGTGGCGGAGCGCGTCGGGCTCGACGCGTCCAGGGCACTGGCGACCGGGACGAGCCCGTCCCCGACCGCGTCCCGAGCCGGTGGGCGTGAGGTTAAGGCGGCTGCGACGTAGAGGGAGCGGCCGGGGGGACGATCGGGCGTGTCGTCGTGGGCCGCGTCGGAGGCGATCGTGCCGCGCCGGAGGTCCTGAATGCCGCGGCTGCGAAGTGTGGCGAGTGAGGCGAAGGGCGCGGTGACCGGCGTCCGGCGAAGTTGCTGTTCGACCCATGTCCCTGCCCGTTCGAGCGGCGATCCTCGGTGGGGCGTGCCGAGGTAGATGGTATTCGTGACGAGGTGGGGCCATCGGGCGGCGGCGCGGTGCGCGTGGCGGACGGCACTGCGGGTCACCAGGCCGCCCATGCTGTGTGTCACGAGGACGATGCGGGAGGGGCCCGCCGATCGGCCCGTCAGCCGCGACAGGTGTTCGCTTAGGGCCCGGCCGTTTTCTGAGATGGAGCGGCCCGTGTTGTAGCGGGCGAGCACCGGGGTGCCGCCGACGGGGGCGGCGAGGGCGTCGACGTGCCCGGGGCGGTCGGCCGTCGGGGCCCAGGCGCGGTCGCTGAGGCACAGGCCGTGGACGAACACGACGAGGGGGGCGGCGTCCGTCGCGCTGGCGGGGAGGCGTTGGCCCGCGGGCGTGCGCAGCGAGAACGAGCAGGCCAGAGGGCTGTCGGATGCGGCGAGGTGGTCGCCGAACACCCCGTTGAGGATGGAGAGGGCCCGCCGGCGCTCGTCGGTGTCAGGGGGCGGAGTAGAGTCCAGGGTTTGTGCGACGGCCCCGAGGGCCTGCCCCGCGCTGCTTCCGGCCAGTCGGGTAATGCGTCGGACGGCGCGGTAGACGAAGCCGGTGAGGCCGGCGGTGCGCGACGAGGCCTCGACGCCTGGGCGGAGTGACGCCCACACGGCAGCGTGGACGGCCTCCACGAGCCGGGTCGTCCCGAGGGTGGCCTCCGTCGCGAGCTGGGCAAGTCCCGGCAGATCGGCGGGATGGACGTGACGACGCGGCGCCCCTGGCGACTCCCCGGCCGCCTCGGAAGAGGAAGCATCGGTGGTGGGCATGCGCCGGTGGGAGACGGAAGGGCAGAAGAGCGTCGGACCCATCCTAAACGCACCACGACGAAAAAAGACCCATCGAGCCCCGACGTAGTTGTTCGGGTAGGGGACGGCCGCCTCAACCATTTGAGACCGTTTTCGCTCGGGGGCATTTAGGAGCCGGACGGTTTTTGAGGAGGGGATTCCGACCGATGGTTTGCGTGGGGGCGCTCCAGGGAAGAGAGGGCATCGGCTGGCGAAGCATCCGTCAGGTGCACCACGCGCTGGGGAAACGGAATATCGATGCCCGCCGCTCGGAAGCGGGCGAGCGCCTCGCGGTATACCCGGTCGCGCACCGTGCGCTTGACGCGCGGGGCGTCGATCCAGACCAGCACCTGAAGCTCAATCGCATTATCGCCGAGGCTCACGACGTTCACCTCCGGAGCCGGCGCGTCCAGGATGCGGGGCTGCCCGCGAACGATGCCCTGCAAGAGTTCGCTGGCCCGGGCGAGGTCGGTGTCGTAGCCCACGCCGATGCGCAGGTCGATCCGCGTTCGCTGCTCCGGGAGCATGTGGTTGATAATCACCTCGCGGCCGAGCACGTCGTTCGGGATCATCACGATCTCGTTGTCGCGGGTGCGGATGATGGTCTTGTGCAGGGTGATTTCGAGGACGTCGCCCACGTAGTCGCGCACCTGGATGCGGTCGCCCACCCGGAAGTTGCGGTCGGCCGTGAGGGTGACGCCGGTGAGCACGTTGGAGAGGATCGTTTTGGCCGCCAGGGCCACGGCCAGCCCGGCGATGCCGAGCGAGGCGAGGAAGGCGGTCACCTGAATGCCGAGGGCGCTCAGGGCCAGCAGGAGGCCGACCATCCAGATCACGTAGACGGCCGTCAGGTCCAGGAGGCGCACGATCCGCTCGTCGACGTCGGTGTCGGTGCGCTGGGCGAGCGGCAGTCCGTACTCCCGGACGGCGGTCTTGACGAGGCTGGCGAGGATCCAGGTGCCGGTGAGGAGAAGGACGGCCCGCTGCGCCCCGTCCCACCGCGCAAACTGCTCCTGGATGGCCGGGATGCGGTACAGGGCCACGTTGAGAGAAACGAGGGCCACCGCGACGCTGAGGGGGGGACCCAGGATGCGAAGCAGGAGGGCGTCGATGCGGTAGCGCCCCCCCTCGGCCTTTTGGGCGAGCCACTGGACGCCGTGGTAGAGCGCGTAGCCCGCGATCCACCCGCCCGCCACGATGGCGAGGGACACGAGCACCTGGGCGACGGCGATGCTGTTCATAGGAGAACCGTAGGAGCGAACAAAGAGGTGGCCTCCGACTACGCGGTCGGGGGCTCCTCGGATCCCCCGCGGCCGACCGCCGGTCCGCTCCACTGCCTCGACGCGAGAGCACAGGGACGGTCACTCGACGGGCGGGTGGGGCG
>NCRB01000116.1 GCA_002894665.1 Salinivenus iranica
GTCAGGGCCGGCGCGGCTACGGCTCGGGAGAGCAGCCGCAGGACTCGCGCCGGACGAGGCGGGTGTGCAGCGTCTGGTGGGCGGGCGACGCGTCGTCCTGCACGAGGGCGAGGAGCCGCTCCATGGCGCGTTCGCCCAGCTCCTGCATGGGGGCGTGGACGGTCGTCAGGGACGGGGCCACGTAGTGGGCCATCGGGATGTCGTCGAACCCAACGACGGCCAGGTCGTCCGGCGCCTCCAGCCCCGCCTCGTGGAGGCCGCGGAGGACGCCCAGCGCCATGGAATCGTTGGACGCAAAGAGGGCGGTGGGGCGCGGGGTGAGGGACCGGATCTGCTCCACCGCGGCGCGCCCCGACTCGCGGGTGAAGTCGCCCTCCAGCTCGAGGGACGGGTCCGCGTCGAGCCCGTAGTCGGCCACGGCGGCCCGGTAGCCGCTCCGGCGCTCCCGGGCATCGTAGTTCTGCGGCCCGCCGGTGAGGAGGGCGACGCGCTCGTGCCCGTGCTCGGCCAGGTGCTCGACCGCCGCGTAGGCCCCGTCGTGGTTGTCGAAGGCCAGCGTTTCGAAGCGCGGGCCGCTGCGGTCCGTGTTGAGGAGCACGACCGGGAGGCTGTCCGGCACGAGATCGTCGAGGAAATCGTGGCTGAGCCGCGGCCACAGCAGGATCAGCCCGTCGACGCGGCCGAGGAGCGACTGAATGACGGCCTTCGCCTCGTCCTCCTGCGTGTGCGAGTTCGAGACCATCAGGTGGTGCCCGCTGGCCCGCGCCTTCCGGTCGAGCCCCCGTGTGACCTGCGCAAAGAACTCCCCGTGCATGTTCGGGAGCAGCACGCCGACCATCCGGGTTTCCTGGGCCCGCAGGTTGCGCGCCGTCTCGTTCGGATGGTACCCGAGCGACCGGGCGGCCTTCACGACCTCCTCCTTCGTCGCCTCCCGCACGCGGTCACTCCCGTTTAGCACACGGGACACCGTGGCGACGGAGACGTCGGCCCGATCGGCTACGTCTTGGATGGTCGCGTCCATGCTGGAACCGCTACCAACGAACGGTGAGACAAAAGAGTACGACGGTGTAATCGTTTACACCCCGCATGTAATCCTTTACATCACAGAATCGCAAGGGTCCCGCCCGCCGATTCACGAAATCCCAACACATTTGCCCAAAATCGCGTGCATCGACCCGGCGTCGGGAGGGACAGCGGACGGGTCGGGAACTGGAGCCTCTGCTCTCCTCCGTGGGGATCCGCGGATCAGCAGTGTGCTCCGGCGCCCGGAGGCCCCGCCCGCAAACATCCGTCTGTCGGTTGCGGTACCAGCATGTCCCGTCTCTTTTGCTCTCGTCCCCTTCTGCTCATGCCCCCGAACGACGATGCCCCCAACACTGGTACAGACGCCCCGCCGTGGGTCGGCTACTGGCGCGTGCGTCGCTACGACGGAGCGGCGCCCTCGGTGCCCACCTACTACGCGGCCTCGCGAGACAGCTGGGATGTCGTCAAGGTGGACGGCACGCAGCGGCACGTGGCCCGCCATCCAATCCTGGAGGTTCGGGACGGTGCGGGTCCGGCGTACACCCTCCTCCTGAAAGACGAGGGCACCCGCGACGACGAGGCCGAAACGTGGCGCGTCGAGACCGACGGCGACCGGGTCCGCGTGGTCGCCACGACCGGCCCCCACGAAGGGGCCGTGGGCCGTGCCGAGCGCATCCCGACCGATCCCCGCGAAGGCGCCGCCCCGGCGTGAAGGGCCGAGGGGCTCTCTCCCTCGTCTCTCCCTTCGGATTGTCGGCCGGGCGTCCGTTCTCTCCGCCGCCCCGCCCGCAGTACGCCCGCCCGCCGCGACGCCCCTACGGCTCGAAGGTGGTGATCACAAACACGACCAGGGGCTCGTCGCCCGTGTTGCGCACTGCGTGCTGGGCGGGGCCGCGCACCGTCGTGATCGTGCCTTTTTCGATCGGGTAGCGGCGCGGCTCGGCCTCGGCGTGGTCTTTCTCCAGGTAGGTGCCCCGGCCGTGCACGACGACGTACACTTCCTGCTCGTTGCGGTCGCCGTGGGTGTGAAAGCCGACGCTGTCGTCCTCCGTTGGGAGCACCATGTACGCCCCGATGCGGTTGTTCACGAGGTCCCCGTCCTCGAACATCTGGAGCAGGTACGTGGTGCCGGAGCCGCCGTACATTTCCTCCCGCTTGTCGTAGCGGACGGCCGAGCGCGGGGGCGTGCCGTAGTGGTGAACCGTCGGGTCGATCGCCGCCTCGACCAGGTCGTCGAGGCGCTGTTTTTCGTCGTCGGAGAGCGGGCGGCGCGTGCGAGCCATGGCGGTGTCGGTTGTGCGGGCGGGGTCGAGGGACGTGAAAAGGCGGAACGGACGTCGCGACTGCCGGGGCCGCGGGGGCGGCGACGATTCGAGGGCCTCCTCGTCCATCATACGGCCGGCGGGCGCCTGCGCTCCCCATGAGGAGTGGCAGGTCCGCGATATTGCGTCCTGGGCACGTCTCCCGTTGCCCCCATCCCGAACGGGCCCTACGCTCCAAAAAGGTCAACCCCCTCCGTGTAATCGAGGGCAATCATCCGCTGCTCCCCTCCGGCTTCGTACCGGTACAGTTGATGGGGCGAGGCGTTGAGGCCCACCGTGCCGTACGCTCGATGGTCCTCAATCATGGCCTCGACGACCGATCGGGGAATGCCTTCAATCGTCCGTTCGTGGCGGGAAAAGGCATCGCTGTCCGGGGGCGAGAACACGATCGAAACAGCGGTTCACTCCTCTCGAGCGGGTCCTGGGCCTGGCATGTGTCGAAAGGGGAATGACGAAACGATCATGGAGATCCCGGCCCTTTGCCCGCCGTGCTGTGAGGGCAGAACGGAGACCCCGAGCCCCTCTAGCGCTCAGAGACAGCTCCTATATCTACTCTTACAAACGGCCGCGGGGCCAAGAGAACACGTACGACAACTTCTGTTCCGTACCGAAATGTCTCCACGCCCCCTCTCCTCAAACACGCGTCTTCCCGCCCCGGCTCCGATCCCCAGAAGGGCACCTAAGTACTTCGTCAAGTTAATTCTTTGGGGGCCGAATCGAACTCAAAATCCCGAAAACCCAGCACGTCATGTCGAGCACGGTCGAGACATCTTCCTGGCGAAGCCGCCGCCTTCGGGGAGGCTTCTCGACTGTGCTGGGAGCGAAGCGCCCTGAGCG
>NCRB01000117.1 GCA_002894665.1 Salinivenus iranica
GTGCCCACCCCGGCCGTAAAGAGGGTGACCCCCTCCGCCCGGGCCCGCTCCCGCGCCCTCCTCGTCCTCTCCGACGGCGAAAACCATCAGGGCGACCTCGGGGCGCTGCGGGAGCGGGCCCGGGCGGAGGGGGTCACCCTCTTTACGGCCGGGGTGGGCACCGAGCAGGGCGCCCAGATTCCGGTCTACGAAGATGGGCGCCGCGTGGGGGTGAAGCGCACCGCGGAGGGGCGCATCGTGCGCACTCGCCTCGACGAACCGGCGCTCACGTCGCTGGCGGCGGACGGCGCGTACTTCCGGATTGGGGCGACCTCCAGCGCCCTGCCGGACGTGGCGACGGCCCTGCGCCAGCTCGAGGCCACCCCGCTCGACGAAGAGCGCTTCGCCGCGTACAACGAGTACTTTCAGTGGCCGCTTGCGCTCGCGCTCCTGCTGCTGGCCGTGGAGGTCTGCCTCCCGGTGCGGGCCCGCAATCCCGACGCGGACGAGAATCTCTCGTCGATTCCGTTTGTTCACTCGTAGCCCGTTGTTCGCTGGTTGGACCTCGCTGATCCATGATGCCCCGGGTGCTGCTGATTCTACTGCTGTTCGGCCTGCTGGGCGACGTGGGGGCCGAGCGGGGGCGCGAGGGAAATGCGCTCTTTGAGCAGGACCGCTACGCGGAGGCCGAGGCCACCTACCGCGACGGCCTGGCGGCCCTCGACGACACGACCGGGGGCGTCTACGCCGCGCTTCAGAACAACCTGGGGGCGGCGCTGCTCCGACAAGAGGCGGTTGGCGAGGCCCGCACCGCGTTCCGGCGGAGCCGGCAGGCGGCCGGGTCGGACACGGCCTACGTTCGGGCGCGCTTCAACGAAGGGATGGCGGCGGCCGGACAGGACGACATTGCCGCTGCCCTGTCGCACTACCGGGCGGTGTTGCTTCGGGATCCGACGCACGCCGCGGCCCGTCACAACTATGAGTATCTGAAGCGCCAGCAGTCGCGGGCCGGACGCGACGACTCGCCGCCCGAGGTAGACCCGTCGCCCTACGCCCGCCGGCTGAAGAAGAAGGCCGAGGCCCTGGTGGCGCGCCAGCAATACGCCGAAGCGGCCCGCCTGATGACCGACGGGCTGCGGCAGGACTCCACCGTGCAGGCCTACCGCGACTTCATGACGCGCCTCGACGACGTTGCCCAACTGAGCCAGCAGCCATGATGCGACGCGCCGTGTGTGTGATTGTGTGGGCGCTCGTGGTGGGGGGCGGGAGCGCCGCGGCACAGTCCGACTCGTCCGCGTCCGAAGCGGACCCCTACTTTCACGAGGCGGCCCAGGCGTACATCGAGAGCGACCTGCCGGCGGCACGCCGGGCGGTGGCGCAGGGGCTGGAGGTGGCCCCGTCGGACCCCCGACTCCAGGCGCTCCGGGAAAAGCTCCGGCAGACCCGCCCGTCGGAGTCCGAGCCGGACCGCACCTCCGATTCGGAACGCCCCCAGCAGCAATCGGGCCCGCAGGGCGAGTCGTCGGATGAGGGACGCTCGGCGTCCGACACGGGCGATCGGGAGCGGCAACAGCCGGGGGCGCAAGAGCCCGAGTCGTCTGATGGGGCGGGGCAACGCGCGCCGTCGGGGGAAGAGGAACGGGCGGGGGAGCGCGAAGCGCAGGAGCAACAGGGCATGGGGGGCGAGTCCCCCGAGGGCGATCGCCGTCCGGCCCGGCGGCTGAGCCGGGCGCAGGCCGAGCAGTTGCTCCACGCACTGGAGATGCAGGAGCAGCAACTCCTCCGCACGCTGCCCCCCCGTGACGGCGAGCGTCCCTCGGTGGAGAAGGATTGGTGAGGGCCCGGTCGGTTTTGTCTCTGTGGTTTTGCGATTTCCCCTATGCTGCCCCGCGTCGTGTGTCTCTTTGCTGCCGCCCTGCTTCTGGTGGGCGGCGTGCACGCGCAGGCGAGCGGGACGGTGCGGGTGGAGGCCCGTGCACAGCCGAGCCCGGTGGGGGCGGACGGGCGCGTGACGTTCACGCTTCGGATTGAGGGGGCCGCCCGCACGGCCGTTGAGACGCCGTCGCCCCCGCCCACCCGCAACCTCGTCCTGCAGGAGCGCACGCCGTCCACCGAGGAGTCGCTCTCCTTTGAGGACGGGCAGGCCCAGCGCAGCATCACGTATAAGTGGGGCTACCGGCCCCTCCGGGCCGGGACGGCCCGCATTGAGCCCGCGACGGTGCAGGTGCGGGGGGAGCAGTACACGACCGGCGAGATTCGGGTTCGGGTGCTGCGGCCCTCGGCCCGGGCGCCGTCCGCGTCGCAGGACGGGGCGGGGGCGCAGGACGAGGCGGAGGCCCGCGCGGCGGCGCAGATCGGGCGTCGGTCGCTCTTCATTCGGGGGCGCTCCTCGGCCCGCACCGTCTACCAGAACGAACAGGTTACGGTGGAATACCGCCTCTTCTTCCGCCCCGACGTGCGGCTCCGCCGCAGCCGCATGGCCGATGCCTGGGACGCGCCCGGGTTCTGGCGCGAGGAACTGGACGTGTCGTCCCGCCCCGTTCCGGAGACGCAGAGGGCCTTTGGACAGTCGTATAAGACCATTGTGCTGAAGCGGGTGGCCCTGTTTCCGACGCGGCCGGGGGCGCTGCGGATTCGTCCGCTCCGCATCGAGACGGAGGCGCAGGGGGCGGGGCAGGCGTTTCGGGGGCGGTACGAGGCCCTCACGCTTGCGTCGGAGCCGATGGACATTGAGGTGCGGCCCCTGCCGCCGGGGGCCCCGTCGATATTTGAGGGCGCGGTGGGTCGGTTTTCATTGGAGTCGCGGCTGGGGGCGGACGGGCGCGTGACGTTCACGCTTCGGATTG
>NCRB01000118.1 GCA_002894665.1 Salinivenus iranica
GAGCCCCCGATGCCCCCCCGCAACGACCGCCAAGAGGACAGCACTTCCGATCGTTGCCGGGCGAAGAAAGAGAAGGGCGCCCGCCCCTACGACGGCAAGGAGGGCTCCCTCAATCCCCAGCCACCGCCGATGCGCCCGCACCCACGCCACACGGTCGGGCCGATTCCATCGGTCCTCCGGCGCATCGACGACGGACCGATCGGCCCCGTAGATCAGCGCCGTGCCGCAGCCGGCGGCGACGAGAAGCGGGATCGAGACCGGCAGCCCCAGGAGGGCATACGTGCCCAGCATCATTCCCACCGCGACGCCCCCCACCGGCAACGGATCGTGACACATCGCCGTCCACGCCGTTTCGAGCACAGACCGGAGGGAACGGGAAGGAGACAAGGACACAGTAGCGGTGCGATCTATCTTACACTCCCCCATCCGAACCGGGAGCATAGGAGCGGGTTCGTGTGCGCCAATCACCGACCGCCTCTTCGGCGCTTTTTCCCGATCTACAACAAAGAGTTCATAGCAACTCGATTTCGCGTGCACTATAATATCTATCGATGAAAGCGCTTCCGAGTATTCATTTTCCGACGCCTCGGTTCTCTCCTCCCTGTCCGTGTCTTGCTCACAGTTCCGCGTGCGCTCATGACCGCTCCCCAACACGTCTCTTCCCACCTCGACGATCTGGCGCTTTCTCCCGACACCATCCACTACAACCTCCCCCCGGCGCAGCTCTACGAGGCGGCCCTGGATCGCGACGAGGGCGTGCTGGCCGCCAATGGCCCCCTCGTCGTCCGCACCGATCCCCACACGGGCCGGAGCCCGGACGACCGGTTCCTCGTGCGAGACGAATCCGTGGCCGATACCATCAACTGGGGCGACGTCAACCGCCCCACGGATCGGGCCACCTTCAACCATCTGCACCGCCGAATGGCCGAGTACGCGGCGGGCCGCTCCCTTTTTGTAAAGGACCTCTACGCCGGCTGGGAGGAGACCCACCGCATGCCAGTCCGCGTGATTACCGAAAAGGCCTGGCACAGCCTCTTCGCCCACAACATGTTCGTGCGGCCCGACGACGAAGTGCCCGCGGACTTTGCCCCCGGCTTCACGGTACTCGATCTGTGCGAGTTCAAGGCCGACCCGGAGCGCGACAATACGAACTCGGAGGCCGCCATTTTCATCGACCTGGAGCAGCGGCTGGTTCTCATTGGCGGCACCCACTACGCCGGCGAAATCAAGAAGTCCATCTTCTCGGTGCTCAACTACATGCTGCCCGAGGACGACGTCCTGCCCATGCACTGTTCAGCCAACAAGGGCCCCGACGGCGAGACGGCGGTCTTCTTCGGGCTGAGCGGCACCGGCAAAACCACCCTCTCGACCGACGAGGGCCGCGCCCTCATTGGCGACGACGAACATGCCTGGAGCGACACCGGCGTCTATAACTTCGAGGGCGGATGCTACGCGAAGATGATCGACATCACGCCTGAGAGCGAACCCGAAATCTACGAGACGACGGAGCAGTTTGGCACCATTCTCGAAAACGTGATCGTGGATCCCGAGACGCGGGAGCCGGACTTCTCCGACGCCTCCATTACCCGCAACACCCGCGGCTCGTACCCGCTCCACGCCCTCTCCAACGTGGCCGCGGACGGGCAAGGCCCCCATCCCTCCCACCTTCTCTTCCTCACGTACGACGCCTTCGGGGTGCTGCCGCCCCTCTCGGAGCTCACGCCCGAGCAGGCCATGTATCACTTTCTGTCGGGATACACCGCCAAGGTGGCCGGCACAGAACGCGGCGTCCGCACGCCCAAGGCCACCTTCAGCGCCTGCTTCGGGGAACCCTTCATGGTGCGACCCCCAGTGGAGTACGCCGAGCTGCTGGCCAAAAAGATGCAGCGGCACAACGCCGACTGCTGGCTCGTGAACACCGGCCTGACGGGCGGGCCGTACGGCACCGGCCATCGGATCGACCTCACACACACCCGAGC
Organism: Salinivenus iranica; assembly: GCA_002894665.1. Lineage (GTDB taxonomy): Bacteria > Bacteroidota > Rhodothermia > Rhodothermales > Salinibacteraceae > Salinibacter > Salinibacter iranicus. The sequence continues at coordinate 1,980 of NCRB01000118.1, forward strand.
GATGGTCGACGCGGTCCTATCCGATGCCCTCACGGACGCGCCTCGGACCGAACACGACGTGTTTGGGGTCTCCATTCCCCAATCGGTGCCCAACGTCCCCACCCCGCTCCTTCATCCCCGGCAGACGTGGGACGATCCGGCCGCGTACGACGAGCAGGCGCAGACCCTCGCGGAGATGTTCGCCGATCACTTCGAACCGTTCGTCGACCACGTCCCCGACGCGGTCGCGGCCGCCGGCCCTCAGCCCCACACGGTTCTTTCGTAACGGTCCGACCACGCAGGGCGATTGCATGTGAAATAGATCCACAGAAGTACAGTCATTCTGAGCGACGGACGAACGAAGAGAGCAAGGAGTCGAAGTGCTGGGAACGCAGTGACCGAGTGCTCCCAGGGTAAATCTCTTTGAATTCGGCGAAAGCAGTGCTGTGGAGCGTTTCCGCCTGTCTTCGAAGAGATTCCTCGACTCGGACGTCCCGACGGCGGTCGGGACGCCTCGCAGATTGGTCGACGGCTTCTTTCTGAACCCTACAACACACATGCCGACGTACACCTACCGCCGCGAGGACGGAACCACGTTTGAAATTCGGCAGCGCATCACCGAGGACCCGCTGGACACATGCCCCGAGACAGGCCAGGACGTGGAGCGCATTATTACGGGCAACGGCGGCGTGATCTTTAAGGGCGACGGCTTTCACGTCAACGACTACGACCGGTACGGCCCCGCGGACGGGGACAACGGCGACGAGGGGTAGGGACACACACCTGCCGGACATCGAATCAGTGGAACTGGTACTGCTGAATCAGGGCCGCGCTCTCGGTGACGATCACCTTGGCCGCGCCCACGGTGGGAATCGCGATGATCATTCCCACGGGCCCCAGCACCTGTGCCCCCACCCACACTGCGAGCAACACTTCCAGCGGGTGCAGATTCACCGCCCGGGCAAACACGAGGGGTTGAATGACGACCTCATCGACCACCTGAATGGCCACGAATGCCAGCAGCACCAGTGCGGCCGCGTACGGATCGCCGGTGCTCGACAGGTGCACAAGCACCGCCACGCTGCCCCCGAGCAGCGACCCGGCGTACGGAATGACGGTCGTCACGCCCGCGAGTAAGCCCAGCAAGACGAAGGACTCGACGCCTACCAGCCACAGCGTGCCCACGGAGAGCCCGGTGATTACCGCAATCTCGACGATGAGCCCGCGAAAGTAGTTTCCGAGTTGCTGGTCGACATTGTGGATCGCCTGTAGGCTGAACTCAAAGTACCGGTTGGGGACGAAGCGGATGAGCCCTCGCTTCATCCGCGGCCCATCGCGAAGAAGAAAGACCGCAACAAACGGCACGAGGATCGCCGCCGTCGCCCCCCGAAGGAGCACCGGGGCGCCCCGAACAACCCGTTCCCCGATATCTGACAGCTGCCGCTCCAGCCGACCGGACAGATCGACCCCTCCCCCCCCAACGCCCGCAAGCAGTCCGGTCAGCTGCTGATCCACCTGCTCGACGACCCGCACCACATCCCGCGGATCGACACTGGTCCGCAGGTGCTCCACCTGATGTTGGAGCACAGGCCCCAGCCCCAGGATCAGCAC
>NCRB01000119.1 GCA_002894665.1 Salinivenus iranica
CCACCCCCAACCGTGCCGTCCATGGCCGCCTCCCCCGACGCCTCCGCTTCCGGCTCCGCCGCCCTCGCGCACCGCCACCTGCTGGACCTCTCCACCTACAGCGCCGCCGAGATCACCCACATCCTCGACACGGCGCAGGAGTTTCGGGCCGTGCTCGATCGCCCCGTCCGCCAGGTGCCCACGCTGCAGGGGACCACGGTCGCCAGCCTGTTCTTCGAGCCGTCGACCCGCACGAAGCTCTCGTTCGGCCTCGCCGCGGGCCGCCTCTCGGCCGAGACGGTGAGCCTCTCCAAATCCGGCTCGTCGGTCAAAAAGGGCGAATCGCTCAAGGACACCGCCCGCAACGTGGAGGCGATGAAAGTGGACATGGTGGTGCTGCGGCACTCCTCACCCGGCGCCCCCCACTTCCTCTCCCGCTGCACCGACAGCGTCATCCTGAACGCGGGCGACGGCGCCCACGCCCACCCCACGCAGGCGCTCCTCGACGTGCTCACGATGCGCGAGCACATCGACACGTTCGAGGGCCTAAACGTCTCCATCATCGGTGACATTACGCACAGCCGGGTCGCCCGCTCGAACATCCGGGCCCTGACCACGCTGGGGGCCTCCGTCACGCTCTGCGGCCCCGCCACGATGCTGCCGGTCGGCATGGCCGACGCGATGGGCGTGCGCACCACCCCCCGCCTCGACGCGGCGCTGGACCAGGCCGACATTGCGATGGCGCTCCGCATCCAGATGGAGCGGCAGGACGAGGGCCTCTTCCCCAGCGTGCGCGAGTACCACGCCCAGTTCGGCATCACGATGGAGCACCTGCGCCGCCACCCCGACCTGCTCATCATGCACCCCGGCCCGGTCAACCGCGGCATCGAGCTCGCCAACGCGGTGGTCGAGCACGAGCGCGCCATCATTCTGAGCCAGGTGACCAACGGCGTAGCCCTCCGCATGGCGGCCCTCTACCTGCTGGCCCCGGGCCGAGAGGCGCAGTCGTCGGAGGAGCGCTAGGCGTCCGCGTCGCCCAGCCCCACCTGCGGCAGGGCGTAGCTCAGGAGGAGAAACCCGGCCCCCGCCCCCACGAAGAGCGCGATGCGCCCGAGGACCGGCACCGCCGCGAGGTCGACCCAAAACAGCTTCCCGACAAACAGCGCCAGGGTGGCCAGGCCCGCCGTCTGCCCCTCGGGCCAGCGCCAGCGCGTCCCCCCCACGAGCAGCGCCGCCGCGGTCACGGCCCACAGGGCCGACACGTAGGCCTGTCCGTTGGGCATCGCGGACAGGGTGGCCGCCCCCCACGCCAGCCACGCCGCCAGCGCCCCGCCCTCGTACAGCCGGCGCTCCCCGGGGCCCTCCGCCCAGCGCCCGGCGCTCGCCAGCAGCGCCACCACGCCCAGCTCGCTCAGGGCCCCGGGCGACAGGACCGACGCCCCCACGCCCGCCGGGTCGCTCAGCCGCTCCGCCAGCCCGAGCGCCACCATCCCCATGAGCGCCCGCCCCGCCCAGCGGAGCGGGGCGTCGGTCCACCGAACGGCGAGGGCGAGGAGCAGCGTCGCCTCCACGGCCCACATCAGGAGCAGCGTCGCGCCCCCCAGCGCCTCGCTCAGCCCGTAGGTCGTGAGGAGCGCGGCCACGAGCCCGTGGGCGGAGGCGAGGCGGGGCAGCGGCCTGTGTCGGAGCGCCTCGTACGCCGCGGCGTACCCCACGGCCCCCAGCCCCGCAAGTGCGGCCCACGTCGCGTCGGGGCCTCCCCACAGCAGCCGGCTCCCCAGAAGGGCCAGGAGGGGCGACGCCGTCACCACCCCGTCGACCGGGCGCGCAGCGAGCAGGCGCTCGCCCCACCCCGGCACGGGCGGACGCCGCCAGCGCTCGGGAGTGCGGACGCGCAGAACGGACCGGAGAACCGGCGTGCCGGCGAGCAGAATCCACGCCCCTACGAGGCCGGACTGCAGCCCCCACGCCCCGTCCGGCCGCGTGCCCCCGATGCCCGCCTCCAAACAGGGCACCAGGAGCACGAGCCATCCGCCGCCCGCGGCCACGGCCAACAGCGACCGCCAGCCGCGCGAGAGGTAGACCGCACAGGCCCCCGCCAGCACGAGCCACGTGTAGCCCGCAAGCCCGGCCACGGAGCCCACCTCGGCGTACAGCAAAAACGGCGTCCCGAGCCCGCCCGCCGTGCCCACCACAGCCAGCACGGCCTCGTCTTCCAGGAGGGCCCCCGCGATCGAGCACACGGTAATCGTGAGCATGGCCCCAAACGCCCCCGGATACCCGAGGAGCCCGTACAGCTGATAGGCCGCGAACACGGTGCCGTAGAACACCGCACTGCTTCCCCCAAGCAGGATTTGCCGGAGCCGACGTCGCTCCGCGTACACCCGGAGGCCCGCAACGAGCAGGGCGGTCCCCGTCGCCGCCCCGACCCCCACGCGCACCGCGGGC
>NCRB01000120.1 GCA_002894665.1 Salinivenus iranica
CCACGAGCACTTCTTCGCTTACGCTCAGGGCGCTTCGCTCCCAGCACAGTCGAGAAGCCTCCCCGAAGGCGGCGGCTTCGCCAGGAAGATGTCTCGACCATGCTCGACATGACGTGCTGGATGTTCGGGATTTTGAGTTCGATTCGGCCCCCAAAGAATTAACTTGACGAAGCACTGAGCCGGAGGAGACGGTGGGGCGGGTGCCGACGGACGGCCCGGTGCGCAGCGCGAGCGCCCGCAGGGCGCGCCCGAGCCGTGGGAACCGACGACTGGCGTGCCGCTTTTGAAGTCGGCACGACCCTCCGTCGAACGGGGCGACGCCCACGGTCCGGGCCGGGCCCTGTCTGTTTCACTCTCATCGAAGCGCATGGACCCCACCGCCCCCTCCGTCCACGGCCTGCACCACGTCACGGTCATTGCGGGCGACCCGCAGGAAAACGTCGACTTTTACACCCGCGTGCTGGGGATGCGCCTGGTCAAGAAGAGCGTAAACCAGGACGCGCCGGACACCTACCACCTGTTCTACGCCGACGCGGTGGGCTCGCCGGGGACGGACCTCACGTTTTTCCCGTGGCCGGGCCTCCCCCCGGCGCAGCCCCGGGTGGGGCAGATCGTGGAGGTGCCCTTTGCGGTGCCCTCGGGCAGCCTGGGCTACTGGCAGGAGCGGCTCCGGGCGCACGGGCGGTCGCCGGGCGCGGTCGACACGCAGTTCGGGGAGCGGCGGATCCGCTTCGAGGACCCGCACGGCCTGCGGCTGGCCCTCGTGGAGACGGACGACGAGCGCGAGTGGGTGCCCTGGGAGCACAGCCCCGTGCCGGCGGAGCACCAGGTGCGCGGGATGCACGCGGTGCGGCTCTGGGAGCACGAGCGGGCGCCGACCGAGCGGCTCCTCACCGACGTCCTGGGCTTCGAGGCGATGGGTACGGACGACGGCTGGCACCGCTACGGCGTGGACGGCGGCTCCGGAACGCTCGCCGAGGTGAAGGTCGTCGACCAGCAGCCCCGCACCAGCAATCGCGTCGGCGGCACCGGCGCGGTGCACCACGCCGCCTGGCGCACGCGCGACTCCGACGAGGAGCTGGCGCTGCGCGACAAAATCGAGCGGGTCGGCTTTCAGCCCAGCCCGCAGATTGACCGGCACTGGTTCCGGTCGGTCTATTTCCGAGAGCCGGGCGGCGTCCTCTTTGAGCTGGCGACCGACGGGCCCGGCTTCACGGTGGACGAGGAGCCGGCGGCCCTGGGCACGTCGCTCGTGCTGCCGCCGTCGATGGAGGACCGGCGCGAGGAGATTGAGGCCAACCTCCCGCCGCTCGACATTCCGGGCCCGACGGCGTAGGGCCGGACCGGGGCAGCGGGTTGCGATCGCCCGTCCCGCCCCGTTCCCCTGACGCGTGCGCCGGCCCTTCGGGGCCGAACGCCCCGGCGCATCCCCCTTCGGATCGACGCGGACCCATCACAGGAGGTGGCAATGAGTGCAGGCATCGACGAAAAGGTGGTCGTCATCACGGGCGCCAGCAGCGGGCTGGGCGCGGCCGCGGCCCGGCACCTCGCGGAGAAGGGGGCCCGCGTCGTCCTTGCGGCCCGGCGCACCGAGCGGCTGGACGCGCTCGCCGACGACATCACCGAGCGTGGGGGCGAGGCCCTCCCCGTTCCGACCGACGTCACCGAGCGCGACCAGGTGGAGGCCCTGGTCGACGCCGCCGTCGAGGCGTTTGGCCGCATCGACGTGATGCTCAACAACGCGGGCGTCATGCCCCTCTCGCCGCTCGATCGCCTCAACGTAGACGAGTGGGACCAGATGATCGACGTGAACGTGCGGGGCGTCCTGCACGGCATTGCCGCCGCGCTCCCCCACATGCAGGAGCAGGAGGCCGGGCACATCATCAACGTCGCGTCCGACGCGGGCCACGACGTGCATCCGGGAAGCGCCGTCTACTCGGCCACGAAGTACGCGGTGCGCGCGCTCTCCGAGGGGCTGCGCCAGGAGGTGAAGCCGTATGGCCTGCGCACGACGATCCTCTCGCCGGGGGCCGTGGAGTCGGAGCTGCCGGACACGATCTCCGAGGACGACGTGGCCGACGAGACCGACCGGCTCTACGACGAGCACGCCGTGCCCGCCGATTCGTTTGCGCGGGCCGTCGCCTTTGCGATCGAGCAGCCCGAGGAGGTGGACGTGAACGAGATTCTCTACCGCCCGACCAGTCAGAACCTGTAGCGCTGGGCGCGTCTGTTGTGCAGCCCCCGCGAGGGGCAGGTCAATCGCATCTTACGTACAACGGAGAAAACACGTTTGTGCATATCGTCATTCCGAGCGAGGCGTCCCGACCGCCGTCGGGACGTCCGAGTCGAGGAATCTCTTCGAAGACAGGCG
>NCRB01000013.1 GCA_002894665.1 Salinivenus iranica
ACATCGGCCTGACGGTCGATTATGGTGATCTTTGGAGAGATTCACCCCGAGAGCACTTGTTCACGCTGTTCACAGCGCCTCGACTCCGCTTCGCCCCCCTGGAGTACTCGTGCTGCAAGCAGCATGACCTTGCGCTGCTCGGCCCTCGCCTTCGCTCCCAGCGCTCCGCTCGGAATGACTCATCGGTAAGGTTCTTTTGCGTCTCTACTTAGTCGTCCGCTCCCGCCCCGTCCAGTGCCGGCTCCGGCGCGCGAAACTGGATAGGACGCCAGGTCGCGATAGAGGCCTTCCGTCTGCATCAGTTCGGCGTTGGAATCCGTGCTGCACGATGCGGCCCACGTCGAGCACGAAGAGGCGATCGGCCGTTTGCTCGTGGAAGGGGGGGCACGTCACGCCGCACAGGTCATTTCCGGCGATGGTGGTGCGAGCCCGATTGCGGATTGTAGAAGCACGGCGCCAGGCTCACTAGAGCCGCCCCCCGGCTCCGCCCAGCTCCCGCGCGTCTTCACTGGCCACCGCGTAGCGACTGCTCATGTTCACCCCCGCTATCATTTGGCATACCTCCTCGAACGAAAAGGGGGAGACCAGCGGACCTCCTCGCTCGCAACTACCCATGATCGGGATTTCCGTTTCGCCCGTCCGCCTCAGCGGGGTCATGGCTCTGGTTTACGGGAACGTAGGATCGTCCCACGAGACCACCGAAAAGCATCTCGGACATCGACAACTGTCGATGCGCTCCGCCGCGGGCCATCTTCAAGCGCCGCTCGGTGGTCTGGAAGTAGTTCACGACTGTGACCAGAATGGCGCCGCCCACAGTGTTGCCCAGAATCACGGGCACCACGAACCCGAAAAATCCAGGGACAAACGCCGTCTGTCCCCCGATTGTTAGGTACGTTAATTCGGTAAACGAGACCACGACGTGGTACAGGTTTCCGAGCGGAATGCACAGGAATGCGGCGTACGTCAGCAGAAAGCGGCTCGTCACGCTCCGGGCCGTAAAGTTGAGCCAGACGACCCCGGCCACGATGAATCCCGCCACCAATGCCTTGAAGAAGAGGTCCGCGAAGGGAATCTCAAGGCCTTTCAAGGAGATCTCCGTGGCGGCCGCGGCCGCTTCGGGGGACAGCACCCCGGTCGTCGAGAGGAGCAATGCGCCAAACCCACCCCCGATAAAGTTGGCGGTAAGTACAGTGCCCCACACCCGAAACAGTGCAGGGAAACTGGCCAATCGCTCCAGCACCAGAGCCACAGGCGGAAGGGTGTCCTCGGTATACAGATTGTAGCCGCCCAGAATAATGTAGATGAAACCAATTGGGTACAGGATGGCTCCCAGGATGGGATCTCCGTTCGTGGCCGCCGTCAGGGTCGAGTACAAAAGGACGGTGAGGGTGATGGAAAACCCGGCGGCAAGGCCGCTGAAAAAGAGCTCCCGGGCCGGTGTGCCAATCTCTTCGTCCGCAGCAACGAGAACGCGTTTGAACACCTCCGCGGTGTCGAAGCGGTCGCTGATCGCAGCTCCTTCGGAGGGGGCTCCGTGTTTTGATGTTCTGATCGAAGGAAACCGGGCGGTCGGCTCCGCTCTTGGCTCCAGGGATGCGGCCGCCTCATCCTCTGCTGCTCCGGTCTTGTGCTCCATCGTTAATCTCGGACTTTCAACTGATGGGGAGAGTGGTGCCTTTTCCTTTTCTCTCAAAGGCAGGCATTTGAAGTGGAAGTAGGTCCCCCACTTCGACCAAGCAACGAGGGTTCCTGAGGAACCACATACGAACGTGTTTTTTCCGGATATATGTTTTCGAAAATATACTGCGTAACGCCGTGATCCTTTTCCCTGCCGGCTCCTCCCCCCGGAACTGGATCGTTGCCCCTGGAACCGATTCAGGTCATCCGTTCACTCCACTCGGCGCGCGGAACTGGTAGGACGCCAGGTCGCGATAGAGGCCTTCCGCCTGCATCAGCTCGGTGTGGGTTCCACGCTGCACGATGCGGCCCGCGTCGAGCACGAAGAGGCGGTCGGCGGTCTGCACCGTCGAGAGCCGGTGGGCAATGATGAAGGTGGTGCGCCCCTCCACGAGTCGCTCCAGGGCCTCCTGCACCAGCGCCTCCGAGGCGGAGTCGAGCGAGGAGGTGGCCTCGTCGAGGAGCAGCAGTCGGGCGTCGCGCAGCAGGGCCCGGGCGATGGCCACACGCTGGCGTTGTCCGCCACTCAGCTTCACGCCCCGCTCCCCCACCTCCGCGTCGTACCCCTCGGGCAGGTCCACGATGAACTCATGCGCGTTGGCGGCGCGGGCCGCCTCCTCAATGGCCTCGTCCGAGGCATCGAGCCGCCCGTAGCGGATGTTCTCGCGGATGGTGGCGTTGAAGAGGTTCACCTCCTGCGACACCGCGGCGATCTGCTCGCGGAGGGACTGTCGCGTCACGGCGCGCAGGTCATGCCCGTCGACGGTGATGCGGCCCGATTGCGGATCGTAGAACCGAGGGATCAGGCTCACCAGGGTCGACTTCCCGGCCCCGCTCGGCCCGACCAGGGCCACCGTTTGCCCCGCCGACACGTCCATCGAAATGTTGTGCAGGACCGGCCGCCCCGCCTCATACGCAAACGTCACGTCGTCGAGCTGCACGTGTCCCTGGATTCGGGGCAGCGCCGGGGCGTCCGCGGCATCCTGCAGGTCCGGCGCCGTATCGAGCAGGTCGAAGAGGCGTTCGGTCGCCCCCGCGGCACTGTTAAAGGTGGAGTAGAGCTGAGAGAGTCCCCCGACGCTGCGGGCAATGTTGAAGGCGTAAAAGATAAAGGCCACGAGGTCCCCCTCCGTGAGGCGGCCCGCCAGCACCTCGATCCCTCCGTACCAGAAGATGCCCACCAGCGCGGCAAAGAAAAGCAGCCCGACCGACGACCGGAAGAGGGCGGATACGAGCACCCGATATCGAGCGGTCCCGAAGAGGGCCTCGACCGCCTCGTCGTAGCGCTCCACCTCGTACGACGACCGCGCAAACGACTTCACCACCCGGATGGCGGCCAATGCCTCCTCGGCCACAGCGGTGGTGTCGGCCAGTCGGTCCTGGATGCGCCGCGCCAGCGCCCGAATCTTGCGCCCAAAGAAGACCGCAAACCCGGTCACCGCCGGCACCACGAGAAAGATAATGAGGCTGAGCCGCCAGTTCAGTACCACCATCAACGTCACCGACCCCAGCAGCGAGAGCGACTGCGTAAGCAGGTTCGAGAGGGCATCGGTCACGGCACTCCGCACCGAGCCGACATCGTTGGTGAGGCGCGACGTGAGGTCGCCCGTTCGGCTGTTGCTAAAAAAGCGGAGGCTTTGACGGTGCAGGTGGCGGTACACGCGCTTGCGGAGGTCGGCCACCACCCGTTCGCCCGTCCATCCCAGCAGGTAGTTTCCCCCGAAGGATGCCGCGGCCCGCAGCACAAACAGCGCAATGAGCGCCAGGGTGAGCTGGTCGAGCAGTCCGCGGTTCGCCTCCTGAAAGACGGCGTCGACCAGCTCGCGGAGGCCCAGGGGCACCACGAGGGCCACGCTCGTCCCCAGCACCGTCAGTGCCAGCGCCGCTAGAAGCCGGTAGCGGTAGGGCCAGCCGAGTCGAAAGATCCGCCGCAGCGAGGTCCAGAGCCGCTGGGGAGGGAGCGCAGCATCATCGGACGGGGCGGAGGCCTCCGGCATGGACGCGGACAGGGGCAGAGAATGAGCATAGAAGGGAATTTTTGCTACCCGGCGCCCCGGACGGGAGATTCGTCGCCGGCCCCGCCTCGTGGGAAAAGCCCGGAACGAGTCCGCTCGTCTCCGCCTCACAGAAACCGCAGCAGGCTCACCCCAACGCTGGCGCCGCCCGCATCAAGCCGCTTGGTGAGATCGAGACGCAGGGTGTCGTTGAGGAGGCCGTTGACCGACAGGCCGAGTTCGTGGTGGGCTTCGTCCGCCGTGCGGAGTTGGATGCCTCGTTGGGCCAGCCGCTGTTCCGCGTCGTCCTCAATCCAGGTCCGCCCGTGTCCCCCATGAACGATGAGCTCGATGTTCTGGTCGGCCGGCGCCGTCCACCCAATCAGTTCAAAGGGGACGGTGCGAAAATTGTGCTCCCAGAAGAAGGCCAGGTGGTGCTCTCCCTGGTAGGGCCGGTCGTCGAGCGTGCGGAGCGCCCCGAATGGGGTGTAGGGCAGCGGGCTGGCCTCGACGACGCCGAAGCGCTGCAGCGGTGGCGTGCCGAGCGACGCTCCAGCGTCGAGCCGAAGGTCGAACGTGTTCGGGAGGAGGCGACGCTGGAAGAAGGTCTCGATGCGCGCGTCGGCCACCACCTCGAACCGGGTAAAGTCGAAGTCACTCGCCGCCACGTCCGGGCTGCTGTACTCGACCGAGGCCTCCACGCGGTTGATGGGGGTCACGCCGAGAATTCCCCCCTCCCCCAGCGTGGCCGTGAGGACCGCCGACCGCAGCCAGCCCTCCTCCACGGACGGGTTGGGAGGCTGCGTGAGGGTCCGGCCGAAGACGTTGTAGTCGGTGGTCTTGGGGGCCGAGAAGTGACGCTCGTTGCGAAGCTGGAGCGTGAGGTCCAGGTCGGGATCCTGAAGGGCCTGCCGCACCGTGAACCGAAGGCGCTCGGCACCAACGTAATCGAAGAACTCCGGCTCGCCGGCGAGGGCCCAGAGGCTGTTGGAGAGGCGCGCCCAGACCGGTGCGATGCGAGAGCGGGCGCGGTAGCGCGGGTCGATGCCGTAGTGGTAGCGCAGCGCCAGCTCCGTACCGTCCGCCACGGGGGCACGCGCCTCGCCTCCGTAGGACCATTGCGTCGGCCCCGACGGGCCGGTGTTGCCCCCGCCGCGCCCCCGTATGTCGAGCGGCCCCACGCCGAGGTCGAGGCGCAGTCCCGCGTGCCCGCCCTCCACCCGGTTGTAGCGGAGGATCGGCAGCGCGCCGTCGAACTCGAGGAACGCAGACGCTTCCTCGTCCTCGTCGCCCGCGGCGTCCGTCGTGTCGGCCCCCGTCGCGTCCCCTTCGGTGTCCTCGTCCGTGCCGCCGCCGAAGCTCATCCCGTCGTCCCCGCCGATGCCGAGGTCCCGCATCCATCCCACGAGTCCCCCGGGCTCGAACGCGTCCTGGATCGCGTCCGTGCTGTCGATTCGGGTGTAGGCGGCTCGCTCGGCCCGCGAGTACGGCACGAAGGGGCCACCGCCCCGAAGCGTATCGGCCGCCAGCCCGGGCACGGACGGCCCCTCGCCCGTCCGACCGGGGCGGACGACCGCTTCCTCCTCGTCGGTTTCGTAGAGCGAATCCGGCACTGGCGCATTGATGCGGTAGTCGCTCAGACGGCTCACCTGGCGAATGCTGACGTCCGAGAACGAAATCAGCGCGGATACCTGCACGTCGAGCCGCCGCCGCGCCCGGAAGTCGACCGGCAACCAGTATTGCCCCCCGAAGTTCGAAAACTGCTGTTCGAAGGTAACCTCCACGCCCTTCAGCACGCGCGACGTACTGAGGGCCGCCGTGGGCCGAAGCCGTGCCTCCAGCAGGGCGTAGGTGCTGTCGAGGACGGTCACCGTGCCACGGAACGTGGACGAGAGGCGACTGGCCGGCTCTACCCGAATGCGAAAGGCCCGCTGTCCGTCGATTGCGCGGGTGGTGTCGAGCGTAAAGTCGTAGTAGTCGAGGGCCTCCGGGTGCGTAACACCGACCAGCCGGTTGCCAAGGACCTCCACGTTGTCGCGGTACAGGTTGAGGACCGACGTGGCGGCCGGCAGTGCGCCCTCGGCAAACGGTTGAAGGTTGGCGGTTCCCCGCTGCGCACGCACCACTTCGCGGGTCCCGCGCTCCGCGTCCCAGAAGGCCGTGGTCCGACTCTCCGTGATGCCTGCAATCGTCGTGTCGCTGGCCAGCGTGAAGCGGTTGTACGCCTCCACCGAATAGCTCTTCAGCTCGGGCCACCACTCCTGCTTGCGCTCGATGACGCGTCGCATGATCGACTCGCCGGGAGTCCGCGAGCCCGTCACAACGACCTCGTCCATCTCCACGGTGGTGGGCGCCAGGCGGAAGCTCTGCCGGGGCGACGTGTCGGTCGTGATGCGACGCCGGGTCGACCCGTAGCCCACGTAGCGCACGACGACCGTAGCTGGGAGGCTGTCGAGCGCAAGCGTGTACCGCCCATCGTCGTTCGTGATGGTTCCCTGGTACGTGTCCGCGATGCGGAGAGTGGCCTGGGGCAGCGGCTCGCCCGTCTCCGCGTCCACCACGCGTCCACGCAGGGTCTTTGCGGCGTCCTGGGCGGCGGTCGGCCCGACGCCCGCGAGCAGCAAAAGCGTCGAAAGGACGAGGAGGAGCCGGGGGGTCGGAGCGGTCCGCAGTGGCATTCCGGTCGGACAAATGACTCGGGAGAACTGTGGAACGAGGGGGCTTCTGTTCTTACTCAGCCGCGATTTCCGCGTCCGCCAGCACGGGGTGCTCCACGGTCTCGTCCCGCTCCAGCCGGCCATCGCGCAGGTGAATGATGCGGCGGGCATGGCGGGCGATCTCCTCCTCGTGCGTCACCACGAGGAGCGTGTTGCCCTGCCGGTGCAGCGCCTCAAACAACCGCATGATTTCGTCGCCGGTCTCCGTGTCCAGGTTGCCCGTCGGCTCGTCGGCCAGGACGAGGGCGGGGCGGTTCACGAGGGCCCGCGCCGTAGCCACGCGCTGGCGCTGCCCGCCGCTCAGCTCATTCGGCCGGTGGTCGAGGCGGTCGCCCAGCCCCACGCTGCGGAGGGCTTCCGCCGCCCGCTCGCGTCGTTCGGCCTTGGGCATGCCCGAGTAGATGAGCGGCAACTCGGCGTTGCGCAGACAATCCACCCGCGGCAGCAGATTAAAGGTCTGGAAGACGAAGCCAATCTCCCGGTTGCGAATCTCCGCAAGTTCGTTGTCCGAGAAGGTGCTCACGTCCTCGCCCCGGAGGTGATACATGCCCCCCGTGGGCGTATCGAGGCACCCGAGCATGTTCATGAAGGTCGATTTGCCGGAGCCCGACGGGCCCATCACGGCCACGTACTCCCCCTCCTCAATGGAGAGGCTCACGCCGTCAAGGGCCCACACCTCCTGCGAGCCCATCATGTAGCGCTTGGTTAGATCCGTGACCTCGATGAGAGGACGGCTCTCAGACGCGTCGGCGCGTCCATTCGTTGTAGAACCTGCCATGGCGGACTGGAAGTGGATGTGCGAAACGCGGAAGACACTACTGTGTGGAGGCAACAACGCCCCCCTCGCCGGTCTCGTCGCCCTCCGTCCGAATCTTCGTCCCGGGGGAGAGCTCGCGGCTGACCGCACTGTACGGGCCGGTGATGACGGTTTCCCCGCCGTCCAGCCCCGCCCGCACCTCAATGTGCGAGTCGTCGGCGATTCCGGTATTCACCTCCACCATCCGGGCCGTGTCGGCCTCGGCCACAAAGACCACCTTGCGCAAGTCCTCCGCGCTGGGGTCCCCCGACGGGGCGGTGGAGTCGGCCGCCGGCCCTACGTCGTTGAAGTCGCGCACCGTGACCGCCTGAATCGGCACGGCCACCGCGTCGTCCTCCGTCTGGGTGTAGATGTCGACGGACCCACTCATGCCGGGCCGCACCGTCGGGGCGGGGTCGTCTCCGCCCGGCACCTCGGGGCGCGACACGCCCTGCTCTCCGCCCGCCGGCCCCGTGTTCGGATCGTCCAGCACGCGGATGGTGACCGGAAAATTGGTGACCTCGTTCTGACTCCCCTCATTCTCGATGCGGGCCGAGTTGGCGATCTCAGTCACCCGCCCCCGAAAGGTCCGGTCCGGGTGCGCGTCAAACTCGATGATGGCCGTGTCGCGGCTGGCCACGTTGACCACGTCGCTCTCGTTGACGTCCACCTCCAGCTCCATCCGGTCGAGCTGGGCGATGCGCATCATCTCCGTTCCCGCCCGCTGCTGCGTCCCCACCACGCGCTCGCCCACCTCCACGTCGAGGCGGCTTACGGTGCCGCTCATCGGGGCGTAGAGCCGCGTCTTTTCCAGCTGCTCGCGCGCGTCCTGAAGGCTCGCCTCGGCGCTCTTCACCTGAAACCGGGCGGCTTCCAGGCGGGCGACGGCCTGCTGGTAGGAGGACTGCGCGCTTTCGAACTCGCTTTCCGGCACGACGCCCTTCTCGAAGAGGGCCTTTTGGCGCTCAAACGTCTGGCGGGCCTGCACCGAGTCGGCCCTGCGCTCGGCGAGGGTGGCTCGCTGCTGCGCCACCGTGGCCTCCTGCCGCTTTAGCTGGGCGCGGTAGTCGTCCGGGCGCAGGCGCGCCAGCAGGTCGCCCTCCTGCACGACATCTCCCTCCTGTACGGGCAACTCTGTAATCTCGCCAGACACGTCCGGGCTGATCGACACCTCCACCTCGGGCTGCGAGCGCCCGAAGGCCGTGACCGTTTGCGTGATGCTGCGCTGCTGCGCCGTCTCGGTCTCGACGGAGACCCCCGGCGCGCCTCCCCCAAACCAGCCCAGGCCCCAGCCGGCCCCGCCCAGAAGGGCGAGCACGGCCAACAGGCCGCCGAGACCATACAGAACGCGACGCGTGGTGCGACTTGCAGATGCCATAACAAAGATCAGTGCCGATTCGAATAGGTGAGAGTCGACGGACGCACGTTATTCGCCAAAGAGCGGCGCCGTGGGCCGGAGACGCCCCACGAAGTAATCAATTTGCTTCTCTCGGAAGAGGAGCGTGTAGCGGGCCCGCACCTGCTGGCTCGCCGCGTCCACGAAGTCGCGGTTCGCGTTCTGCAGCTCCACGATCGAGGCCGCCCCCAGGTTGTAGCGCTCCTGAGCGGCGGTGCGGGCCTGCCGGGCCGACCGGAGGCGGGCGTTGGCCGCCTCCAGCTGTTGGACGGCATTCTGGTAGTCGAGGTAGGCCTGCCGCACCTGTAGTGCCACCTGCTGTTGCTGGTCGTCGAGGGCGTACTGGGCGTTTCGGGCCTGCACCTTGGCCTGCTGGATCTGGGTCTCGCGCTGCCACTGGTCGAAGATCGGGATATTCAGGGACAGAGAGATGCTCCCCCCTCGGTTCTGTTCAAGCTGCTCCGAGAAGCCCACGTCCACCCGCTGGTTCGGATTGTCGGGATCCGGGATGCTGAAGTTGCTCGACCAGTCCGTGCCGTAGTTGGCCCCAACCGAGAGGCTGGGGTAGTACCGGGACCGCGCCGACTGCACGCTGTGCTCGGCCGCCCGCTGGTCCGCCTGCGCCACCTGGAGGTCCAGGCGTCGCTCAAAGGCCTCGTCAATCAGCGCCGAGGAGTCGTAGGTGCGCGCCTCGATCGAATCCCCCGGCGGATCGGGCACGCGAAAGTCGTAGGGCCGGCGGGGGTTGAGCTGGAGCGTCTGAATGATCTGCGTCTGGGCAACCTCGCGCTCGCGCCGGGCCTGGAGCAGCGCCTGCTCGGCCTCCGCCACGTTGGCCTGCTGCGCGTACAGCTCCGACACCGGACGCGACCCAGCGTCCACGAACTCCTCAATCTGCCGCAGTTGCTGCTGGAGGGCATCGAGCTCCTCCTGGCGCACCCGCACAATCTCGCGCGTCTCCACCAGGTTGATGAACTGCTCCATCACGGTGAACACCACCTCGCGCCGCGTTCGCTGCAGGTTGAACTCCTCCGCAACCGACTGGGACCGGGCCGAGCGGACCGACGAGATGTTTTCGAAGCCGTTAAAGATTGTGAGGTTGGAGCTCCCCCCGATGTTCAGAAAGTCGGTCGACTGCGAGGTGAAGTCGCCCGTCACCTGGCTGAAGTTTCGTCCATACTGCCGCTGCACGCTCGACGAGATGTTCAGGCTGGGCGCAAAGTCCATCCACTCGGACTGAAGCTCCGCCTCGCTCTGTTGCACCGACGCCTGCGCCCGCTGCAGGTCGGTGTTCTGGTCGAGCGCAATGCGAACGGCTTCGTCGAAGGTCACCTGGGTGGTGTCGGTGCGGGCCCCGAGGTCGGGCTGGGCCAGGAGGGCAGGCGCCCCCGCCATGCTCACGGCCGCGGCCAGGGCAAGCCCCCTCCACAGGGACCGGAGCGTGGGAAGAATGCGTGCGGCGAGGCGTCGAGACATATCGTGCATGGGTGTGTTGTGGAACAGAACCTTCGCGTGCCGCCCCTGTGCGGCACGCTATTCGTATCGGAGGGAGTCGATGGGATCGAGGCGGGCGGCCTTGTAGGCCGGGTAGCCGCCAAAGACGAGGGCCAGCAGGGTGACGCCCGCCACGGCAACGCCGGCCCAGAGCCACGGGAAGGCGGGCTGGATGTCGAACCAGACGGCCGTCAGGTTGCCCCCAAGCCCGCCCAGGAGGATGCCCACGAGCCCGCCCACCTGGCACAGAATGACGGCTTCCAGGAGGAACTGGCCCAGAATGTCGTACCACTTGGCCCCCACAGCCTTCCGGATGCCGATTTCCTTCGTGCGTTCGGTGACGGAAACGAGCATGATGTTCATGATGCCCACCCCGGCGGCCAGCAGCGAAATGAGGCCCACGGCCGCGCCGCCCATCGTGAGGGTGCTCGTAAACTCGGCGAAGGTGCTCCGCAGCCCGTCGCTCGTATCGATATTGAAGTTGGCGGGCTGTCCCGCCCCCACCGCGCGGATCGTGCGCAGGTGTTGCATCACGGCCTCGCGGGCGGCCGGTAGGGCCTCCGGCGACGGGGCGCGCACCCGAATTGAGTTCATGTTGCGCCCTCCGTCGCCGTAGGTGCCGAGCAGGTACGTGAGTGGGGCGTACACCCGCGAGTTGGGGTCGCGGAAGAGGCCGCCCTTTTCGGCCAACACGCCCACCACCTCCAGTCGCACCCGGCCGATTTTGACCTCCTTGCCGATGGGGCTCACGGCCGGGAAGAGGGCCTCGGCGACCGAGGAGCCGAGCAGGGCCACGGGACGGGCGTTTTGCACATCCTGTTCGGCAAACGGGCGCCCGGCCCGCATGTCGTACCCGAAGTTCCCAAGGAAGAACTGATCCGTCCCGTAGAGGCTGATGTTGGGGTTGGTCTCCTCGCGGGCCGACTGGGCCGTTACGCCCCCATCGAAGGATTCCTCCACACTCACGGTGTAGGCGCTCCCCATCTGGTCCTTGAGGCGCATCGTCTGCCGGTACGTGAGGGGCGGATGGTACTGCTCCTCGTTGCCCCCAAAGTCGTACCGCTCCACCGACAGTGTGGAGGCGCCAAGGCCCTGAATCGAGCTCTTGAAATAGAGGTCGATCACGTCGACGGCCGTCACCGCGGCGATCACCGCAAACACGCCGATCACCATGCCCAGCAGCGTAAGGGACGAGCGCAGCTTGTTCGCCCGGAGGGCGCTCAGGGCCTCTCGGATCGTTTCAAGCAGGTGCATGGCGACGTGCGATGGTTCGAGAGCGGATGCCGGTTACTCGTAGCGGAGGGCCTCGATGGGGTCGGCGGTGGCCGCCTGCCAGGCCGGGGCAATGCCGAAGAGGATCCCCACCCCCACGCAGATGACGAACGCGATGAGGACGGTCTGCAGCGGTAGCGAGGCGGAAAACCCGAGCGCGCTAATGCCCATGGCCCCGAGCGCCGAGAGGCCCAGGCCAATCAGGCCCCCGATGAGGCACACGATGATGGCTTCGACGAGGAATTGGAGCAGAATCGTCCGCTCCTTCGCCCCCACGGCCTTGCGAATCCCGATCTCTTTCGTCCGCTCGCGCACCGACACGAACATGATGTTCATGACGCCGATGCCGCCCACCACGAGGGCGAGGCCCGTCAGGAACAGTCCCACGCCGTAGATCGCAACCTTGGTCCCGGCAAAGCTGGCGCGGATCTGCTGCTGGTCGTTGATCGCAAAGTTGTTGCGCTCGCCCGGCGGCACGCCCCGTGCCGTTCGCAGAATGCCGGTGAGTTCGTCTTCGGCGCGCGCCATGGACGTTCCCTCCCGCACCTTCACCATGATGTTGACGCCCCACTGGCGGCTTACTCCGAACAGCTTATCGTAGGTGCTGAAGGGAATGATGCTGCGCTCGTCGGGCGTGCCCGGGCCGCTAAAGAGGCCCTCTCCCTGCGGCGTCTGCACCCCGATGACCCGACAGGGCGGCCCGTTGAGCGTAATCGTCTTGCCCAGCGGCGTGGCAACCGGAAAGAGTTCGTTCGCAATGTCGGCCCCAATCACACAGACGTTCCGCGCCCCCTGCTCGTCGGACTGGGTGAAGAAGCGCCCCTGGGCCAGCTCTACATCCCGAATGCGTCCGTACTGCGGCGTCGAGCCGGTAATCTCCGCCTCTATGTCGCGCCCCTGGTACTCAACCGTCCGGTCGGTGTCGGTCGTGGGCGCCACCGCCGCGGCAAAGCGCGCCCGGTCGCGGATCGTCTGGGCCAGGGCGGGCTGGATCGCCGGGCGGTTGCGCAGGCGCCACCACTCCCGGTCCGTGTTTTGCCCCCAGGGAAACTGGTCGACGTAGAGCACATCGGCCCCCAACTGGGAGAGCGACTTCTCGAACTCCTGGTTGAGGCCGTTGATCACCGTCGCCATCAGGGTCACCGACGCGATGCCGATGATGACCCCAAGGGTGGTGAGCGTCGAACGCATCTTGTTGGCCCAGATGGCCTGGACGGCGATGCGCACGCCCTCAATAATTTCGAAGAGCACCCGGCGCACGGCGTAGGGAGATGTGATATGCAAACGACACGAACGTGTGAGCTGTCGGCCTCATCGGAAGCAGACAGGGCGTCGGGCCCGCAGGTTGCAGTTCTGCCCGCTTGCCCGACCTCGCGCGATCTTCTACAAGGGAAGGGGCCGCATGATGCCGCTAAATCGATGAGTTGCCTCATTTGCAGGACGAGTTGACGTATCGGACCAACGAACGGTCTCGTCCCGCTGGGCCGTCGCCTCGTTCTCTTTCATGCGGCGCAGCAGCTCCCGCGCCAGTGAGAACTGCACGCGGACCAGCGGGCCGTCGCGCTCGACCGTGGCCTGCTCCAGCAGGTTCTGTTGCTGTTCGGAGAGCTGGCTCTGGGAGAGGCGCAGGACGGCCAGAAGCCCCTCGGCCATCTCGGCCACATTGCTGGCGGTGGCGTCGTCCGCCATCGTAAGGTACACATCCCCCTCCAGGGCCGCGTCCGTGAGCGTGAGGGCCAGCGCCTGCTCGCGCACATTCTCTTTCAGTTGATCAATCTTCCCGCCGGCCTTCTCTTCGATTGCCGACACGCCGGAGGACATCTCGTTGAGCCCCAGCACCCGATTCGACCACTGGACGAGGGCGCGCTGCACGCCCGCCTGGGTCACCGACGACCCGTCCTCCTCGCCGGACGCCGCACCGGACTCCTCGCCGGACGCGGCCGCTCCGGCCGAGGCCACCGCCGCCCCGAGGGCCGTCGAGTCGCCGAGGACCGTCTGCAACACGTTGCGCCCCGCCACCCAGGCGGTCCGGTCGCGCCCCAGGCGCTGGACGAGGGTCATGTACGCCTCGTCGTCGCTGAGGCGCCCCTCGTCTCCCTGGTGCCGATCGACCATGGCCCGGGCGCGCTCGGCGTCGAAGGCCACCCCCACGGTCCCGTTGTCGACAAACGCCAGGTGCACCGCATCGTCGGATTGCGGGGCGGCGTCGGAGGCCTCATCTTTTGCCTCGTCGCCGGCCCCCGTCCCGAGCGTCATCCGGTAGAGCGGCGTGCCGCGGTACGTGGTGCGCTCCGCCTGCACGTCGGACGCCTGATTCAGGTACTGGTCCATTTGATCCGCGGTGAGATTGGCGAACACCACGGCGCTCACTGCCTGCGTGTCGCCCTTTTCCAGGGTGCCGTATACGGCCTTCAGGTCCGTTCGCGGGTTCAGGCCCGTCGCCTCCAAAAAGGCGCGGACGGGCGGAGGCGCTGCGGCCCGAAGGCTGTCCGCCGTCAGGTCCTGCAGCTCGTCGACCTGCTGAAACGCCGCCTCCAGATTCACCATCCCCACGGCGCGCGGCCCGCCCGGAAGCAGAGCCGCGGCCCGACGCGTCTGCGCCGGGACCTGATCGGTCATGCTCATGTAGGGCTCGCATCCAGCAAGCACGAGAAGCCCAAGCAGGGCGGAGACAATCCAAAAACGGGAGCGGGAGAACATCATGGCGCGGCGATCGGCTAGTGAGTGGACAACGTCCGGTATGCACAACGCCCGCGCCCCCGCCAGGATGCCCCTCGTGCGACGAACGGGCCGCCTGCGTCGACGGACGGACGCCCGTCCGGGCTCCCTCTCCGTTTGGGCCCTCTTAGCCGTCCGCCCCAATCAGCGCCTCCACATTCTCCCGGTAGCCGCGGCTCGTCTTCAACGGGGTGCCGCACTCCATAATGAGACGGTACGTGCCGTGGTCGAGCGGGCGAAGTTCCGTGACGTAGTTCGTGTTTACGATGTAGGAGCGGTGGACGCGCAGGAAGCGCTCGGCGTCGAGCCGCTCGGTCAGCTCTTTCATGGTGGCGCGGATGAGGTGCTTCTCCTCCCCATCGCAAAGCGCCACGTAGTCGCCCTCCGACTCGAGCCACTGCACCTCATCGGCCTCCACGAAGTAGATGCGCTTGCGGCTGCGGACGGTGAAGCGCTCCAGGGGCTCCTCCTCATCGCTTGTGTCCTCGGCCTCGTCCTCCTCCGTCGCGTACCGGTCGAGCACGGCGCGGAGCCGGTCGCTCAGGTCTTCGGCCTCGGCCCGCTGGAGCTGGGTGCGCGCCCGGTCGATGGCCTCCGCAAAGCGCGCCTCATCGATGGGCTTGAGCAGATAGTCGAGCGCGTGGGCATCGAACG
Source organism: Salinivenus iranica (assembly GCA_002894665.1). Lineage (GTDB taxonomy): Bacteria > Bacteroidota > Rhodothermia > Rhodothermales > Salinibacteraceae > Salinibacter > Salinibacter iranicus. The sequence goes on from NCRB01000013.1 coordinate 14,719, forward strand.
CCTCCAGCGCATACTCGTCGTAGGCCGTTACAAAAATGGTGAGCGGCATGCGGTCGACGCCTACCTCGCGGACCACCTCCAGCCCACTCATCTCGGGCATCTGTACGTCGAGAAACACGAGGTCGGGGGCCTCGTCCTCGATCAGGCGAACGGCCTCGGGCCCATCCCCCGCCTCCCCAACGATGCGCACTTCCTCGACCGAGTCCAGGAGCTGTCGGACGCCCGTACGGGCCAGTGGTTCGTCGTCAACAATGAGGGCACGAATCGACATGGGGTGCGGCGTCGATCAGTGAAAAGACAGAACGCGAGTGGAGCGGAGAGCTAGGATTCCGACACCGTGACGGGGTCCACGGCGTCTTCGGCGAGCGGGGTGTCGTCGGGCTCTCGCGGGATGCGGATCGTGACGCGCGCCCCGCCCTCGGCGGCGGTGCCGAGCTCTATGGAGTGCCGGTCGCCGTACAGGGTGTCCAGGCGCCGGCAGGTGTTGGAGAGGCCCACGCTGTCCTCATCCGAAAGGGCGTCGGGATCGAACGACTCGAAGCCGGGCCCGCTGTCGGCCACCGTAAGCTCAACCTGGTTGCCGTCGGGCCCCGCCGGGACGGCCGTCACCCGCACCCGTCCCGCCTCGGCGTGCGGGGCAACGCCGTGGCGCACCGCGTTCTCGACCAGGGGCTGCAGGATGAGGTAGGGCACGGAGGCCTCGCTCACGCCGGGGTCCACCGAGATCTCCGCCTGTAGCCGGTCGCCGAACCGGGTCTGCTCAATCTCAAGGTACCGCTCCAGAAAATCGATCTCTTCCCGCAGGGGGACCATCTGCACGTCGGCCCCCTGAAAGGTGGCCCGCAGGAGGTCGCTCAGGAGCCGAAGCGTGCGGGCGGCCTTGTCCGTGTCGCCCCCGCGCACCAGCACGGCAATCGCGTTGAGCGTATTAAAGAGAAAGTGCGGGTTCACCTGCATGCGAAGGGCCTGGAGCTGCGCCTGCGCAAGCTCGCCCCGGAGCGCCTGGGTTTGAGCCTCCTGCTCACGGGAGCGCACAAAGTGCTCGTAGGCAAAGCACAGGGCCGCGAGGATGAAGTACGTGAAGTAGTCCGTCACGAAGCGGCGGAAGAGCAGCACCGCCAGCGGCCAGTCCTCAATGTCGTAGGGCTCGGCCCGCACGAAGGAGGTCGTGAAGTCGGGGTAGACGCCCTCCCGCGTGAACGTCGCGAGGGCAAAGAGGCCCTGCTCCAATGCCACGTGGAGGGCCGCGATGGGCACGCCAAACGCGAGCCCCCACCACAGGCCGCGGCGCCAGCTCGTCCGCACGTCGACCCACTGGAAGAGGGCGAGCACCAGCGGCGTCAACAGGGCCCACAGATGGAGGCGCGTCCACAGCCCCACGACGAACGCGAAGAGCGCAAACGGCACGCGCAGCCACAGCAGCTCCCGGTTGGTCGTCTGGAACCATTCCACGATGCGCGGCGCCGTGGCCTCCGTGAGGAGGAGCAGGGCCGCGAGGAGGGCCGTGCCGTAGAGGAGGTAGCGCCGCGCAAACCGGTGAAGGGACGACAGCTCCGATGAGGCCGGGCCGGCCATAAACGAACTCGACGCGTGAAGGAATCGGACGCACAGGCCAGAGACGACCGGCAGGGCCCGCCGGTCGCCCCGATCCTTCGTATCAACGGCCAGCGCCTCCTGAACGTTACAGCCCGAGGCGCGAAGCCGCACGCGGCGGCCCCGCGGGGCGAGGCGGAGGGGGAGGGATTCGAACCCTCGAGGCCGCAACGGGCCTGCCGGTTTTCAAGACCGGTGCATTCGACCAGGCTCTGCCACCCCTCCGGGTGCTAACACGACAGTATTCTTTCACCCTGGCTTCTTCCGGGGAGTTTCAATACCGCCTTGAATCTACGGTGGAGCCCGTTCCAGGCGCGGCGCCGGGGGCTATCCTGCCCACACCCCCGCCACGACAAACCCGAGGGCCGCCACGCCGGCCTGCACCAGAGCATACGGCATCTGCGTGTTGATGTGGTCGACGTGGTCGCAGGCCGAGGCCATCGACGCGATGATGGAGGTGTCCGAGAGGGGCGAGGCGTGATCGCCAAAGAGCCCGCCGGACAGCACGGCGCCCAGCAGAAGGGCGGGCGGCAGCCCCAGCCCCTGCGCCAGCGGAAGGGCCACCGGAATGAGGATCGCAAAGGCCGTCCACGAGGAGCCGAGCGTGAACGAGACGAAGCAGGTCGCCCCGAACACCGTCACCGGCATCCACCAGGCCGGCCCCTCCCCCACGAGTCCCGACACGTACGCGCCCATCTCCAGTGCCTGCGACACCTGTCCCAGCGCAAAGGCCAGCACGAGCAGAAAGGTGACCGGCACGAGGCCCGACGCCCCCTTCACGACCCAGTCCATCGCCTCCTCCAGCGACAGGACCGATGCCCCGCCCCAGAGCCGCGGCCCAACGTAAAGCAGCAGCGCCGTCCCCACCGCCGTCCCCACCGCCCAGAGCACGGCGGTCGCCCCGCTGCCCTCCATAAGCGAGCCGTTGCCCGTGACGTAGAGCCCGACAAAGATCATCCCAACCATCACGGCCACGGGCACCAGGAGATTGCGCGCCCGGGGCACCACGCCATCCGGCGGCTCAATGCGGGCGATGTCTTCCGTAATCATGGGCTGAGCCCCCGGGCGCAAGAGCTCGCCTCGGTCCCGCGCACGCTCCTCGGCCCGCCGCATCGGCCCAAAGCCCCACCCTGTGAGGGCCAGGGCCAGCGAAAAGAGGATGGCGGCCAGGCCAAAGAAGTTGAACAAAAGTGCCCCGACCAATACCGACACGGCGCTTCCCGCCACGTCCTGCGCGCTCACGAGGCCGAGCACGTACGCCCCCCACCCGTTCAGCGGAATCATCATGCACACCGGCGCACAGGTGGCGTCGCAGTAGTACGCCAGCTTCTCGCGCGGGAGGTTCAGGTCGTCGAAGAAGGGTCGGCTCACCGCCCCCACGGTCAGGTTTGAAATGTTCGACTCCACAAACATCACCAGTCCCGTGCCCCACGCCAGCACCTCGGCGCCCCGCGTGCTGGTGCCCCAGCCCCGCTCCCGTGCCCAGGCCACAAACCCGCGCACGCCCCCGGAGGCCTGCACGAGCCCCACCAGACTGCCGACCAGCAGGCAGAAGACCAGGATGCTCGCGTTCGTCTCGTTCGTAAAAACGGTGACGATCTGGTCGGCCATCTCGCGGAGGCCCAACACCGGATTGCCGCCGGCAAGAATGGTGGTGCCCAGCCACAGCCCCGCGAGGAGCGACAGGTAAATCTGGCGCGTACTCATCGCCAGCCCGATGGCCAGCACGGGGGGCAGCAGCACAATCCAGTCCATACGAAATCCCGACGAGTCGGTGGGAGAGAATCGCAGATTTCCCCGCCCCAACTAATCAAGAACGTGCGTCAGGGGCAAGCCGCCCAACGGCCGCGGCGGACGCCGCCTTCCCCCGAGAAAGGGTCGATGCCCCAGGGCGTGTCCCCCTCTTCCGTGGGGCGAGGCGGATTTGCCCTCCGGATCCTCCCAAAACAAGTCGCTTGTCCCCGCTCCCGGGGAGGCACTACGGCTCGGCGATCGCCTCCGCCTACACCAGCAACGCCAGGCGGCGGGCCGGGCGCGTCACGGCAACGTACAACAGCGCCTGTCGCTCGGAGCCCCGACACGCCTGCAGGTCGCGGTGATCCACGAACACCGTGTCGAACGTGGAGCCCTGCGCCTTGTGCACGGTCGAGGCATACGCGTAGTCGACCTGAGCGAACCGCTCCCGGAGATCAAAAAACCGGTCCCACTTCGCCCCGTCGTCCTCGGCCTTCGCACGGCGGTGCTCCAGAGCCTCCTCGTAGCGTGCATGCTCGTCCTCGTGCAACACGTAGGCCGTTCGGGTAAGGCCGCGCCCCGGCGTGCGCACCTTCAGCTTCCAGGTTTTCCACTCGCTCTGGTCTTCGGCCTCGAAGGTATCGACCGTCGCCTTTTTCACCCGCACCTCCTCGCTATTCGTGAGGCGGGGCACCCCCTCGTGGAACCACGTCTCGGTTGCCACCAGCCACTCGCCCTCCACAAAGCGGTCAGCGTCGGCCCCATAGCGGGCGGTCCGGATCTCGCGGTTGTAGTGGCGGACCGTCTTGTTGCGGTAGGCAAGCACCCGAGCGTGGGTGGCATCCTCGGCAAATGCCTCAGTGTCGAAGGTGCGCAGCACACTCTCCAGGAAGTCCGCCCGCTCCGCCGTGATGGCCACCCCCTGCCCATCCTCAAACGTCCCCCGGAGCCGCCCGTCGGTGTCCGTTCGGATCTCCGTGGCCAGCTCCAGGATGGGATTGTCGGCGGCCTGTCGGTGAATCGTCTCCAGCGTGGCGCCCGGCACGTCGAGCGCCGGCGACGGGTCTTCGTTGACCGGGGGCAGCTGCGCGGGATCGCCCACGAAGAGCCACTGCACAAAGAAGGGAGAGTCCTCAATGTGCCGCCATTCCTCGCGCCCAATCATCGACGCCTCGTCGACAATCACCACTCCCTCGTTGAAATCGCGCCCGTCGTCGGGCACGAGCTCGTACTCCCCATCCTCCGTCGGCTGAAGGCGCAGCCCCAGAAACGAATGGAGCGTCTGCATGTCCACCGGCACCTCCCCCAGCTCGTCGCTGAGCACCTGTACGGCCTTGTGGGTGGGGGCACACACCGTGACGGTGCAGTCCTCCTCCACCAGCTGCTCCACCAGCCGGCTCACGAGGTACGTTTTGCCGGTGCCGGCGTAGCCGCGCAGACCGGTAAACCGCTCCCCTCGGGCCAGACGATCGTACACCTCGTCGTAGGCGGCCTCCTGGTCCTCGGTAAACGGAGAGTCGACGGCAGTCGGCATGGATGGAGCTACGGCCCGGCGGATTGTTCGACAAAGAGCGTCGCGCTACGCAATCGGTTCATTCTGCGCGGGAGACGACAGCGAGGAGGCGGGCTCCTGGCCCTGGCCCAGCCGCTCGAGGTGGCGCCGAAACCGACGCATCACCAACAGATGGACGAGCGCCTGCGTGCTGTTGTACACAACCCATGGCAGGCGGGGGGAGAAGTCGTGGACGGCCGCCAGAATCGTGCCCCCGTCCAGGGCCTGACGAAACTCAAGGCGACCGGTGTGCGGCCCCTGGGTGTCGGCCAGCAGGCCGCCGGTTACGTAAAAGGCCTGGCGCCCCTCCGGACTGCGGTCGTCGGCAAAACGAAGCGTGAGGAGGGTAGGACCGGTGGGTCGGACCTGAAAGTGGGCCACCCGCCGCTGCACGACCTGCACCTGCAGCAGCGGCCACCCCAGGCGGGGGAGCCATCGCAAGTACTCAAGCGCCACGTCGCGGGCGTCAAAGCCCGGCGGGCAGGGCATGCGCTGCACCGATCGCACCACGCTCTGCGCCCGGATTTCCGCGTCGTCCCGGGCCCGGAGCGCATTTCGGGGGTTGGGCAGGGGGCGCCCCTGGTCATCGACCGAGGCGGCAAGCGCCTCCTCAAACGGGGTCGCCTCCGCCACGAGGGTCTCCTGGAGCGGGTTGGGCCGCACCTCCGCCTGGTACCGCAGGCTGTCCACAATCGGGCTCACGAGCGCCCACGGCACCCCGCCAAACACGTACACCCACATCTTCGAGAGCTCGGCCGCGTCGATCGGGACCGTGGCCATGGGGCGCTCCCGGTCCAGCACGGCCGCGGTCCGCTTCAACAGTTCGCGGTAGGTCATCCGATCCGGCCCGCCCACATCGTACGTCTGGTCGTACGTGTCGGGGCGCCCCAGGCAGTGCGTGAGCCCGCGTACGATGTCGTCGAGCGCAATCGGCTGGGTCGTGGCCCGGGTCCAGGCCGGGAGCAGCATCACGGGCAGGCGGCGCACCAGATTGAGGAGGAGGCGCAGCCACGTGCCGCCCGGCCCCACGATGAAGCCGGCGCGGAGGGTGGTCACGGGCACGCCCGTCGCCCCGAGGGCGTCCTCCACCTCCAGTCGACTGCGAAGGCGGGGGGGCAGCCCCGAGGCGTCCTCCGGCACCAGCGCCCCGAGGTACAGAATCTGTTCGACGCCCTGCGCCGCGGCCGCCCGCGCAAAGTTGTCGGCCTGAAGCAGGTCGAGATCGGCCACCTGGGCCTGCGTGAGGCGCGACGAGGGGTGCATCGAGTGCACCAGGTAGATTGCCACGTCGGCCCCCTCCAGGCCCTCCTGCACCGCGTAGGGATCGAACAGGTCGCAGTGGCGCCACGTCTCGTGCTCGTACCGGTCCGCATTGGCCCGGGCCCGCACCGGCGAGCGCGTGAGCCCCACGACGTGCGCCTCCCCGCGGAGCGCCGTCCGCACCGCCGTGCCGATAAACCCAGTGGCTCCCGCAATGGCCACCGTCGGACGATCGGGAGAAGACACAGCCATCCGGCAGTCCCATCGTGAGTGATCGGTGCAGTGGCGAGGCGCCCAACGCACGCCCAAACAAAAAAGGCCCGTCCCGAGGCGTCTCGGGACCGGCCCAGCGGCGGAGAGGGGGGGATTCGAACCCCCGAAACGGGTATGAGCCCGTTTACTCCCTTAGCAGGGGAGCGCCTTCGACCGCTCGGCCACCTCTCCGTACGCTCTATAAGTATGCCCTCCCGCCCGCAGTGTTGCGTTCCGACTAGGAGGACTCGTCCAAGGCCTCGGCCCCGCTGGCAATGTCGAGCAGCTCCATCGTAATCGCGTTCTGCCGCGCCCGGTTGTACTCCAGCGTCAGGTCCTCAATCATCTCCTCCGCGTTCTCCGTCGCGTTGTCCATCGCCACCATCCGTGCGCCCTGCTCCGCTGCGTTGGACTCCAGGAGCGCCCGCCACACCTGGTACTTCAGGAAGCGAGGCACGAGTTCGTCGAGCAGCGTGCGAGGGGTGGGCTCAAAGAGGTAGTCAATGGCCTGCCCGTTCTGGGGAAGCTCGAAATGATTCCCCTCCTCCTGCATCACCGGCGTCTGGAACCGGTCGTCCGGGATGGGGAGCAGCGGCTCCACAATCCGGTTTTGCGTGATGGTGTTCTTGAACTCATTGTAGACGACTTCCACCTCGCCCCAGATGCCTCGCTCGAACCCCTCCACGGCATCCTCTACGATCTGCTCGGCTACACTGAACGAGAGATTGTCGAAGATGCCCTGATAGTCCCCCACGAGCGGATGCTCGGTCTTCTGGAAGTGGCGGTGCCCCTTCTCGCCCACGCAGAGGAGATAAAGGTCGTCGGTGCCCGCGGCGAATGCCTCTTCGATGGCCTGCTCGGCCTTGCTGATGACATTGCTGTTGAAGCCCCCACACAGCCCCCGATCAGCCGTCACGACGACGATCAAGGTGCCCTCTGCGTCCTCCGGCGCCTCAAACAGCGGATGGGCCGTGGGGTCGAGTTCTCCCTTCAGGTGCTCCAGCAGCTCCCGAATCTTGTACGCATAGGGCCGGGTATCGAAGATGCGCTCCTGGGCCCGTCGCAGCTTGGCCGCCGCCACCATTTTCATGGCACGGGTCACCTGCTTCGTGTTTTCGACCGAGTCGATCCGGTTTCGGATGTCGCGGAGATTCGCCATGGATCAGGCGGTTGAAACGGTTGATCAGTAAAGCCAAGCACCCATCCGGGCGACGTGGGCGGGAGTGGGGACGGTCGGTGGGGCCGGCTAGGCCGCGGCCCCGTCGCCGGCGAGCACGTCCTCCTGCTCTTCCTCTTCCTCTTCGCTGTACACGTCGGCCAGCTCCTCGGCGACCTGCTCGAAGACCTCCGTGGCCTCGTCGCTGAGCTCCTCGGTCTCGCGGATGGCCTGCAGCACCTCTTCGTGCCGGAGGCGCAGGCGCTCGATGTACTCTTCCTCAAAGTCCTCGATGTCGTCCAGCGGCACCGGGTCGAGGTAGCCGTTGATGGCGGCGTGGATAATGGCGACCTGCTCCTCCACCGGAACCGGCGAGAATTCGTCCTGCTTCAGAATCTCGACGAGGCGCTCTCCGCGGTTCAGTTGCCGCTGCGTGGAGGCGTCGAGGTCGGAGCCGAACTTGGCAAAGGCCTCCAGCTCGCGATACTGCGAGAGGTCGATGCGCAGGGTGCCCGCCACGTCCTTCATGGCGCTGATCTGGGCGGAGCCTCCCACACGCGACACCGAGTTTCCGACGTCGATGGCCGGGCGGATGCCGGAGTTGAAGAGATCGGTCTCCAGGTAGATCTGCCCGTCCGTAATCGAAATGACGTTCGTCGGAATGTAGGCGGACACATCTCCGGCCTGCGTCTCAATCACCGGCAGGGCCGTGAGCGACCCGCCGCCCTCCACCTTGTCCTGCAGGGGCGCGGGCAGGTTGTTCATCTGCGACGCCACCTTGTCGTTGTCAATAATCTTGGCGGCGCGCTCCAGCAGGCGGCTGTGGAGGTAAAAGACGTCGCCCGGGTAGGCCTCACGCCCGGGGGGGCGGCGCAGCAGGAGCGAGAGCTCGCGGTAGGCCACGGCCTGCTTCGAGAGGTCGTCGAAGCAGACGAGCGAGTGGCGCCCGGTGTCGCGGAAGTACTCGCCGATGCAGGCCCCCGCAAACGGAGCAATGTACTGAAGCGGCGTCGGCATCGAGGCCGAGGCGTTGACAATGACTGTGTGCTCCATCGCCCCGTTGCGCTCCAGGTCTCGCTTCACCTGGGCGACCGTCGAGTCCTTCTGCCCCACCGCCACGTAGATGCAGTAGAGCGGATCTCCACTTTGGGCCTCCTCATCGTGCGTCGCCTTCTGGTTGATGATCGTGTCGACGAGAACCGCCGTCTTTCCGGTCTGGCGATCCCCAATCACGAGCTCACGCTGCCCCCGGCCGACCGGAATCATCGAGTCGATGGCCTTAATGCCGGTCTGCACCGGTTCCTCCACCGGCTGGCGGTAAATTACGCCCGGCGCCTTCCGTTCGAGTGGAAGCGTCATCTTGTCTCCCTCGATGGGGCCTTCCCCGTCAAGCGGGCGCCCCAGCGGGTCGATGACACGCCCCAACATGTTCTCGTTGACCCCGACGGACGCAATCTCGCCGGTGCGGCGGGCCTCGTCGCCCTCGCTGACGGCGTCAACATCGCCGAAGAGGATCACGCCGACATTGTCTTCTTCGAGGTTGAGGACCATGCCCTCCACCTCCTGCTCCGGAAACTCGACGAGCTCGCCGGCCTGCACATTGCTCAGGCCGTACAGGGTGGCGATGCCGTCGCCGGCCTGCAGCACCGTGCCGGCCTCATACTCTTCGGCCTCCGCCTCGAACCCGCCAAGCTCGCGGCGGAGAACATCGGTCACTTCGTCGGGTCGGATCGTGCCGTTGGACATAAGCGGTAGTCAGATCTGAAGTCGAAAACGTACGGAAAGGAACGGGCGATCGCCCAACACCGCCGGTTATTCCTCGGAGTCGGCCGGGCTCGCCGCCCCGTGGGCCTCCATCGAGAGTGCCGAGTCGCGCAGCCGATCGCGCAGGGCCGACAGCTTGTTGCGCACGCTGCCGTCGAACACCTGATCCCCGATTCGGATCACCACCCCGCCCAAGAGGGCTGGTTCCTCCTTCACGTGGAGCCGAACGGACTGTCCCGTCTGCGTCTCCAGGGTGTCGAGGATCGCCTCCCGGTCGTCGTCGCTGAGGGAACGGGCAACCCGCACGTGGGCATCCACAATGCCGCGCTGCTCATCCCGCAACGCCTGGTACTGATCGAGCACCGCGGCGGTGATCGTCTCGCGGTCCTTTTGCACCAGAAGGCGGAGGAAGCGGAGGGTCAACTCCGTGACGCGGTCACTGAGCAGCGACTTCAGGACGGCCTCTTTTTTCTCCTTCGGGATGACCGGGTTCTCAAAGAACCGGGCGAGCGGGTGGGCGGCCCCTTGCAGACTGTCGCGCAGCAGGGTCACGTCCGCGTCCACGGCGTCCAAAACACCGGTGGCGTCGGCCTCTTCGTAGAGGGCGTTGGCGTAACGTCGGGCAACCGTGCGCTGGCTCATAGGGAGGAAGGACGGTGAGCATCCCACGCAGAGGCGGGCACCGCATTAGTTCTTCGGGAGGTCATCGATAAAGTCGTTCACGAGCTTGCGCTGGCGCTCGCCATCCAGGTCGTCCTGCACCACCTTGCTGGCCGCCTCAATGGCGAGGTCGGCCACCTCATCCCGCAGTTCCTGGAGGGCGGCCTGCTTCTCCCGCTCAATCTCGGCCTGGGCCTGCTCCTGCATCTGCTGGATGCGGTCGCGCGTCTTGGCCATCTCCTCTTCGCGGAGTTCTTCGGCCGACTCCCGGGCCTCCCGGAGAATGCGCTGCGCCTCGCGCTCCGCCTCGCGGCGGGCCTTTTTGTTTTCGGACTGAATCTCTTTCGCCTCCGCGAGGGCCTCCTCGGCGCGCTGGATGGAGCTTTCGATCTCCTCCTCGCGGGACTCCATGGCCTCGGTAATGGGCCCCCATCCGTACCGGTACAGGAGGAACAGGAAGATGAGGAAGGCGATCGATTTCCAGAAGATGAGCCCCACGTCGGGCTGGACGAGGCTCTGGGCAATGACCTCAGTCATGGCGGGAGAAGATAGGCTTACGCAAAGGGGCAACGTCGGCCCGGCCAACCGTTGGCGCCGGTTGGCCGCGCCCCGGGGCCCCACGGCCGGTTGCTACCAACCGGGGTGGGGGCGGGCCGGACACCCTGGTCGCCGGCTCATACAAGCAGGACGAGCAGGAGGCAGATGATGAGGGCAAACAGCGCCACACCCTCAATCAGTCCGGCGGATACAATCATGAGGCCTCGGATGTCACCGGCCGCCTCGGGCTGGCGCGCAGCACCATCCATCGACGAGCTAGCGAGTCGGCCAATGCCGATACCGGCGGCGATCGAAGCAATTCCGGCGCCAAGGCCTGCAGCGAGATATGCAAAAGCAGCGGGGTCCATAGTAGCCTGTGTCTTAAGTACGGTAGATTCGCAGTTGCGATTCGGGGTCGTGCAGTCGGCGGACAGAGCCGTTTATGCCGGGGCCGGTTCCGTCACGTCGTCCACCGCGTCGTCCACGGCGTCGAGGCGATCGGAGAGGGCCCCGCTGGTCTGGCTTGTGGGCGCCTCGGCGTGCGCGTCGTCCGCGTGCTCTTCGTGTTCGTGCTCCTCGACGGAGATGCCGATAAAGAGCGCCGAGAGAATGGTAAATACGTACGCCTGAATGAAGGCAACCAGCAGCTTCAGCAACAAGATGAAGACGGTGAATCCTATGCTAATGATGCTGGTGCCAAAGGCCATCGCCTCCCCGAACAGAACGTTCATGATGAAGACAAGGCCGATCAGGCTGAAGATGATGAGCGAGCCGCCCATCATGTTGGCAAACAAACGGATGGCAAGTGCCAGGTGCCGCATCACGGTCCCGATCAGCTCAATCGGCACGAGGATGACGCGGATGGGCCACGGGGCGTCCGGCGGGCCCAAAAACATGTGCTTGTAGTGGTCCTTCGAGCCGTAGAGCAGCCCGATAACAAACGTCATTACGGCCAGCACGCCCGTGACGGCAATGTTGGAGGTCGCCGCCCCCGCGTAGGGCACCAGGCCCAGGATGTTGGCCATCAGGATGAAGAAGAAGGCACTCAAGAGGTACGGAAGAAACGTGCGCCACTTCTCCCCCTGGATGTTGGGCTTCGCCACCTCGTCGCGGATGAAAACCACCATGACCTCCATCATATTCTGGAGGACGCCGTGGGGGGCCTCCGTGCGCCCCACCCCCCGCTTGTACCGCTGGGCGAGAACGAGAAAGATGGCCAGCACGATGCCCATGGCCAGCAGGCCGAAGATCAGGTGCCGGGTAATCGACAGGTCGGCAACGACGTGCCCACTGGTCCGCACGACGTCTCCGTGGAGGTGCCCCTTGCTGGCAAATGCCTCCTGAAGGGCGGACGACTCGGTGATGATCTCCTCGTGACCGCCCTCTCCCTCACTGTGGGGGACAAGCCCGTACGTCCCGTCTTTCAGAAGTCCCTTCGTGCTTCCGTACAAATCGACCGTCAGGGCCCCATCCGCGGTGCGGGCCACCATGATGCGAGGAAGCTCGACGGTGGCGAAGGGGTCGAAGTTGAGGTAGTTTCCATCCTCGGCGTGCCCCACGATGACGTTGTTGACGATCGAGTCGAGGGTCAACTCCCCATCGTCCGCGGCGTGAGCGGTAGACCCGCCCCCGGCGGCTCCTGCCCCCAGTAGGGCCAGAACCAACACAGCCACACGCAGGCGGCATCCGACAGCGAGCGACGACATGGGAGCAGAGACAGAAGGCGACACGTTCGAAACGTCGTTACGCGTGAGATGAATCATCGAAGCGGCGGCGGGCGACGAGGACAACCTCGACGGCGATGCTCAGCAACAGAAAGCCAATCAGCGCGACCACAAACGGCTCCGCCGGAACGGGCACGTACAGAAGCACGAGGGCGGTCAGTACAAGCACAACCAGCATTCGCCCTCCCATCCCCACCAGCTCTACCTTCAGGGCAGTGTGCGTGCCCTCCACGCCCCGAGACCACCAGCGGGTGAAGAGACGAACGCCGACGTGAACGACCACGATGCCAATCCCAATTCCCGCAGCAACCCACCAGGATGTTGGCATCATGCGTTCCCCATCGCGGCTCGTCGCGTCGCAGCCATCGACTTCCACAGTGCAGATACGAAGCTACGGGGAGAGGTTGTGGAGGTCGTATGAGAAGCGGTGAATTGCAAATGAAAGAGTGTTTCGGCGGGTGCGTTCCCGTCATCGGTCCGGGGCCGAGGGGGGCGTCCGCGTAAACTCATCCTTCAGACGAACCAACTGAACCCCCGCTCCGAGGAGACCAATTCCGCCCCCAAGCAGGAGCCCCCACGGGCTGGTGTCCAGCCCGGCATCCACTGCGTATCCGATGACCGGCGGGCCGGCCGCGGCCCCCATCAGGCGCCAGCCGAGGTCCAGGTAAGGGGTCACGTCGCGGAGCGTCGCCGTCCAGGCCGACCAGTCGGTGGGGGATCGGGACGGGGGCTGCGTCTCCGGCTCCTCGTGGGCGTCCGGCGGGGAGTCGTCAGAATCGTGCGGCGCGTGCCCCATGATGCCTGGCCCTCATTCCGAAGGGGGACATGCTCGTACGGGATGCTCCTCGTCGTACGGGGGCCCTCCTCTACGACGTGGCCTCTTCCTCCTCCCCCGACAGCGTTCCCGAGGCGTCTCGATCCGACGCCTCCGGGTCTGCGTCGTCCGCCCCAAAGGTTGGGCGCGACTGAGATGTAGTCTCTCGGTCCGGGGCCTCATCGATCGACACCGAACTGTCCATCTGGCAGTCTCCATTGAACTGCGCTCCCTCCTCAACGACCAACCGGTCGGTCTCAATGCTTCCATTGACCTGCGCCGTGCTCTTGAGAACGAGACGCTCTTCCACGTGGAGCTCCCCCTCCACACGCCCGGCAATGTCGACATTGGTCGCGTAGATCTCTCCCTCGACTGTCCCCCCCTCTGCAATCATCGCCTTCCCCTTCACGCGCAGCGTGCCGATGATCCGACCGCTGGTGCGCACGTCATTCTCCGCGCGCAGCGTCCCCTCAAGGACGGTCCCCTCGCCTACGAGATTTACTTGGTCCTGTGCGGCACTCGATTGATTGGCCATGGATGTTGAGTCGGTCTCTTGGGATGAATTTCCGAAAAAGCCCATAGGGTGCAAACGTCGGTCAAATACAGGGCAAGTCTAAGCGGGCGGAACGACGGCGTCTCCGTCTACCAGCCCAGGACGTAGGAGCGAGGATTCTGCGCGTGCCCGTTCTGCCACAGTTCAAAGTGAACATGTGGGCCCGTGGTCCGCTCTCCCGTGTTTCCACTCACGGCCAGGACCTCCCGAGCCTGCACATAATCGCCCGTCTGCTTCAATAGCCGGTTGTTATGCTTGTACACGGAAAGGTAGCCGTCCGCGTGCTGGACAGCAATCGTGTGGCCGTCGTCCTGGGTCCGACCGGCCAGCACCACATAGCCCGATCCGATCGAACGGACCTGGGTCCCTTCGGGCACAGCAATATCGGTGCCATAGTGCGCCGCCTGGGCGTCGAACCCTCGCGTCGGGAACCCGCCCTCCACTGGCGGACGCACCGGAGGCCGAAGCGTCGAGAGGGCCTCGACCGGGCCCGTGGCGGACGCCATGCGCGAGGACCCAGGGACCGCCGCCCCCGGTCTCCCGAGTGGGCCGCCCGACCGTTCCTGTCGGCCCCGCTGGGCGATCGAGTCGACTTGCCCCGTCATGAGCTGTTGTAGGCGCTCGATGTAGCGACGTTGCAGCGCCACGGAATCCTGCAGCGCGGACACGCGAACGGCGTTGAGGCGCGCCTCTTGCCGAAGCTCCTCCGTGCCGTACCCCGGAATGAGCGTACGGAGCGGCGTCCATGCCATCAGCCCCGCCACCACCACGCCCACCACCAGGAGCGTCCCGCCCCAGGCCACCAGCAACCGCCGGGGCTCTACCTCATACTGACGCGTGCCCCCCATCCCTTCCTCATCCATCACCACAATGGTCCGCGGGACCTCAGGCGTCCGAATGAGCTCGGCAAGAAAAGACCACATAGGAGGCAACGCCAGAAGCGCAGCGCCCCGGGAGACGGCTCCCCGACGCCACGCCGTTGACAGTGAGTGCAAAAAGAACGTCGGGCGACTGAACGAAGGCAATGGGTCCCGGTTTCTACTCCGGCCCCCGTTCCGCCGGAGATTCTCCCGTCCGCCTCTGCGCCTCAGGGAACTATTTCCTCGTTTCGATTCTATCTGAGAGAGGAAAAGGCACTCGCTCTTGCCGCCGCCCCCCTTCTCCGCGGCATCCGGAGCGTGCCTGCTCTCCGTGCCCTCACGTGTCTTCTGTTTCTCAATCCCCCCGCCTTATGCCCCAGCACAAATCCGCCGAAAAGCGCATGCGCCAGAACGAAAAGCGGCGCAAGCACAACAAATCCCAGAAAACCCGGGTCCGTACGAAGATCAATAAGCTTGAATCGATGGAGGACCCGGCCGACGCCCGGGAAATGCTCAACGAAGTGAAGGGCGAGCTCGACCGGCTGGCCGGAAAGGGCCTCATCCACAAAAACAAGGCCGCCAACAAGAAAAGCGCCCTGGAGAAGCACGTAAACCAGCTCGAAGACGAGTGAATTCTTCCGGGCCGGGCCTTCTCAGGGGACGCAAACGTCCCGGACGCTACGTTTGTGTGATTTTTGCTTCGGATTCCCTGATTGGGACCCGGGGATTTTGCTTCCTACGCATTTTCCTCGTATCCTTTTTGAGATTGAAACAAACGTTCCACCCTGGAATTCCGGACCCAATTGAACGGCGTGTGGAACCTTCCGCCGTTGATCGTTGACTACTCGCCGACGACCCTGCGAACACATCGTGGGGCTGTTTCTCCGGACACACTCGTTGGCATTGCGTAGTCGGCGTCTTTTTCTTTTTCTTGCAGACTGAAAGGCAATCCCTTGTGATTGGGGCGATGCCCAATCCTGTTTTCGGTCTTCGCTCCCTCTGACGCAGCGCAATCCCCTGATACCATGAAAACCTCAATGCACTCTTCCCTTCGCGCACTCTGGCTTCCACTTCTCATTGCCGGCGGCCTTCTCCTGTCCGGCTGTGGATCGACGGCCCCAATGGTTGGCTCCATTAGCGGCCCGGACACCCTTGAAACGGACGAGACGGGCTCGTTCGAAGCCGCCATCGAGAATGAGGAGGACGCCGACACCCCCATCTCGTACGAGTGGACGTTCGGGGACGGGGCGTCGGCCTCCGGCCTCTCGGCCACGCACGCTTACTCCTCAACGGGTGAGTACACCATCCGCTTCCGCGCCAGCAACGAGGGCGGCGCCGACACCTCCAGCACCTCGGTCACGATCGTTCCTCCGCCGCAGCCCGCCTCCATTGCGTCGCTGAACGCGAACCCGAACCCGGTCGACGAGGGCGAGCAGGTCCGCTTTAACGCCAACGTTCAGGGCGACAGCCCCATCACCCGCAGCTGGGAGTTTGGCGACGGCTCTTCGGGCTCCGGCCGCTCCCCGACCCACACCTACGACGAGCCGGGCCAGTACACCGCCCGCCTCACCGCCTCCAACAACGTCGGAGAGGACACGCGCTCGGTCACCGTCCGCGTCAACCGCGTGCTGCCGGAAATCTGCACCAGCGTCAGCGAGATGAACTCGGCCTTCTTCGGGCGCAACTCCAGCACGCTGAACGACGAGGCGGAGTCTACCCTCCAGGAGAACGCCGACATCCTCTCGCAGTGCCCCAACCTGTCGGTCCGCATCGAGGGCTTCGCCGCGCCGGGTGAGCGCGACCAGCAGTCCCTCTCGGAGGACCGCGCCGACGCGGTCGCCAGCTACTACGAGGACAACGGCGTGCCCGCCAACCGCATCATGACCAGCGGCGAAGGGCAGGTCGAAGGCGTCACCAGCAAGAAGGGCGGCACCCAGCAGTACCGCCGCGCCGACTCGATTCCCCAGCGTGAGGGCGGCGGCATGTAGCCCGCCGTTCGGCGGCACCGCCTTCTCTGGCACCCGGTGCCGACACGCCGTTCTTAACAGACCAGTGCCAGACCTCAAACGGGCGGACCGGCCAGTGCGGCGGGTCCGCCCGTTTTGTTTTGGGGGCCTGTTCGGGACGCCTCTGGCCTCTCCCTACTCCGGAAGCCCCGGCTCCACCATCACCACGTCCTCGCGGTTGACGCGCACCACGCCCGGGTCGGCGCCCTTCGGGCTCGTCACGTACTTGCGCTCCGTCACCATAACCGGGACGAGGGCACTGCCCCGCGCCTTGCTGTAGTACGCCGCGATGGCCGCCGCGGTATGAATGCGATGCCGGCCCGGCTCGGCATCGCGGTTGGGAAGGTGCAGCACGGTGTGCGCGCCGGGCCGCTCCCGAACGTGCATCCAGAGGTCGTACTTCTGCGCGGCGTGGAACGTGAGCTCGTGGTTCTGCCGGGCATTTTTGCCCACCCACACCTCAAACCCGTCCCCGAGGTCGAACCGCCGGTACGGGAACCGATCGACCTCCGCATCCTCCCGCTCGACGAACGGGGCAAACTCCGCCTCCCGTTCGTTCCGGAAGCGCTTGATCCCGTCGAGCGTGTTGATCTCCCCAAGGTCCGCGAGAAGCGCCTCGGCCCGCTGGGCCCGCTCGATCGTGTCGTCGAGCCGCGCCTCGGCCTCCTCCCGCGACCGCCGCGTGCTCCGGGCGCGGTCGTAGTAGTGCTCGGCGTTCTCGACGGGCGACATGGACGAATCGAGCGGTATGGTCACGGGCGCGCCGTCTTCAAAGAGGTCGGGCAGCTCCACCTCCTCCGCCCCCTCCGGCACCCGATCCTGCTGGGCCATGAGAAGGTGCCCCCACCGCTCGTAGCGTCCCGCCCGACTCTCGCTGTCGAGCTCCTCCATCATCCGCTCGGCGCTGCGGCGCTCGTGCTCCGCGGCCGAGGCGAGCGCCTCTTCCAGCGGATCGTAGAGGCGGTGAAAGTGCTTCTCGGCCAGCGTGCGGCGCACAAAGTTCTCCACCGCGGCGTCGACCGTGTCGAATCGCTCGGCGGGGGCCTCGGGTCGGTGCGTCAGCGGAATCAGCGCAAACGCATCGGGAAACTGGCCGTCGCCGTAGAGGACGGGCGCGGGCGCCTCAAGGGCCTCCCGCAGTTCCCGGGACGCCTCGAAGAGCGCCCGGCGCTCGGCCTCCGTGCAGTCTCCGGGCGCCTCGCTGGTGACGCCGGCCCGGTGAATTGTCTCCCGCGCCAGGTCGGCCCCAAAGAGCGACACCGCCGACTGGACGGCCTGCCGCGTTTTGTTGCGGTTGGGCTTCCAGCGGTCCTCGAACGCCTCGAAAGTGTCGGGCATCGGCGCCGGGTAGGGCTCCGGGGCGTCCGTGCCCACCAGCTCCTCGTGACGCTGAAAGGCGGCCACGATCGTGTCGTCGGGCGCAACGTGGAAGACGTTGGCCCGCGCCCCAAAGAGCTGCCACAGAAGCCGCGAGCCGTCGTCCAGGGAGAGGGACACGAGCCGGTCCCGCTCGGCGATGCGGACGCCCGTGACCGTTCGTCCGATGGCGTCCTCGAACAGCGTGGCCACGTTGCGACGGGCCTTGCTGTAGCCCTCCACGCGAAAGAGGTGGAGAAGGGGGCGCTGGACCGAGCTGCGCACCATCCAGGCGCGCTCTCCCCGGTCCAGGGCGACGGTCAATTCATTCTTGTTCTGGGAATAGATGTCGCGGACCGTCGTGCCGTCCAGATCGGGCTGCCACTCGCGCACCAGGGCGCGGAGCGTGTAGTAGTTGTTGACCACGGGCACCGTCCGTTTGGGTCGAGAGCGCGCGTCCCCTGCAGGTCGGGGCCGGGGAGTTGCCTTCCCGGATCGTCGGTAACGGATCGTCACCGCCCGCTCGTTCCTCTCCCCCGTCCGTTCCCCTTCTCCGGCCCCGGTCCCTCCCATGCCTTCGGGGAACGGGACTCGGGACCCTAGGGAACGGCGGCTACTCCTGCTCCCCGTCGGCAATCGGATCCGCCGAGCGGTCCCAGCCTCCCCCCAGCGTCCGGTAGAGCGCCACCCCCGCCTGCAGCCGATCGAGCCGGTCGTTCACGTCGTCGAGTTGAGCGGCCAGGTACTCCTGCTGGGCCGTCAACACATCCAGGTAGTTCACCTCGCCGTAGCGGAGCAGTTCGCGCGATTGTGTGACGGCGGCGTCCAGGGCCTCCAGTTGGGTCTGTCGCGCTTCGATCCGCTGCGTCGTGGTGCGGTAGCGGCTCAGGGCGTCGGAGACCTCGCTGCCGGCGCTAAGGAGGGTGCGGCGGAGGTTCAGGCGCGCCTGGGTCTGCCGGGCCCGGCGGCGCTCAAGGCGCGCCTCGTTCTGGTTCTGGGCGAAGATCGGCTGCGTGAGCCCCCCAATCAGATTGTAGAAGAGCGAGCCCGGCACCAGGAGGTCGCCCGCCTCCAGGCTCTCAAAGCCGCCCTCCGCCGTCAACGTGAGGGAGGGGTAGAAGGCGGCACGGGCACTGTTCGTACGCTCGAAGGCACTGCGGTACTGGTACTCGGCCGCCACCACGTCGGGCCGGTTGCGGAGCAGCTGGGCCGGGACGCCGGTGGCCAGCGAGTCGAGGAGCGACTGGTCGGACAGGGTGGTCCGCTCGATATCGCCCGGCGAGCGGCCCAGCAGGGTGCTGAGGGAATTCTCCTGCTCCGTAATCGCCTGTTTGAGCGTGGGGCGCGACGCACGGGCCGCCGCGAGGGAGGCCCGGCTCCGTTCCACGGCCACGTTCGTCACAGCCCCGCCCTCCTTCAGGCTCTGAACGGTCTGAAGATCCGTCTGTCGGTTCTCAATCGTCTCGTCCGTAATCTCGAGCTGCCGGTCGAGGGCCAGCAGTTGGTAGTACGTCCGGGCGACGTTCGCGATGAGGGCGGTCCGGACCGCCCGCTGGGTGGCCTCGGTTTGCAGCAGAGCCGCATACTGGGCCCGCCGGGCACTCGACAGCCGGCCCCAGATGTCAATCTCCCAGCTGGTGCTGGCCGACACCGAATACTGGTCCGTCGCCTCCACCGCGCCCGTGCCCGCGGCGGACGGCCCGTTGTCCGACGGTTCGTTGTACGAGGCCGTGCCTCCCACAAACAGGTCCGGGTAGAGCGCTCCCGTGGCCTCCTTCAGGTTGGCCTCCGCCACCCGCACCTGCTGGACGGCCTCCCGCAGGTCCAGGTTGTTGCGAAGGGCCTCCCGGATCAGGCCGCGGAGCGTCGGATCGTCGAACACCTCCTGCCAGGGCACATCGGCCAGCGTGGTGCTATCCAGCTCCGCGGCGGGGGTCCCGTAGAGCGAATCCGTCGCCGGGGCCGGGGCCTCGTACTGCCTCGTGGCGAGGCACCCCGGAAGGAGAAGAAGAGCGGCCGCAAGAGCAACAAACAGCGGCGCAGTCGATCGGCGTCTCACGGGAGGCAACAGTCTGGGCAAAAAAGACGACAGTGGTACACGAAAGAAGGGACTAGGCGCGGGCCGCCTCGGGCACGCCCGTGAAGTACTCCTGGAGCCGCTGGAGCAGAATGAACAGCACGGGCACCACGAACAGCCCAATCAGCGTCCCGATGAGCATGCCGCCCGCCGTCGGGATGCCGATCGCCTGGTTGGCGTTGGCGTTGACGCCGGACGCCACGGCCAGGGGCAGCAGCCCGGCGATGAACGCGAACGAGGTCATGAGGATGGGCCGGAACCGCTCCTCCGCCCCGTTGAGGGCCGCCTGGGCCAGCGACATTCCGCGGTCTCGTCGGCGCACCAGGGCAAAGTCGACGATCAGGACCGCGTTTTTCGCGAGCAGCCCCATCAACATGATGGCCGCAATTTGCAGGTAGACGTTGTTCGTGATCCCGAACAGGTTTGCAAATCCGTACGCCCCGGCCAGCCCGATGGACAGCGGCAGAATGACGGCCCACGGGGCCAGGTAGCTCTCGTACTGCGCGCTCAGCAGAAAGTAGACGAAGATGAGGCAGAGCAAGAAGATGTACAGCTCCTGCCCGCTGGACTGGTTTTCCTCACGCGTGAGGCCGGAGAAGGCGTACCCGTACTCGGAGGAGACGTGCTCGTCGAAGACCTCCTGGATGGCCTCAATGGCGTCCCCCGAACTGTAGCCGGGAGTGGTGGCGCCCGTGATCTCTACGGACTTGAAGAGGTTGAAGCGGGAGATATTCTGCGCGCCGTACACCCGGTCCAGGGACGCGAACGAGTTGATGGGCGCCATCTCCCCCTCCTCGTTTCGGACGAAGATGTTCTGCAGGCTCTGCTCGGAGGCGCGGTCCTCCGCCTCGGCCTGCACGTACACCCGGTACTGCTTTCCGAATCGGTTGAAGTCGGCCACGTACCGGCTCCCGTAGTACGTCTGCATCGTATTCAGAATGGAGCGCGGCGTCAGGCCCGCCTTCTGCGCCTTGGGGACATCCACGTCGACCTGATACTGCGGAAAGTCCGTGTTGAAGTACGAGGTCGCGTACTGGACCTCGGGACGCTGGCTGAGGGCCCGCTGCACCTTCTGACTCGCCTGGGCCAGCTCCTCCACGGTGCCGCTCTGCCGGTCCTGCAGCTGCACCGTAAACCCGCTCGTGTTGCCGAAGCCGGAAATGACGGGGGGCGAGAAGAACGCGATGTCCGCCTCTTTGATGCGCTGGGTCTTCCGCTGCAGCTCGGCGATCACGTCGTTTACGCTGGCCTCGCGTTCGCCCCACGGCTTCAGCTTCCCCACGAGGAACCCGTAGGAGCTGCCGGCCCCGCTGATGATGCCGAACCCAGAAATGCTCAGCCGGGAGTCGACGGCATCGACCGAGGTCACAATGTCGTCGAGTTTCTCCTGCACCGCCTGCGTCCGCTCCAGCGAAGACGAGGGCGGCAGGCTAATGTTGGCGAAGAACGTGCCCTGGTCCTCATCGGGGACGAAGCCGCCGGGCGTGATGTTGAGGAAGACGCCCACGAGCCCGATCGCGCCGACAACCACCACGACCGACGTCCACGCGTGGCGGGTGAGCACGCCGAGGGCGGCTTTGTACTGCCGCGTCAGGGCGGCAAAGCCGCTCTCGAAGCGCTCCTGATACCGGTGCCACAGGTCCTGCGCCCAGTTTCGCTCGTCGGGCGGGACGGCCCGTTCCTCCTCCGACGTCAGGAAGAGGGCACTGAGCGCCGGGCTAAGCGTGAGCGCGTTCACCGCCGAGATGGTGATCGCCACTGCCAAGGTGATCCCGAACTGCTCGAAGAACACCCCCGTGGAGCCCGGAATGAAGGTGACGGGCACGAAGATGGCTGCCATGACGAGGGTGACGGAAACGATGGCCGCCGTAATTTCCTTCATGCCCTCGACGGCCGCCTCCAACGGGGGCAAGCCCTCCTCCAACTTGGCGTGGATGATCTCCACCACAATGATGGCGTCGTCCACCACAATCCCGATGGCGAGCACCATCGCGAAGAGGGTGAGGAGGTTGATGCTGAACCCGAAGAGGTTGAGAAAGAAGAAGGTGCCGATGATGGACACGGGCACGGCGGCGGCCGGGATGAGCGTGGCGCGCCAGTCGTGCAGGAAGACAAAAACGACCAGGAAGACCAGCAGGAAGGCCTCAACGAGCGTCGTGTACACCTTCGAGACCGAGGCATTCAGGAAGCTGTTGGCGTCGTAGAGCGTCGTGTACTCCATGTCGTCCGGAAAGCCGGCCGCTGAATTCTCCAGCTCCGCCTTTACGTTCCGCACCACCTCCTGGGCATTCGCCCCCGCCGATTTGGAGACGAACAGTCCTGCGCTCGGGCCGCCATTCGTGCGGGTGATGGTCGTATAACTCTGGGCCCCCAGCTCAATCCGCGCCACGTCCCCAAGCCGAAGCATCTCGGAGTTTTCGGCGGACTCGCGAATGATGATGTCCTCGTATTCGGTGGCCGTCGAGAGACGCCCCTCATAGCGCAGCGTGTACTGGAACGCCTGATCGCTATTCTCGCCCACGGCGCCCGGCCCCGCAACGAAGCTCTGTTCGTTGATGGCCGCGGTGACCTCGTTCGGCGTCAGGTTGTGGCTCGCCATCGCGTCCGGCTGCAGCCACACCCGCATCGAATACGTGTTGGACCCGAAGGCATCCGCCGTTCCCACCCCGTTCACCCGCTGCAGCTGCGGGATGAGATTGATGCGCGCATAGTTTTCGATAAAGGTGGCGTCGTGGGTGCCCTCCGGGCTGTAGAGGGAGAAGATGAGGAGGCGGCTGGTCTGCTGCTTCTGGGTTGTCACCCCTGTTTGCGTGACCTCCTGCGGCAGGCGGCTGGTGGCCTGCGACACCCGATTCTGCACGTTCACCGCCGCAATGTCCGGGTCGGTGTCCAGCTCGAAGAAGACCTGGATTTCGGCCCGGCCGTTGTTGCTGGCCGTGGAGTTGATGTACGTCATGCCCTCCACCCCGTTGATTTGCTCCTCCAGGGGCGCGACCACGCTGTTCATCACCGTCTGGGCGTTGGCGCCCGGGTAGGTGGCGGTCACCTGAATCGTGGGCGGGGCAATGTCGGGGTAGAGGGACACCGGCAGGGCCCGAAAGCCCAGAATGCCGAGAATCACCAGAATGATGGAGACGACCGTGGACAGGACCGGTCGGTTGATGAATCGTTGGACCATCGCGGCGGGAGAAAGACGAGGCGGAAAAAGCAGGCGAGGAGTCCCGGGGCGGACGCGTTACGCCCCCGACGGGCGGCGGGCGGACGTGGTGTCGGCCGGCACCAGGGCACGGTACAGGCTGTCGGCCGAAACGGCCTCGGGGCGGATGCCGGTGCCGTCCTGAAGACTGCCGAGCCCCTCGGTGACAATGCGGTCGCCCGCCGACAACCCGCCATCGACCACAAACAGCTTGGGCGTCGACCGCGGCGCCGTCTCGATTTCGACGCTCTCCACCGCGCTGCTGTCGGTCACCCGATACACGTAGCGCTTGTCCTGCACCTCGTAGGTGGCACTCTTCGGCACCACAAGGGCGGAGTCACGACGGTACGGAATCTGAAGGGTGGCCGACGCTCCGTTCCGCAGCATCTTCTCGGGGTTCGGGAAGCGCGCCCGGAAGGAGGCGGCGCCCGTTTCGGTGTTGATGTGGCCGCTGGCGAGAGAAATGTCGCCCGTATGCCGATAGGTCGTCCCGTCGGAGAGGGTGAGCTGGGCCGCGGGAAGCTGCTCAATGCGCTCGCGGAGTGCGACGTCCCGGTCGCTGCCCGTCTGCTGCACCATGTCCAGGAGTTCGCGCTCGTTCATCGAGAAGTAGGCGCGAACCTCTGAAATGTCGGAGACGACGGTAAGGGGCTCCGTGCTGGTGCTGCTTACCAGGCTCCCGATGCGGTAGGGAATGGAGCCGATCACCCCGTCCGCCGGGCTTCGCACGTAGGTGTAGTCCAGGTTGACCCGGGCGTTTTCCAGGTCGGCCTCGGCCTGCGACAACGCCCCCTTGCGCGACTGGAGGGTGTTTTGGGCTGATTTGAGCTCGTATTCGCTGACGATGTCCTGTTCCACGAGGCTGGTGAGCCGCTCCACCTCATCCTCGGCCTGCTGCACGTTGGCGCGGGCGGCCTCTACGTCCGCCTTGGCCGACCGCACCGCCTGCTGGTACTCCTCGTTGTTGAGGCGAAACAGCACCTCTCCCTGCTCGACCACGTCCCCCTCGTCAACCCGCATCTCAACGATGAAGCCCTCCACCCGCGGCCGCACGTTCACGGTCTGCCGCCCCTCCAGCGTCGTGGGGTAGCGGCTGGGGAGCACAACCGAGTGCGACTCAACTGACAGAACAGGATAGGCCGACGGGCCCTGCTGCGGGGCGGACCCGCTCTGCCCAGTGGCCCCACCGCACCCGCCCACAACCAGCCCGAGCGACAAAAGAAGCAGTAGCGGCAGAACAGACGTGTGCACAGTCATAGACGGGGGGCAGTGAAAACGAAAGAGAAACAAAACGCCCCCGCACGGCCCGCGGGCGGCGACAACAGCGAACGGCAGACGTCAGGACCCGGACGAGGAGGCCCCCTCGGTGGTGTAGGCGGCCCACAACATCTCGAACGTCTGATCGATGCGCGTCTCATCCAGCGCCGTCTCCCCGTTCAGGTGCTCCTGCACCAGGTGGGTGGCGGGTCCCGTGAAGAACGACGCGTAGATGGACTCCGGGAGCGGGCGAAACAGGCCCTGCTCCACGCCCTCCCGATAGATTGACCGAAACGGCGCCTCCAAGTCTTCTGTCTGTGCCCGGGCCGACTCCTGCAGGTACGCCGAGGACTCGTACTTGAGGATGAACCGGTAGAGGCGCGGGCAGTCGATGTAGTCGAGCAGCACGGCCCGCCAGAGGGTGTAGAGCCGCTCGCGGACCGAGCCGCCCTCGTCAAACCCGATGCTCAGGATGGACCGATGGGCCTGTCGTCGGGCCTCCGCGTACAACTGATGGATGAGATCCTCCTTGCCGTCGAAGTACCGGTAGATGGTGCCGGCCCCCACCTCTGCCTCCTCGGCAATGGTGGCCATCGACGTGCCCCGGAACCCCTGCTCGTCAAAGAGCCGAAGGGCTGCGGTTAGGATCGAATCGCGCTTGTCTGAGTTGTCCGGAATTGCAACGGAGCCTGCATCGGAATGAACATTCATTCCGGCACACGGGGGCCGCCGTTGGGCCGTTCCTCCTTGGTCCTCTTTTCATGAGGCCCTCGGATTCTCCCTGTCCTCCCCGGACCGGAGGACCGTCTCCGCCGCCGGGGCGCGCAGGTTGTACTCGTTGCTCATGCTTGCGCCGTAGGCGCCGGTGGTGGCAATGAGGAGCGTGTCTCCCGGGGCCGTGGGCGGGAGGCGGCGGCCGTGGCCCAGCACGTCTCCGCTCTCGCAGATGGGACCCACTACGGTGGCCGTCATGGACGGGGGCGTGTCGAGGCAGCTCAGGTTTACGATGCCGTGGTAGGCGCCGTAGAGGGCGGGCCGCAAGAGACTGTTCATGCCGGTGTCGAGCCCCACGTACTGCACCGGCCCCTTTGCCTTCGTCTGGGTAACGGTGGCGAGGAGCACGCCCGCCTCGGCCACGAGGTAGCGCCCCGGCTCCATCCAAAGATCATAGTGCGGATGCCGTTCGGCGAAGGTGGCGAGCCGATCGTCGAGGGCGTTGAGATCGAGTGCGGAATGGGAGGGGCGCTGCGGCACGCCCAGCCCGCCGCCCAGGTTAAGCGTCGTCACGTCCGGCAGGTCGGCGGCCAGGGTGTCGAGGAAGGTGGCGATGTCGGACCAGGTCTCTTCGTTGGTGATGCCGCTGCCCACGTGCACGTGCAGCCCCTCGACGGTGGCCCCGGCCCGCTCGGCGGCGGCGTGGAGGCGCTCCAGCTCGCCCGGCACCACGCCAAACTTCGACTGTGCCCCGGCGGTGCGCACCTTGCGGTGGTGGCCGTGCCCCTGCCCCGGATCGACCCGCACAAAGAGCGACGCCCCGGCAAACGCGTCCGGGTGCTGGGCGAGGGGCTGCACGTTGTCGAGCGTCACGTGCACGCCCCGGTCGAGCGCCGCGGCGTACTCGTCGAGGGCCGCAAAGTTGGGCTGAAAGAGTACGCGGTCGGGGTCGAGGTCGGGCAGCACCTCGAAGACGCGGTCCACCTCGTCCGGCGACACGCACTCGAAGCCCAGGCCCTCCTCGTGCAGGATGCGCAGCACCTGGGGATGCGCGTTGGCCTTCACGGCGTAGAAGGTGCGGTCCGTCCCCCGCAGGGCCCGCATCCGCCGGGCCCGGTCACGCAGGGTGCCCTCGTGGTACACGTAGCGGGGCGACTGCTCGTCGGCAAGCCCGAGCAGGTCGTCGCGACGGGGGCGCCACCAGGTGTCGGGCTGGGGGCGCTCGGGGGCGGCCTCGGCCAGCTCCTGCCACCGCGGCCCCACGATGGCGCTTGGCGTCTCGCCCTCAAAAAACTGGGCGTGCAGGTCGCGCACGAGGCGAGGCGCCTGGTCCTCGTCCACCACGAAGCTAAAGTTGAGGTCGCTGGCCGCCTGCGAGACGAGGTGCACCTGCTGCTCGTCGAACACCTCGAAGGCGGGCCCCAGCTCCCCCAGCAGCGACCGGATGCGCTGCCCCACGAGGCTCACCACCGCGCAGGGGCGTATAATGCGGGCGTCGCAGTACTGGTTGAGGTCGTGCAACAGGCGGTCGAGGGCGTCGGGGTCGAGGGCGTTCGCGTCGGCATCGAGCGTGACGGTGACGTTGGCCTCGGAGGTCGCCACGAGGTCGACCGACAGGCCGTTGTGCTTGAAAATCTGGAAGACGTCGGCCAGGAAGCCCACCTCCTGCCACATCCCCAGCGTCTCCATGACGACGGCCACGACGCCGGTTTTGGCGGAGACGGCCTTCACCTGCGGCCCCACGTCCGCCCCGTCGGCCGAGACGACCGTGCCGTCGATCGTGGGCGCCTTGGTGCTGCGGACGTGCAGGGGGATCTGGTGGCGCCGGACGGGGTCGAGGCAGCGCGGGTGGAGCACGCGCGCCCCCATCGTCGCCAGCTCCTGGGCCTCATCGTAGTCGAGGCGGCGCAGCAGGCGGGCCGAGGGCACCTCGCGCGGGTTGGCGGTGAAGAGGCCGGGCACGTCGGTCCAGATCTCCAGGCGCTCGGCCTCCAGCTTGGCCGCAAAGTGGGCGGCGGAGGTGTCGGAGCCGCCGCGCCCCAGCAGCACGGTTTCGCTCAGGGCATTGCTGGCGATGAAGCCCTGCGTAAGGTAGACCGCGTCGGGCGCCTGGCCCAGGTGGTCCTGCAGGACGGGGTCGGGGGGCGAGGTGCAGGCGGCCGAGAGGTACTGGCGGCGGGGCGACACGTGGGGGGCGTCCTGGGCCCGCAGGAACTCGCGCGCGTCGAGCCAGCGCACGTCGAGCCCCTGCCCGGACAGGTAGGCGGCGCCGAGGCGCGTGGACAGCAGCTCGCCCGTGGCCAGGACCGCCGCCCGCAGGCGGGGCGGAAGGGGGTCCGCGTCGGTCGCCTCCCCCGTCAGCCGCTCCAGACGCTCGAACCCGTCCCCCAGCACCGCCGCCGGGTCCACCTCCATCGCCCGCGCCAGGGCCTCGTGCCGCTCGCGGATGGTGGCGAGGGGCTCCTGCGGGGCGCCCTCCGCGGCGGCGTCCAGCAGGGCCTCCAGTTGATCGGAGATGCCCTGCAGGGCCGAGCAGACGAGGAACGGGTGGCGGCCGTCGGCCTGATGCGTGCGCACCACGTCGCCGATGGTGTCCCACCGGGCGCGGCTCGACACGCTCGTGCCGCCAAACTTACACACAATCCAGGAGGGCGAGGCGCTCGGCATATCCAATCGAAGCAGAGATCCAACAGTGATCGCACGTCAACATCCGGACGGGGACCAGAAGAGACAAGGGCGACCGCCCATCGGCTCCGATCCTCCACCAAAACGTCACAGGATCCCCGCCCCGTGCCCCGTCCTCCACAAAAGACACATTTTTCAAACCAATGCCTTGACGACCCGGGGGGTCATTTTGCTATTATGGTACGACCATGGTCAGGTCAGTTTGACGCTCGCCAGTCTCCGGCGGGCCGTTTCTATATTGCCCCCGTCCGGGGACGAGACTTCGGTCACGTGGCCCCTCCCCACCCGGCCCGCAGTCGCCACATGGTTCACATATGTGTCGTCTGTTTCGTAGTATGACCGGGCGTTCCGTCTCGCCATGTGCCTCAGGTCATGTCCGCTCCCCGCGATCCATCTTCGGACGACCGGCCCCGCCGCATCGTCCACGTGGACATGGACGCGTTCTACGCGCAGGTGGAGCAGCGCGACTTTCCGGAGCAGTACGCGGGGGAGCCGATCGCCGTGGGCGGCACACCGCCACGGGGCGTGGTGCAGACGGCCAGTTACGAGGCGCGCCCCTACGGCGTCCACTCCGCTCAGTCCGCCGTCGAAGCGGATCGGAAGTGCCCGGATCTCATCTTCGTGTCGCCGCGGATGGAGGTGTACCAGGAGGAGTCGCGGGCCATCCGGAAGATCCTGCATCGATACACCGACCGGGTGGAGCCGCTCTCATTAGACGAGGCGTACCTCGACGTCACCACACCCAAGCAGGGCCCGCCCTCCGGCACCCTCCTCGCCCGCCGCATCCGGCGCGAGATCCACGAGGAAACCGGCCTCACCGCCTCCGCCGGGGTCGGCCCTAGCAAGTTCGTCGCCAAGGTGGCCTCCGACCGGGACAAGCCCGACGGCCTCACGGTGGTGCCCCCTGCCGAGCAGCGGGCCTTCATTGCCGACCTGCCGATCGAGGCCTTTCACGGCGTCGGGCCCGTGACCGCCGAGGCGATGCACGACCTGGGCATCGAGACGGGCGCTGACCTGCAGGCCACCGACGAGCGGACGCTGCGGCACCACTTCGGCGCACGGGGCCCTCACTTCAAAACGCTGGCGATGGGCGCCGACACCCGCCCGGTGCAGCCCAACCGCGAGCGGAAGTCGGTGGGGGCGGAGCGCACCTTTGAGACGAACCTGGAGGCCCCGGACGCAATGCTGGACCGGCTGTGCCCCATTGCCGAGCGGGTGGCCGAGCGCCTCCAGGACGCCGGGCAGCGGGGCCGCACCGTCACGCTCAAGATCAAGGACCACCGCCACAGCGTGTCCTCTCGGCAGCAGACGCTCGACCGCACCGTGGGGACGGTAGACGAGCTGCTGCGTTGGGCCGACCGGCTGCTCCACCGCCCGCACCCTCCCCCCGAGCCCGTCCGCCTCCTGGGCCTGAGCGTATCGTCCCTGGTGGAACGCGAGCAGGCCGACACTCAGCTTGCGCTCCCCTTCACCACACCTGCGGTGTAGGCCCCAACTCTGCGGACCGCCGGGGAAATGCCGCACGGCTCTCCGCCGCCCCTCTGGGCACCAATGCCTTTAGCAGATTATGCACGTCGGACGGGGCACAATCGAACACAACGTCCGCTACCGTTCGGTCAGGGCGCAAACCTGAAATTACGTCCTCCTTCGCTCTTGCTCAGTAAGGACGCGGACGACCTGGGCGCGGGTCCTACGGTCGCTGGGCCCGGCGGGGTCGGGCGGCAGCACGTCGGGCAGGTCGCAGAGTTCGCTCCGAAAGAGCTGTTCGTTGCCGTGCTCGGAGGCGCCGGCGGATGTCCAGTGGTCGATGAAGGCGTCGCCAGTCATGCGGGACAGGGGGGCCGTGAGGCGAGAACGGCTGTGGACGGCGGCAATGCCCTCCCCTGACACGCGGGTCGAGGGCATCCGCCGGGACGAGAGGGGGCCGGGACGGAGAGTCGCTCGTAGCGCAACGGGGGGCGAGATTGATTCGTGCGCCGACTCCGCAACGAATTACATTTCCGTCATACTTTCCTCTTGACACGCCGGGGGTCGATTTTCGTACGTTGGCGAATAGACATACAGTCATGATTTTTCAGCTCGGCCCCGCCGGGCTTTTTTTATGTCGCCCGCAGGCGCCCTGCCCCTCCCACAGCCCCGGCGGGCAGGGCGATCGCCGTTATGCATCCGCCTCCGACGTCCACTCGTACAGGGCGCGGTGCTTCACGGCGTCGCCGAAGAGGCACAGCCCCGCGTTCAGCACGGTGAGGCTGGCGGTGCCGGCGGCCACCCATTTCCAGGTCGCAGTGTCCTCGTCGCCCTTCATAAGGGTGGACTGGCCGACGCCGCTGGCGCCCAGCCCCACGGCCACGAGGCCGAGCGGGGCTAGGGTTTTCCACTTCTGATAGTGCTCGTCCGCGGAACGGTCGGGCAAAGCGTCAATCGACATGGCGTAGCGGGAGGTGATTCGGGAATCATTGCACCCCGTGTACGGAGTCGGCGATCAGACTATCCATCATCCGCCCCGTAGGCCCCCGATCCGCGGCCGTCCTCCGTGGGGAGGCGCACCACCTGGAGCCAAAACTCGTCGATCGACCGCACAATCTTGGCGACCTCGTCGAGGTCCACCGGCTTGGTGACGTACGCGTTGGCGTGCAGGTCGTAGCTTTTGACGACGTCCTGCTCCGCCTCCGAGCTGGTGAGGATCACCACCGGCACGCGGCGCAGGTCGGGGGCCGACTTCATCTCGTCGAGCAGATCGTGCCCGCTCTTCACCGGCAGGTCCAGGTCCAGCAGTACCAGGTCGGGGGGCGGCTCCCCCGGCTCGTCGCCAAGCCCGAGGTAGGTTTCCGCCTCCTCGGCCGTTTCGGCCACCAGCAGGTCATTTCGGATCTTTGCCTCCGCGAGCATTTCGCGGGTCAGACGCACGTCCGCCGGGTTGTCCTCCACGAGGAGGATGCGGGCCGGACGCCTCGAAGGGGTCTCAGTCACGATGCAGTGGGGGTAAGGTGAAGGGTCACGTGAAAGGTGGCGCCCTCGCCCGGGGCAGACTCGACCCAGATGTCGCCGTCGTGGCGCTCGACGATCTTCCGGGTAATGGAGAGGCCCATGCCACTCCCGTCGTGGCCGGTGCCGTGGGGGTCGAGTTGCTTAAAGATGCGAAAGATCTTGTCCTGGCCCTCCGGCGGGATGCCCGGCCCCTCGTCGCGAACGGTAACGTGGCCGCCCCCGCTCTCGGGCCGGCCGTTCACATGAATGACGGGCGGGGCTTCGCCGTGGTACGTGAGGGCGTTTTCGATCAGGTTCTGAAATACGCGCCGCAGCTGCTCGGGCACGCCGTAGACCGTCGGCAGCGGGTCGCGCGTCACCGTCGCCCCGGTTTCGTCGATGCGGCGCTCCAGGTCCTCGATGATCTCGCCGACGAGTGTGCTCAGGTCCACCTCCCGGAACTCGCCCTCCTTTCGCCCCACGCGCGAGTAGTGCAGCAGGCTGTTGATGAGGCTCTTCATGCGCTGGGCGCCGTCCACCGCGTACCCGATAAACTCGCACGCCGTCTCGTCGAGGTCGTCGGCGTAGCGGCGCTCCAGCAGCTGCAGGTAGCTGGCCACCATGCGGAGCGGCTCCTGGAGGTCGTGCGAGGCTGCGTAGGCGAACTCCTCCAGGTCGGCGTTGGAGCGCTCCAGCTCGCGGGCGTGGCGGCGCAGCTTCTCCTCCAGCTCGTGCTGCTCGGTGATGTCCTCGATGGCCAGGAGGATGTGGATGGAGTCCGCGTCCTGCCCCACGAGGCGCCGCCCGTTGAGGCGGAGGACCCGGCGGCCCAGGCCCTCGAACGGCTGGTCGACCTCCAGGCCCGTGAACGCGTCCCCGTCGGCGGCCACCGCCTCCAGCCGCTCCCGCAGGGCCGGGACCCGAAAGTGCCCCCCGCCGAGGTCGAACAGCGAGGCCCCGATCACGTCGTCCGAGGGGGGCGCAAAGGCCTCGTAGAAGGCCGGGTTGGCCTGTCGGATCTGCAGGTCGGCGTCGAGGACGAGGAGGGGTTCGTGGAGGGTGTCGACGATCTGTGACGCCTCCACGGCGGGTTCATCCTGTGTCGAGGGCATGTCCGTGTGTTTGCTGTGCAACATCGACCGGGTGCGGTGCAGCCTTACGCAGGCGCCGCCTCCGTCGTCCGGGGCAGCCGAACGACAAAGCAGGTACCCTCTCCCTTCGCCGTCTCCACGTCCACCGTGCCCCCGTGCGCCTCCGTCAGGCGCTTCACGATGGACAGCCCGAGCCCGGCCCCCTCGTATTCCCGCTCCATGCCTTCGGACTCCTGCTTAAACGGCTGAAAGAGGCTCGAGACGCGCGCAGGATCCATCCCAATGCCCGTATCCGACACCTCCAACACCGCCGTGTCCGGCGTCTCGTCCACCCGCACGTCCACGTGCCCGCCCTCCGGCGTAAACTTGATCGCATTCTCTAACAGGTTTTCTGTGATGCGGGCCAGCGCCCCCTCATTCCACCACCCGTCCGCCCCGCCGTCCGGCACCTGCACCCGAACCGTGAGGCCCGCCGCCTCGGCCTGGGAGTGCAGCATGCGGGCCGTCTCCTCCACCACCTGCCCGAAGTCCACCCGCTCCCGGTCCAGCTCGTACACGCCGGCCTCCAGCTTCGAAAGCGCCAGGACCGAGCTCAGGGTGTTCTCCAACCGACGCCCGCTCTGCGCAATCAGCCGGGCAAAGCGGCGCACGTCCCCCTCCGCTCCCTCCTCCGTCAGCACGTTGGCGAACCCCATGATCGACGTCAGCGGCGTGCGAATTTCGTGGCTCATGTTCGCAAGCATCGCCGACTTGAGGCGGGCCGCCGCCTCGGCCTCCTCCTTCGCCTCTTCCAGCTCGCGTTCGCGGTGCTTCTGCTCCGTCACGTCCGTGTACATGGCGTAGATCTCCGTCGGCCCGTTGGGGCGAGCGCGCGAGGCGGCCTGCAACTGAAAATCGCGCACCCCATCGGCCGTGCGGCGCCGCACCTCCAGCTGAAGGGCACCCTTCTCCATCACCTCCTCATTGATCTCGACGGCGGTATCCTGATCCGAAGGCAGGATAAACTCGCACAGCTTCTCCCCCTGAATCGTATCGGCCGCGTACCCGAAGATCCGTTCGAACGCGGTGTTGACGTCGGTGACGGTGATGGTGTTTTTCCCCTCGCCCACGGTGCCCCGAACGACGGGCGTTGGCAGGTTGCTGAACAGGGTCACGAACCGGTCTCGTTCCTCCTGAAGCGCCTGCTCCGCCTTCTTCCGGTTGGCAATGTCGAGGAGCACCCCATTGAACACGAGCTCCCCCTCCGCCTGCTCCGGCGTTGACAGGCCGAGCAGCCAGATCACCTCCCCGTCGGGCCGCCGAAACGGCACCTCAACGCGCCACGTCTCGTGGTCCTCCACGGCCCTCTCGACGGACGACTCAAACCGCTCCTGGTGCGGCGACGGAATGCACTCCACGAAGCGGTCGTGAAACCCCTCCGGCGTGGGCGAAATGCCCAGAATCTCTTCGGCCCCCTCGCTCACAAAGTAGTTGCCGTACGTCCCGTCCGGGCGCACGTAAAACTGAAAGACAACGCCCGGCAGCGTATTGGCCAGGCCCCGGAGGCGGGCTTCTTGGTCGCGAAGCGTGTTCTCGGCCCGCACGCGCTCGGTGATGTCCTGCACCGCCCCGGCCACCGTCACCACGCGCCCGTCCTCCCATTCCACCGGCGACGCCACCGTCCGCACCCATCGCTCGGTCCCCGCCGCCGTCACGATCGGGAGCTCCAGGTCGTACGACTCCCCGTGCCGGAGGCACTGCTCGAACGCCTCCTGATGCGTCGTGCCGCCCGTCGACGAATAAAACTGCGCCACCCGCTCTAGGGTGAGCTCCTCGTCGGGGGGCACCTCAAAGATGTCGTACACCTTGTCCGACCAGACGACCACGCCCGTGTCCACATTTGCCTCCCAGGCCCCCGCCAGGTGTTGGGTCTGCTCCAGGAGGTTGCGCTCGCGCCGCCGGGCGGCCTCCTGTTCCCGCTCATCGGTCACATCCCGCTGCACCGACACCCAGTAGCGGACCTCTCCCGCCGGGCCGCGCACCGGCGTTACGTTCCAGTGGACCTGATAGGGCGTCCCGTCCTTCCGGTAGTTGACGGTCTCGCCCTCCCACTCCTCCCCGGCCTCCAGGGCCGCCCGGAGTGAATCGAGCACCTCCCGGTCCGTCTCGGGCCCCTGAAGGATCCGGGGCGTGCGCCCGACCAGGTCGTCCTCGGCGTAGCCTGTCATTTCCTCAAAGGCCCCGTTCACGAAGACGGTGCGGGGCCCCGGATCGTCCAGCGGTGCCGCCTCGGTGATGAGCACGGCCTCCTTGGTCTGCTCGATGGCCTCCGACAGCAGGCGGAGCTGTTCGGTTCGCTGTTTTCGGTCGGTGATGTCTGTGATGACGCCGTCCCGATACGTCGTGTCGCGGTGGCCATCCTCGACCACGGCGCCCCTCAACAGCCCCATGAACGTCGTCCCGTCCGTCCGCATCAGCGCCACCTCCACGTCCGTGGGCAGGTCGTCGCCGTGCTGAAAGGTGCGCAGCCGCTCCGTCGCCCTCGCGGTCGCCCCCAGATCGGACAGGTCGGTGCCCAGCAGGGCCTCGGCCGTGTCGTAGCCCAACATGCGCACAAAGGCGTCATTGGCGTACGCAATGCCCTGGTCGGACACACATCGAAAGAGTCCCCCCG
Source organism: Salinivenus iranica (assembly GCA_002894665.1). Lineage (GTDB taxonomy): Bacteria > Bacteroidota > Rhodothermia > Rhodothermales > Salinibacteraceae > Salinibacter > Salinibacter iranicus. The sequence continues at coordinate 49,180 of NCRB01000013.1, forward strand.
CCACGTTTTCGGCGATCGACTTGATCCAGTCCGTCTGGTGGCCTAGCTCGGCCTCCATTTCGGCCCGGGCGGCGGCCCACCGAAGCGTGCGGATCAGCAGCGTGGGCGTCAGCTCATCCTTTCGGAGGTACTGATCGGCGCCCGCCGCCTGGGCCTCCCGGGCGGTGTCGAAGGTCGTGTCTCCAGTCAGCACCACGAGCGGGACCGTCGGGGCCGCGTCCACGCAGCATCGCACCGTCGCGGGTCCCTCGCTGTCCGGAAGGCCGAGGTCCACGGCCACGACATCCGGCTGCTCGTCGTCGAGGGCCGCAAGCCCCACGTCAAGGGACTGCTCCCACCGGAGGTGAACTGCGGCCTGACTCTCGTGAAGATACTCCCGGATGAGACGTGCATCTCCGGGGTGGTCTTCCACTAGCAAAACCGAAAGCGGATCGCCGGACGAACCCGACGGGCCGGTGTCGTCTCTGAAGGGCATGAAAAACCCTGAGGAGGGTGGGGCAAATCCGCGCCGCGCCGGATGGAGGCAGCGGAATGGGGGGAGTCCCTTGAATGTAGACGTAAAAAGCCTAGGAATGCAAGCTGCGCACCGGTCGGCACGGCCGCCTCCCGGGTCCCCCTCCCGGCGCTCCTCCGTCCGATCTCTTCCATTTCTCCCACGGGGATCTGCGCTTTAGGATCATCCGCTCCCGCCCGCGCCCCCCCAAATTCATCTGTGCACTTCTTCCAACGCCTCTCTTCTGAGGTATGGATCATGGGTCCGGACCCTGGTGGGGGCCGGACCCTTTCTTTGTCGGCCCCTACCGCGTGCGACCTCCGTGCAAGCAGCCCCTCTCCGCACAGAAAATAAGAGGCCACGCGCGGTCGGTGCACGAGAGCGGTCAGGACTTGACGTACGCCCCGACGCCCAACACGACGAACAGCGCACCGACCCCGACCAGCTTCAGCGGTGCGGTCGACTGTCGGTCCGTCAGAAAGCCCTCGCTCGGGGCCTCCGGATCGACGTATGCCGTGCGTCTCTCTCCCTCCTCATACGTCTCGACTGCCGACCGGGCCGCCGACTCCGTATCGTAGCCCGATTCGGTGTGTGCGGGATACAGGTTGGTCCCGGTGTAGCGGGTGCCCCGGTACTGGTACTCGAACGCCACCTCGGGACGGTAGTCCGTGCCGCCCCGTCGCTGAGGAACACGCTCGACGCCCGCCTCGGTGATTGTCGCCTGTACTTCGACAGCGGTTGCGATTGCGTTGGACTGCTGAACGTAATCGTATCCGCCGTAGCCCATAACCGCCACGCCGACGATGAGGACCAGGAGGGCCTTGCGTCCGGAGGATCGGGCGTCGCCGCCGATAGAAATGTTCGGGGACATACACAGAGCCTGTCGCCGAGGAGTACGACGCAGCCCGCACGACCGCCATAGAAACGTGTGCGGGAACCGGCTACACGAACTGCACGTCCGCCGGTTTCGACGGATACGTCGCCGAGAGGGACTCATTCGGTTCAGGCCGCGGGGCGGTGGACAATCAAGACCATTGCAGTTTCCGCGGGTGCGGCGTCACCTGCTACACTCTGACACAGTACATGGCGTGCGATCGAATCCTGTATCAAGTTGGCCCAGAAGCAACCGCACCGTCGACCTACGGCATCGGTACGCCCCCTGGCGGGCCGGCGACGAAATCCTAGCAAGTTCCCTCTCTGGCCCCCGTCCCCCGGGCGAGTGGGCGAACGACCCGGCACAGCCCGACGTATTTTTTTCTCTACTTGCCTTCATCCTTCTGTTTCACTGTTCTCTTAAACGATCTATGCAGACCGTTTCCTTCGACAACGGCGACGAGATGCCTGTGCTTGGGCTCGGCACCTGGAAATCCGCGCCCGGCGACGTGTACGACGCGGTTACTTTTGCCCTCGAAACGGGCTACCGACACATCGACTGCGCCCCCATCTACGGGAACGAGCCCGAGGTGGGCCAGGCCCTGTCCGACACGGTGTCCGAGGGGGTCGTGGACCGCGACGACGTGTGGATTACCTCGAAGCTGTGGAACGACGCCCACCGCCCGAAGCACGTGCGTGCGGCCCTCGAGGAAACCCTCGACGATCTGCAGATCGACACGCTCGACCTGTACCTCATGCACTGGCCGGTGGCCCTCACCCGCGGCACCGGCATGCCGTCCGCCCCCGACGACTTCCTGTCGCTCGATGAGCTGCCCCTCGCCGAGACGTGGGCCGCGATGGAAGAGCTGGTGGACGAGGGGCGGGTGCGCCACATCGGCGTCTCCAACTTTAACGTGCCCAAGCTGCGGCGCCTGATGGACGCGGCCGACCACGCGCCAGAGATGAATCAGGTAGAGATGCATCCCTACCTGCCGCAAGAGGACCTGCTCAGCTTTGCCAACGAGCACGACCTGCCCCTCACGGCATATTCGCCGCTCGGCTCCAAGGATCGCCCCGAGGGCATGAAGGGCGACGACGAGCCGCTCCTCCTGGAGGACCCGACGATCAACGAGATTGCCGACCGCCACGACGCGACACCGGGCCAGGTGCTCATCAGCTGGGCCCTGCACCGCGGCACCATCACCATTCCCAAGTCCGTGACGCCCAGTCACATTGAGGAAAACCTGGCCGCGGCCGACCTTTCGCTGACCGACAACGACATGGAGGCGATTGGTGAGCTCGGACGGGGCCGACGCTACGTGCGAGGCGAGGTGTGGGCCATGGACGGCAGCCCCTACACCCTGGAGGGCATTTGGGAGAAGTAGCCCCCTCCTAGAATGTCATTCTGCGACCGATGTCTGTGCCCGCCCCGCGGTGCTTTCCGCCGGGGCGGGCATTGTTTTGCGGGTCGCCCGTGTCTTCCTGTACGATCGATTGAAACGACCCCAATCTGTCCCCGCGGATGCGGGGGCACCTGGTGGTACTTGCTCCTCTACCTGGTGCCCTCCGGTCTATCCCCGCGGATGCGGGGGCACCTAGATAGTCGCACCCGCCACCCGGTCGATCAGGGGTCTATCCCCGCGGATGCGGGGGCACCATGCGGAAGATGCCCTGTCCCACCTGCCCTTCGGGTCTATCCCCGCGGATGCGGGGGCACCGATCAGGGTGCGCTCTCCGCCGTCCGTCTCCAGGGTCTATCCCCGCGGATGCGGGGGCACCAGAGGAAGGGGAGGGAGCGCGTTGCATCGGCTGGGTCTATCCCCGCGGATGCGGGGGCACCACTATCGCCTGATGGACTGGGCGCGCGAGTGGAGGTCTATCCCCGCGGATGCGGGGGCACCATCTTGCAGAATACGGACCACGGCACCGCATAGGGTCTATCCCCGCGGATGCGGGGGCACCCCCACCCCATCGACGGGCCACGGCAGCGTGCCGGGTCTATCCCCGCGGATGCGGGGGCACCCGGGACCACAGCGAGGGCTTTGTGCGGGCCCGGGGTCTATCCCCGCGGATGCGGGGGCACCCCTGCTACAGTTTGTCAGGAATCGGGCGCTACGGGCCCTTCATTCCGTGTATCGCTCCATAAGAGCGACAGTCTGTCACAGGGCGAATCAAAATTGTGGCACGCGACTGCGTCGCCCGTCGCGGTCCAAGCATAGAAAGCGTTCCGAAAAATCGCAACGTCAATGAACAATTGGGGGACCTCAGGAGGCCGCACCCATGCCTCCCATCGGCAGGGTGGGGTCCGCCTCGTCAATGGATACTTCCTCCACCTCCGCCTGCTCCAGCAGTTCCTCCACATTGTGGGCTTCCGTTAGATCGCGCAGCGTGCGCCACAGGCCCTCGTGCTCTATGAACTCTTTCTTGGGCCACCCCAGCATGCGGATCTGGAGGCCGGAGGGCGCGTCGGGATCCCGCCAGAAGAAGACCACGCCGGCGTCGTCGGGCAGCAGGCCCTCCCACTCCATCATCACGGCCCACACCCGCTCGCGGACGGAGGTTGTCATGGTCGGGGCCACGTAGACGCCGGGGGCAATCTCCTGCATGCAGGAGCAGAGGAAGCCGTCGAACCGGCCGGGCGTATTACGCGTCACCGCGATGGTCATCGACATCGAGGACCTCCTTGATTTTGTCGATCATGTCGGGAATGACGTCGTCGTCGCGCAGCGTGCGGCCCGCGAGGCGGCGCGTGGTGCCTTCGATGCCGCGGTCGGGGCGTCGCTCAATCTTCTTTGCCGCGCGGAAGGCGATGGGGAGCGCCACGGAGCTGCGGAAGAGATCGGCCACGTCGAGCGCAAAGGCGTGCCCCGACGACTCGTGGATGAAGCCGAGCTCGGGCACGGTGCCGGTGACGGCCACCGCGATGCGGGCCGAGGCGTAGAGGGCCGTCACGGCGTGGTTGATGGCTTTGTTGACGGTGTCGTTCGACTCCGGGTCGTTGCGGTCGTAGCGGCGCCCGTTCCACTCCACCCCGTACTGGTCGGCCAGGTTCTGGTAGACTTTTTTGACGCGCCGCCCCTCAATGCCGCGGAGCGAATTGAGGTCGCGCTGATGGGCGGGCAGCTTGCCCCCGAGGCGGATGCGGTACATCTCGCGGGCCACGTCGATGCGCATCTCCTCATCCGCCCAGAGGGTGGCGTGACGGCGGGCGCGGTCGGCACTGTCGGGGCCGAAGGGCATGCTCACGGCGTAGAGGCGGACGCCCTTGGAGCCGACGGCGAGCAGGCCGGTGTCGCGCCGAGCCAGAATGCGAAGGGCGTCGTGGCTCACCACCCCGCCGGGCCCGAGCAGGATGTTGGAGACCTGCTGGTAGGGAATGTCGTAGGCGCCGGCCTCCAGGTCGTCGAACCCGGCCGTGGTAAAGACGAGGTTGCCGTCCTCGACGGCCAGGCGGCCTCGTTCTAGCCACATGAGGCCGTGGCGGTCGGCGTGCGGCACGCGGGCGGTTTCGAGGCCGAGGCGTCCCTTTAACGGCATTGGGGATTTTGGAATCTGGATTGGGGATTGGGCCGGTATTGCCGAGCCTTTCGCCGATGGACCCAATCGGTTCCGACAGGCCCAGAATTGCGAACAGGTCGTTATTCGGACTCGCTGGCACTCGCGGCTTTTTGTTCTTTCCCCTCTCGGACCGGTTGATAGTATCGGCTTTGCAGTTCGATTCCCTGAGCCACAGCCTGTTCAAGGATGTGCTGTAGCCGCTCGACCTCCTCGGCCGCAAGCAACGAATTGCCGCACACGTCGCATACAAGGGCCGGCACGTCTTTCACGACCACTACGGTGTCCCCTCGTTCAAGCGTTTCCGTGACCCCCCCCTTCTCATAGGTCCCTTCCGGACACTGCCGACAGGACTGCCCCGGGGTTAGGCTTGTCCCCATGTGTTCGTCTCGCTGGTCCACGTCCGTTTCCATCGGAATTGATCCGTCCATTGACTGGGATCGGGCTCGTAGGCAGTGGTGACGGTCGTGCGTTGTGCTTCGTCCTTGTTGGAGGTTACGACATGAACAGGCCGCCCCCGGTCGTAGGTCCCAAATGTGGCCTCACGATCCGTCCGTGTAAGAAGAAGCCGGGCTGTAGGGGTCGTTTCTGGATAGACTCCAAGCACAGTCCCCTTCTGCAAGGCCTGGATCACTTCGTCTACGGTGATGTCGCGATCGATCAAGGCGCGCCGGGCATCGCCGGTAAAGGCGATGTCCGCATACGGCTCAGGTCGGGAGAGCATTGGAAGCAGCGATCGGATTCCACTCGTCTACGTCCATACATTCACGCACGCTAGGCCCGTCGCACCTTGAGCATGCCATAGCCGAAGCTCTTGTGGCGCCCGAGGCCGGAGCGGAGGAGGTCGACGAAGGCATCGCCGTCGGTGACCCGGAGCGTGCCGGTGAGCGTCACGTCGGGGCGCTTGATGGTGTCGGCCTTGCGCTCGCCACTTTCGGTTTTCGGCACGCGGCGCGTCATGCGCTCGATGGAGAAGCGGGTCATGCCGATGGATTGCGGCTCGGCCCCGCCGCGGATGTCGAACTGGCGCGTCAGCCAGTCGCGGTAGACCTGCTCGCGGGAGAGATCATCCTCTTCGGGCCGCGTCCAGGCTTCGGCGAGGAACGCGTCGAGCTCATCTCCTTCCTCCCACGTGCGCCTCTCGCCGTTCTGGTTCACGCCCGTCCCTGCGGACGCCTTGCGGACGACGGGACAGGCGCGAAGTTCGAACTGGAGCGCCATGCCCTCGGGGAAGGTCTGGGGCATCGGCTTGGCGGCGAGGCCGTCCCAGTCGCAGATCTCGTAGACCGTGGGGCTGGCGTCGAGCTGGGCGTTGGCCTGGAGCGTCTCGGCATCGGCCGTGGTGTAGCCGAGCACGCGCACCCGGCGGCCGTTCTGGGTCTCGTTCTCGATGCTGAACGGCTGGGGCGCGTTGTCCTGGAAAAGTTCGCCGAGGGCACAGTGGACGAGATAGCCGGTGTCGGTTTGGGCGAGGGGCAGGCGCAGCATCTTGCCGAGGGTGGTAAGGCCCTTGGCGTCGAGGCCGAGCTGCACCATGTGAAACTCCGAATCGGACATGAGGAGATGAGAACGTGAGAAAGGGTTACGTCTGAGGTCGGACAGTGCCGTTCACAATCCATCGCTCGCCGACGTGGATCTGGTTCTTCCAGTCGCGCCGGTCGGTGACGGGCTCGCGCAGGTCCACGTCCCGGTGGTCGTCGGATGGGTCGTCGGCGTCCGGATGGGTGGGCCACCACGCCGAGTACAAGGGGCCGTCGTCCGCGCGGTCGTGAAGGGGGGCCTGTACGAGGGCGTCAGATAGGCTGTCGGCCTCCATTCGACCGGCCAACAACGAGTCGGCGGGCAGGCACGGCTTGCGGCCGAGGAAGAGGGGACGCGCCGGGTGCTTCACCGCCGCCGCCAGGTCGTCGAGCGTCGGCGATTCGTCTGCCGGGTCCAGCGTGACGGCGACGGTGTGGACGGCGTCGGCCCAGTAGTCGCGGTAGCGCAGTAGCGGTCCCCGGTCTCCCTTTTTGTTCTGATTGGTGCGGTTTTCGAGCTTCCCATCTGTCGTCCAGGCTCGGCTTTCTCGTCCATAAGCACGCATATGTGGCTGGGAGATGTCCACGGTTTGAAAGTCCTCGATCTGACGCCCCCGCCGGTCCTGGCGGGAGGCGTAGCGGAGGCGCTCCTGGAGGCGCTCCAGCCGGTCGAACTCGCTGTGATCGACTCCCAGCGCGTTGCCCAGCAGGCCCGTCATCATGGACAGCGCCGGGTAGGGCTGAATCTCGCCCTGGTTGTCCACGATGGGGGCGCCGAAGCTCATCAGCGGCGCGTCGAAGCGGAGCAGGAAAACGTCCATGGTGATGCGTGGTGAAGTGTGCTGGAAGGATTGGATGCACCGTACTTAACTGAACTGCAACCGGAAGGGGCACTTTCGCTCATTGACGAGAGGATTTCTCCGCTCCGGACCGACCGTCGTCGGTCCTCCGGTCGAAATGACGGAGTGCGGAACGTTGGCGTTCGAATTCATTGCTTGGACTGGATCTGGTTCGCGGTCCACTCGGCAATGTTGGGCACCGTCGTCGTGTCCTCCACCTTCACGCGGTCGGTGAGTGCCTCCGTCGGTCCCATCGCCGCGAGGCGGCGGTCGGTCTGCACGCCGTACATCTGGTCGATCTCGTCGACGTATTGCCCCAGCTTCTCGTAGCTGTTTTCCAGCACGTTCTCGGTTGAGGCAGGTTTTTGGAACGCGTTGGCCAGCGTGCGCGGCTGGGCGGTGCCGGCCTCCGCAAAGAGACACTGCGCGTACGAGTAGGGGGCGGTGGAGCCGAGCATGGCCCCCGGCGACACCGTGGCCATCAGGTGCGTGAATCGCTGCATGACCTCGGCGGCGAGGTCGGTGTTGCCGTCGGTCCACGCGTCCTGCTCCACGCCCGAGAGATTGGACACGAGCAGCGGCACGTCCACGACGACGTAGCTGTAGAAGAGGCCGCTCGTGAGCTCCTGTGTGTTGATGTGTCCGGCACCCAGCTCGCCGCTTTCCTCCGGCTCGTCCCGTCGCAACTCGTCGACGGCCGAGAAGTAGTCGCTTTCGCTTTCCTGGGCGTGCGTGGTGAAGGCGTGGGCCACGTGCACGGCGGCGTCGCCCCGGGCCAGCACATCGCTCGTGGCCATCCGGCCAAACATGGCGGCGTCGAGGCCGCTGGCGAGTTCAAGGCCCTTCAGGTTCTTCTTGAGGTCGCGCTTTGAAATGTCGCGCATCGCGTCCGCCGCGTCTTTGACGGCATCGCTGTCCGGCTCGCCGTCTTCGTCCCAGAACACCGGGAAGTCGTCTTTTGCATCCTCAATCATTCCGGCAGCCAACTCGCGCAGGTACCGCATCTCCGGCACGCCGAAGATGGTCACCTGATTGGTGTCGATCATCTCCCGCGGAGTGTCGTCCTCGTCGGGATCGATGAGGGTCTTCAGGTCGCGTTTTCCGGCCTTGCTGTCGGACAGGAGGCGTTCCTTGAGGGCGAACGTCACGGCGCGGACGAGCGGAGCCGGGTGGCCGTCGTCGATGAGCGGCCGGGCGAGACGGCGCCAGAACGTTTCCCGCGAGCGCAGGGATTCCGGCACGTCCATGTCGTAGAGGGCGTGCTCCCCGTCGAAATTTCTCCAATGATACTTCAGGCACTGCGAGGAGACGCGCGTTCGGGTGGCACCGCCGAAGGGCAGTTGCTTCGCAAAGCCCGCGTCGTCGCGATTCAACAGGGTGCTCGGATAGGAAGTCAGCGCGTGGAGTTGGATGAACATCGGTGCGTTGAGTGTTGATGCGTTGGGCGTTGAGCGTTGTAGGAGGTGGGGCGTTCGGTCAGTCTTCGTCTTGAGCGTGGAGGGTGTGGTAGTAGGGGCGGGCGATGCTCAGTCGGATGCCCTCGGCCGTCTCGCCGGACTGGTAAAAGAGCAGTTTGCGCACGTCGTCCCAGTTGGCCGGCTGCTGTTTGCTGGCGAGGTATTGGGCCATGCGGCGGAGGAGGACCGGCAGGGTCTCGTCGTCGGCCTCCAGGAGCCGCACGAAGCGGGTTTCGGCCCATCCGGCTTCGGCCAGCGCCTGTCCGAGGGGCACGTCGTAGTCGTGCAGGCCCGCGCAGTGGGCCATGCCCATCAGGAGGGTGGCCCAGCGCTGCTCCCATTTCGTCTGGGAGATCCAGTCGGGGGCCTCGTCCTGCTTCAGGTCGAACAGCACTTTCCAGAGCGTGGGGGTGACGGGTGTGTCCAGGTCGATGCGGCGGAGGGCAGCCCGATCCCCGTTCGGGAGTGCTCCCTCGTCGGGATGGAGCATCCCCGCGGCCCGGCCGACGGCTTGGGATGGGGAGATCGGAGCGTCTTCGTTACTCTCGGTGTCGAGTGATGTCTCTATATCTGGAGGCGGAGGCATGGGAGAAGCGGAATTGCCAATAGTATCGAGGACGGGTGCCCATTTTGGCTTGACCCAAAATGGGCGAAAAGGTCAAGGCTGTGAAGAAAATGGCTGACGCTGCTACGGACTCCACTGAAATTCGGGGAACTCCCGCTTCCTTGTTCGGAAGCGCTCAGACATCCCGAATTTTGATCGTTTCGTCCTCCGCAGCCTCCGAGCCGCCATTTTCTTCAAGGCCGTGGCACGTTTGATTCTGAAGTAGGAGAGGAATTCGCAGGCTTGGAAGAGCTCGATTCTGAATCGGTGAAGGCGTATTTGAGGGTGTCGCGGGCGCTGCCGTGGAAGATCGTGCGGGCGCTGCTGCGGGCTTTCCAGTAGCGGGTGGCCGTGCTGGGGGCGTGGTCCTTGGCGTCGTCGAACTGGACCTGGGCCTCCTCCCAGAGCAGCGATTCCCAGTGGCGTCGCGCCTCGGTGTCGTCCAGGTCGACGGACGCCCACAGCGCTTCAAAGAATCGGGCGTCGACGGCACGGTCGAAGGCATCGAGCCAGGGGGACACGTCGTCGAACTCAATGGCGTCGGTGTCGCCCCCGCCCAGCAGCGTGCCAATGGCCGGATAAAGCACTGTGCGGCGTACCTCATCCATCATTTCGACCCGATCGCGGGCCCGCTCTCCCAGCTTTTCGCGTCGAGATTTTTTCCGGAGCCAGCCGGACGCCGAATCGGGGACCGGCACGATGCGGTGGTGCAGGCCTTCGGTCTTGCCCTGCCCGCGCACCAGCGCCCGAGCGACGACATACATGTGTCCGTCGTCGGAATCTCGGAACTGGAGCGCCGGCGGCGGGGCGTACTCGCCTGCGAAGACGATATTCTGCAATCGGTCGTAGGTAAAGCCCTCGCCCGGCAGCGTCAGGGCCTTGCCGCCGCTTTTCTCGATCGGGGTCCACGGATCCCCGGTATCGCCATTGAGCGAGTCGGGCGCGTCGACGCGCTGGCCCTTCGTGTTGGCCCGCCAGCAGACGAGGTCCCCATTGTCTTCTTGAAACCGGATGCGACGGCAGATTTCGAGAAAGTAGGGGTCGCAGTCCGCGAGCGGGATCGCGCTGTCTTTGGCCCCGTCCCACGGCCGAGTCCAGAGCAGGGCCGGCCCGTTGAGGGTGTACCGTTCGGACAAGGTGTTGCGCTCGTTCAGCAGCACATCCACGTCGCGCTTGAAGTGGTCTGCCCAGGACAGATCCGGCGAAAGGCCCACGAGGGGCCGGTTGCCGAACCCCCCGTTCATTCTTACGACCCCATAATTGCCCCGTCCCAGAAAGCCCTCCATCGTTTGCAGCGTCACGACCGCGTAGATCCAGTGCTCGGGGTCCGGGTGCCGGATGCGGCGGGCCTTCACGTCGTGGCTCTTCGACGTGATGAGGACGTCCAGTTGATCGGGCGTGGGCACGTCGGCCTTGTACCCGGCGTCGTCGAGCGAGCCCTCCGGTACCGGCGACTGGAAGAAGGCGGGCCGCGACTCATCCGCCACCACCAGGTGCCAGGCGGCCTCGTCGCCGTCGGCCAGTCCGACCAGGGCGTCGCGCCACGGGGCAACGGTATCCGGGGGTGTGCCGCCGGTCTCCCGAGCGACGGCCATCGCGGCCAGCTGGACGAGGAAGCTGTGCCAGGCCTGCTGCTGGTGCGCTTGCAGGGCCTCGAAGCTCAAAATATTGTCCTGCGTGAGCCGATGCAGGATCTGCGGCAGGGACTGACCCTGCACCGTGTTGTCCGGGAGGCGCACCCGCAGAAGCGGGTCGTCGAGCAGCGAGTACATCATGGACTGTGGAGCGAGGGGGCTGCAGAAATGAGCGAGAAGGAAGTGCGTCCACCAAGATAGGGATCCAGTTTTCTAGGGCGGACATTCTGTGTCCGGGATAAAAATTACTCGTCTACCATCTGCACAAGATCGAGGGGGTGATAGGGTGTGAGGGCCGTCGACATAGAATCGGATTCGTTTCGGGTTGCGACGGCAGAAGCGCCGGCTGCCGCCCCGGCAGCGGCAAGGTAGCCGTCCTCAAAGTCCTCAGTTCGAGGTGCGCCCGAAAAGTTGGACTGGTGACCCGACTAAGACTGAGGTTGGGACGCAGGACGCTTAGTTTCCTGTAAACCACGACCAATCCAACCACACGCCCGCCGGTGAACTGAACGCTTGCGCTTGCGAACGCTTGCGAGGGGATGACCAGTCCCCATCGAGACTAGTCTCTACCGAAACCGGTCCCTACCGAAACCGCCCCACCGAAACCGCTCCCTGTAGTTTTCCCACTAAGGTTCTTCCAGGTAGATGTCCTATCCCGTTCCGGAACATGAAGAGACGCGCCTGAAAGCACTGGGGCGGCTCAACATCCTCGGTACAGATTCGGAGGAGAAGTTCGACCAGGTCGCAGATACTGCCAGGGAGTTTTTGGGAACGAAATACTCGGCTCTCAACTTCATTTCCGACGACCTGCAGTGGTCGAAAGCTTCCTGCAGGATCGACGTTGGCGAGGTCCCCCGCGAGGACTCTTTCTGTGCCCACGTGGTCGGAGAAGACCAGATGCTCGTAGTCGAGGATACCGAGTCCGACCAGCGGTTTGCCAACAATCCCCAGGTCACCGGTTTTCCGCATATCCGCTCTTACGCAGGCGCCCCCCTCACGGTACAAGGACAAAACGTGGGAACGCTTTGCGTCTTCGACGACCAGCCTCGCTCGTTTACGGAAAAAGATCGCGGGCTTCTCAGGGAACTCGCCACGCTTGTCACCGAGCTGTTGAAGGCCCGTCTCCAGACCTACCAGGTTCAGTACCTCAGTTCGGCCCTGGAGCAGGTCGACGAGCCGGTGTCGGTCATTGAGGGGGACCCGGATACTCCCTCGCAGATGGAGATCACCTGGGTCAACCAGGCTTACGTCGCGTCAGTAGGCGCCGATCGGGAGGCCCTCGTGGGCACGATCCCTTGGATCTTCGAGGAGCTGGAGACCGGCTCGGAGATGCGAACCGAGGTCCGAAGTGCCCTCCAGGACGAGAGGTCTCTCAGGGGCGAAACCAGCGGCAGACCAGAGGAAGAGGCCCCTTACTACGTGGCATGGCTGCTAGCTCCGGTCCGCGATGAGGAAGGGCAGGTGACCCACTGGATCTTGGTTCAGCGCGACATCACCGACCGTAGGGTCCGAGAAGAGCAGCTCGAATACAGGGCCACTCACGACCCGCTCACCGGGCTTCTCAACCGGTCTGCCATCGAAGAACAGGTCCAGAGGGCGATCCACACGGAGGGAGAGGCCGGGGCGCTTCTCTACCTGGATCTCGATAAGTTCAAGCAGGTGAACGATACTTACGGGCACAGCGCCGGGGATCAGCTTCTGAAGCAGGTCGCCGGCGTGCTCAGGGAGGCCCTTCGCAAGCGAGATGCCGTCGGGCGAGTCGGAGGAGACGAGTTTGTAGCCTGGTTTTCTCCTCCGATCGACGGGGAGACGGCCGAGCGAATCACCGAGCGCATCATCGGGGCCTTCGACGAGCCTTTCGACATTCACGGCGAGCATCTGCTTGTCGACTTCGGCATCGGGCTGGTCCAGGACATATCGCCCTACAATACCGCGGAAGCTGCTCTTGAAGACGCGGACATCGCGATGTACGAGGCCAAGCAGTCTCCTGACCGGACGTACGTGGCCCACGATCCAGTCAGGACCGATCCGACTGGGGCAGCTGGGGCCGAGGGGAACGGGACCGAGGGAGCCGAGGACGGAGTAGCCGGAAGCGGGGTAGGCAGGAGCGGGGTAGGCGGGAGCGGGGTGGCAGGGGCCAGGGAACCTCGGAACGGAACCCCCTCTTCCCAGCGGCGCCTCAGCCCACTGATCCAGGAGGCCACGGAGGAAGGAGGATTTGAGACGTTTCTTCACCCGATTGTGCGCCTGTCGGATGGCACGCTGGCGGGATTCGAGGTGCTGGCTCGGTGGCGTCGGCACAACGGAGAGCTGGCGCCTCCGGGCGACTTTCTTGAGGTCGCGGAAGAGACAGGCCTCATCGTCCCCATTGGCCGGCAGGTTCTAGAGGGGGGCTGTCAGGCCCTCCAGAAGCTCCGGGACGGAGCGGCCTCAGACCTCTCCGTGACTTTGAGCGGCAACTTTTCGCGGCGGGAGTTTTTCCAGAAAGAAACCTACGAGTTCATCGACCGCATGCTCGACACCTACGGGATCCCCTCCGGCAATTTTACGATGGAGATCACCGAACGGCTCACCGAAGACGAATCGGAGGGCGACTCGATGCCGGTGGAGGAGCTCAAGTCCCTTGGCGTCAACGTTGAGATCGACGACTTTGGGACGGGATATTCGTCCCTTCACTCCCTGATGGAATTTCCCGCCGATGGGCTAAAGATCGACAAGGGCCTAACCGCTGAAATCGCGACGGGCCAACGAGGACACAACATCGCCCGGTCGGTTATTGAGATGGGCCGCTCCCTGGACCTCTACGTGACCGCCGAAGGCATTGAGACCCCGGAACAGCTGTCGGTGCTTCGCGAGCTTGGCTGTCACTACGGGCAAGGATTCCTGTTCTCCGAACCCGTGCCCGTCGAGGAGGCGGAATCCCTGGCGAACACGTTCCCGCGGGACCTTTTGTCCCTGTGAGGATTCGGAGATGCGAATCCCAACGAGACGCAGTGGACCGAAACGGACTCGAATGGAGTGTCCGTGACTACATCTTGTCACTGCTGCCCAGACGACTCACCCCCAACGGTGGACTGAGCTCTCATGCCCGTCTTGCAGGACCAGTCATTTGAAGGCGCTTCCGTGCTGCTGGCGATTGAGCACTCGGCCAGCGCGCAGCTTCTCGCGGATCGGCTGGGCCGCCGCGACGTGCAGACCGAGCGCGTGCAGAACGGGAACGACGCCCTGGATACCATCGAGGATGCGCCCCTCGACCTCATGGTCGCCCAAACGCGCCTGCCGGGCCGCACGGGGCTCGAACTGCTTCGGCAGCTCCCACATCTCAAGCCTGCCATCATCTTGCTGGGGCGAGAAGGCAATGACGAGGTGATCGTGCGGGCCTTCGAGTTCGGGGCGGCCGACTACATCACGCGCCCGTTTTCTCCCAGCGTCGCCGTGGCGCGGATTCTCCGGTTCCTCACGATCCCGGACGCCCTCGCATCTGCGCCTTCTCCGAATTGACCCTGTGTTTCCAGTGTAGTGGCATTTTGGCCTGTGCCATTTTTGGGCAATGTCCTCCGGGTTGGGCACGTCTCCCGTATCGGGACGGCCATGCTCTTTCTGGAGGGAATATTTGGGGAGAGCTCGGGCGTTCTGTGGGCCCTGATCATCGCGTCCGGTGTTTTGACAATCCTTTCCCTCACGTTGGTGATTACGGCGGTCGTGGCCCATCTCCTTTCGAAGAGGCGAACGCAGACCCGCCAGCGCGACCTAGAGCGATGGCAACAGACGCTCCTGGACATCCTTGCGGGGGACACGCCTCCGGAGACGCTTTCTGATCAGGTGGAGGCGTCTCAGCGGCGCCGGTTTTTGTCGTTTCTCGTTGCGTACGCGACGACTGTAAAGGGCCGCGCCCTAACACGCATTCGGGCGGTGGCTCGTCCCTTTCTCTCGATCACGAAGAAAAACCTGCACGCGGGGTCGCGGATGGTGCGTGCGCAAACCGTACGGCAAATTGGGCTTCTCGGCGGAGAGGACTACGCCCCCGTTCTCGACGAGGCGCTCGATGATCGATCCGATTTTGTGTCTTTCATCGCGTTTCAGCACCTCGCCAAGTGGGTCGGCCCTGACGAGGCCCCACGCCTTTTGGACACCGTCCCTCATCTTTCCCGGGTCGACCGCGTGCAGTTGGTATCTGCACTGGCGGAGATTGGGGAGGAGGCTGTTCCGTTCTTCCGGAAGGAACTGCGCAATGAGGACCGCACCTCATTTGAGCGCGTGGTTTGTGCCGAAACGCTTCGCTGGCTCGGGGATGGGGACGCCGCTCCCGCTGCAGTCGATCTGCTAAAGACCTCCGATAACGACCCCGAACTCACCGCGGCCCTTCTCCGCCTCCTGAGTCGTGTGGGAAGCACCCAGCACGCCGTGGTCGTCCGCTCTCACTGCCGCTCCGACGTGTCGTTTGTCCGGATTCAGGCGACCCGAGCCCTCGGCCAACTGGGCGGAGAGAAGGACGTGGCGTGTTTGACCGACCGGATCCGAAACGACCCGTCCCGCTGGGTCGCCCTCAGCGCGGCCCAGAGCCTCGCCGAACTGGGCCGAACCGAACAGCTCCGGCACCTCTCGGACCGTGGAGACGACCGCGCCTCGATTGCTGCTGACTTGCTTCCCGCAAACGCATGATTGAGTCCATCCTGCAATGGGCCAACTACGTCCTGCTGGGATATTTTGTGGCTCTGAACGGGAGCTACCTCGCGATGAGCACCGTGGCCTTCGGGGCGCTGATTCGGTACCGCAAGCTCCTGCAGGCCTACAGTCCCGAGCAAACCCTGACGTCGAAGGCCCTGCCCCCCATCACGCTCATTGCTCCGGCCTACAATGAGGAGGCCACCTGCATCGAATCGACGCGTGCCTTCCTCAGCCTCGATTATCCGAATTTCGAGGCCCTCGTCGTGAACGACGGGTCGACCGACGCCACCCTGGCCCGCCTGAAGGAGACCTTCGAGCTGAAGCAGACGTCCAGGTCGCCCACCGCCACCCTGGAGACCGCCGACGTGCGGGCGGTGTACCAGAGCCAGATTCATCCCAACCTGTGGGTGATCGACAAGGAAAATGGCGGCAAGGCCGACGCCCTCAACGCGGGCATCAACTTCTGCAAGACCCCCTATTTCTGCGCGATGGACGCGGACACGCTCGTCGAGGGCCAGGGGCTGGTTCGCATGGTGCGTCCGTTTCTGGAGGAACGGTCCACCGTCGCGGTGGGGGGCATCGTGCGGGCCGTCAACGGGTGCCGGGTCCGTGCCGGGCGGGTAGAAGACGTGTCGATGCCCCGCAAGTGGCTCCCCAAGCTTCAGGTGCTGGAGTACCTCCGGGCGTTTCTCTTCGGCCGGATCGGGTGGGACGCGCTCGGGGCGATGCTCATCATCTCCGGGGCCTTCGGGCTCTTCCGGCGCGAGACGGTCGTGGACGTGGGCGGCTACAGCACCGACACGGTGGGGGAGGACATGGAACTGGTGGTCCGCATGCACCGCCGCCTGCTGGAAGCCGACGAGCCCTACGAGGTTCGATTCGTGCCGGACCCGGTGGCCTGGACGGAAGTGCCCTCCACGCTCCGCGTGCTCGGCAGCCAGCGCGACCGGTGGCAGCGGGGGCTCGCCGAAACGATGATTCGCCACCAGCGCATGCTCTTCAACCCGGACTACGGCCGCGTCGGCCTCCTGGCCTACCCGTTCTTCTATTTTCTGGAAACCTTCGGCCCGGCCCTCGAATTTCTCGGGTACGTTGTGTTCTTCGTGGCGCTTGCGATGGGCATTTTATCGGGGCCGTTTGCCCTTGCCTTCTTTCTCGTCGCCTTCGTGCTCGGGCTCGTGCTCTCTCTGAGCGCTGTAGTGCTCGAGGAGTTGTCGTTCCGGCGCTACGAAGACAGCCGCGACTTTGCCCAGCTCCTGCTCCTGCCGATTGTGGAGACGTTTGGCTACCGGCAACTGACCGCGTGGTGGCGGATCAAGGGGCTCTGGTCCTACCTGCGGAGCAAAGAGGGGTGGGGCGTCATGGAGCGAACTGGATTCAACACGTCCGATGAGTGATTACAAAACCTCCCATACTGTGCCTGCCGAAAAAACCGGGCGTGTCGATGCGGTCAACGCCGTGATTCCTCTGTGGGGTGTTCTCCTGGCCACGTCCGTCTTGGGACGGGCCGCCGAGTATTTCCTCGTACAGTCCAGCCACTCCCTCGCGGTCTCGATTCCGCTCTACGAGGTTCTTGGGCTGGTGCACGATCTGCGTGCCGCCCTTCTCTTTGGAGTCGTGCTCACGGCAATCTACGTCGCTGTCTTTTCCGTTTCCCGCGACGTGGCGTTCTGGACGTTCACGGGAGGGATCCTTGTGCTCGGGCTCGTCCAACTCGGCCTGGCCTACTACTTTGCCATAACCCTGCAGCCGCTGGGTCGGGACCTCTGGGGGTACACGCCGACGGAGATCGTAGACACCGTCCAGGCCTCCGGGGTACTCGGCGCCGGAACGATGGCCGCGGCGCTCATCCTGACCGGGGCCGTGGTGGGGATGTGTCTCGTTGCTCGGCGGTACCGGGCCCCCACATGGATGGGATATGTCGGGGGTGGGCTCCTAATCGTTGGGCTCCTCGTGGACGTGCCCAACCCAGGGGCCGATCGTCCGTCCACGCAGTTTCTATCCACGAACAAGACGATGTACCTCCTTGCGGAGAGCAGCGGCGTGCTCTTTGCATCGGCCGCTCCAGGCGAGAGGACCGGCTCTTCGGACAGATCTTCAGACAATGTCGCTCTGCAGGATACCGTGTCCCGCACGTATCCGTGGATGTACCGGGCCAACTACGACGACGTATTAGGTCCGTTCTTTGACGCTCCTGCCGCCACGCCTCCCCAACCCCCGAATCTCGTGTTCATTATTTTCGAGGGACTTGGGACCATGTTTGTGGGAGAGGAGAGTGACTACGGCGGATTTACGCCCTTCGTCGACTCCCTGAGCCAGGAGAGTCTGTACTGGCCCAACACGCTGAGCACCACGGGCCGCACCTTTGGCCTGATGCCGTCGCTCTTCGGCTCCCTGCCCTACGCGGAGCGGGGCTTCATGGAAATGGGGACGAGCATGCCCGAGCACCGCACGCTGATCGACGTACTCGGGGAGCGAGGATATCAGACCTCCTACTATAGCGGGTTTGATCTGTCGTTCGACAAGGTTGATCGGTTCCTGAACCGCCAGGGAACTGATCGTGCCATCGGGCGGGACGCGCTCCGCCGCCTCTCTGGGGAGGGTCCTGGCACCGGAGAGCAATACTGGGGATACTCCGACAAGGAGCTGTTCGATCGGATCGCAGGCATCATGGATATGGCCGACCACCAGCCACAGCTTTCCATCGTCCACACCCTCCAGACCCACGATCCCTTCGTGGTGCCAGAGGAGGACCAGTACGATCGGCGTTTTGAGCGTCGACTGGACCGGATGGACGTAGGCCGTGAACGGGAGGCCCGGTACAGAACGTACCGCGACGAACTCACCACATTCTTGTACACCGATGACGCACTTCGGCAGTTTTTTCAGCGGTACCGGGCACGTCCCGACTTCGAGAACACGATTTTTATCATTGCTGGCGACCATCGGCTCATCCCCATCCCCCAGCCGTCTCAGATTGCCCGCTACCACGTTCCACTCCTCATTTACTCGCCCCTGCTGAAGGAAAGCCAGCAGTTTCGCTCCGTCTCCACCCTGGCCGATGTGGCCCCGACCCTCCTGGGGTTTCTCCACGAGCAGTACGGCGTGGCGCCCCTGGAACAGTCCCACTGGCTCGGAACGCCCGTCGATACGACGCGCCGCTTCCGCAACACCCGGTCGATGCCGTTGATGCGCAATAAGAACCAGCTGGTCGACTATCTCCACAATGAGCATTACCTGGCTCAAGATCAGCTATACCGCCTTGAAGACGGGTTGCGGCTAGCTCCCGTGTCGGACGCCAAGAAGCGACGTGAATTGCAGCGCCGACTGGCCCGGTTCAAAACAATCAACCAGTACGTGACGCAGGAGGATCGGCTGTACAGTTCCGCCGTCCCGGTCGAGGAGCTTCCCTCCACCACGCCCTTCCGCGGCGCCTCCGACGCCCCTCCAGCCCCCCCGAAGGGCATGGCCCAGACAGCGATCGACTCGGTCTTGGCACAGATCGACCGGCAAGGCTTGACGCCCCCCGAACAGTTTCGGATGGCCCGGCAAAAAGCATTCGACGGGCAGTACGCGGTGGCTCGTGCCATTGCCGAGCGCCTCCTGGAGGCCTCCCCGGGCTACCATGATGTCCGGCTTCTTCTGGGGCGCACCTACGCGTGGAGCCGGAAGTTCGACCGAGCTCGGCGGGCGTTCCGCACGGTGATGCGGCGGGACTCCACGTACTACGACGCCTACAATGCCCTGACGGACACAGAACGCTGGGCAGGGCGTCCCGAGACTGCCCTCCAGGTCATTAACGAGGGACTAACGCACCACCCCGACCGCCCGGGCTTCCTGACGAAGAAAGCCAAGGCACTGCTCGCTCTCCAACGCACTGAGGAAGCGGAAGCTGTCGTTTCCACCCTGGAGCGGGTTGACCCCGAGAACACCGCCCTTCCTTCCCTTAAGGAGCAGATCACGCCGTGACATACATCGCTCATCATTCGCCGACGGACTGGCACGCTCTGGCTTTTGGGATTGTCATGCTCGGGGGAATGCTATGCCCCATCTCAGTCGTAGAGGCACAGTCGACCGACTCGCTTTTTGCCAAGGCCCGGACGGTGGCGTTTGAAAAGGACGACTACGAGCGGGCACGGGCACTGGGCTACAGGGCGCTCGAACGAAGCCCGAATTACCACGGCATTCGGGTCTTCGTGGCGCGCACCCTGGCCTGGGAAGGACGGCGAGACAGTGCTCGGGCCGAACTGGCGTACGTTCTAAACGAGGCGCCCGATCATTACGAGGGACTCAAGGCGATGATCGACGTGGAGTCGTGGTCGGGGCGGTATCAGAGTGCGTTGGAATACGCCGACCAGGGCCGTAAATACTATCCAGAGGACTCCCACTTTACCGAGAAGCGAGCAACGCTTCTCCGAGCATTGAGGCGGCCGGAGGCGGCCCGCGTACAGCTCGACGCGATCCTGTCCGCTGATCCGTCCAACGAGTCCGCGAAGGCAGAGCTGCGGCGACTGAAGAGGGCGCAGATGCGCTACACTGCGTCGCTGTCCTACCGGCACGATGCATTTCGGGGGGGACGGGCCCCGTGGCGCTTCGGAACGGTGACCCTCAGCCGATCCACCCCCATTGGAAGCGTCATCGGTCGACTGCAGTACGCAAATCGGTTTTCGACGGGCGGCGTGAAGGTGGGGGTCGACGCGTATCCGTCACTTGCAAAGGGGCTGTACGCGTACGTGAATGCCGGGTACTCCCGTTCGTCGATCTTTCCGCGGTACCGCCTGGGCGGGTCTCTGTACAAGAGCCTCCCGTGGAGCACGACCGCCGAGGTGGGCGCTCGCCACCTCAACTTCGGAGGCGGGGGCACGCTCATCTACACAGCCTCTCTGACCAAGTACGACGGCAGCTACATGTTTCGGGGCGGGACGTACGTAACACCGTCTGGGATCGGCACCTCGGTGTCCGTGAACGGCATGGTCCGACGGTACTTGGGCGATGCACAAACATACGTTGGGGCGAGCGGAAGCATCGGGTCATCGCCTGCGGGCACAGAGGCCTTCGAGGAAGACTTCCAGCGGACTCGGTCGTGGAGCATATCGGCCCATGCACAGTGGGCGCTGAACCAACGAACCCGGATCGGGGCCTCCCTTGGGTATGATCTTGAGGAGTTCTCTGCACGGACCCAGCGACGCGTCAGCACAACCGTTTCGGTTTCGTATGAGTTTTGATCGTCGGCCGTACGCCAGCCGCCACCGTAACGCTCAACGTGTTCACGTTGCAACCTTTGGCGTCCCGAAGGCGACCTCGCCCTGCGGGGAAAGATCAGTGCTGCGCCGTTTCGCCCCACTCGGAGTCTCGGGGCAACCAGGAGCCACAGCGACGCATTGCCTTCTTCACCCCGCCTCTTCCGCCGCCTACCCAAACTCGTGGGTGATGCTGGTCGTCCCCATGATCTGCTCGGCTCATGATCTGCTCGGCTAATGGTGCCTCATTCGTCCTACGCATCTGAAGCGGCGACTATGACCCAATCTGCGGCAGGAGTCTCAGCCTCCGCGTTCCTGAGAGGCTCAGCCTGAGGAGTCGTGTCCCGGAGGACCCTCCGGTGGAACCTCGCCTGAAGAACTCTCGCCCAGAGGATCCAGGCCTGGAAGAGTCCAGACGGTTGGTCGGATGTAGGTTAGTCGGATGGAAATCTGTCCTATGGAGGCGAGGGAGCCTCTTTCTGAAGGTGTCCGAGTCCCAAGGCAATTGGCACTGGGGAGAGTTCCTGCTCAGGCCTCCCCAGCGTCTTCAGTCTCAATGGCTTCTCTGCCTGGGAGGTATACGCTGAACCGGCTCCCTTCCCCCTTCTCGGTCTCCACCTCGATCGTCCCGCCCATCTGCTCGACCGCTTTCTTCGTCACCGCCAGCCCGACGCCGGTGCCCTCGCACTCCCGGCCCCACCCCTCCGACGCCTGCCGGAACGGCTCGAACAGATCCTCCGCTACCTCCGGCTCCATCCCGATCCCGGTATCTTCCACCTCCAGGACGACCGCGTTCTCGCTTCGGGCAGCATCCTCCTCCCGGTAGATCCGGAGCCAAATGCGTCCCCCCTCCCCGGTGTACTTGATTGCGTTGGACAGGAGGTTGCGCACTACGATCTGAATGCCCCCCTCGTCGGCGGTCCCACGTGCCGACTGGGTCTCCAGCCGCAGGTCGATGCCCTTCTCCTGCGCGTCGGGGCCGAGCTCTTCGGCGGCCCGGTGGGCCTGAGCGGCCAGATCCACCGGCTCCTCGCTCAGTTCCATCTGCCCGGCCTCCAGCTTCGAGAGGTTCAGCACCCCGTCGAGGGTCTTCAGGAGGCGCCTCCCGCTTTTCTCAATCAGCGGCGCGAAGCGGTCGGCCCTCGACTTGTCCTCCCCAATCGCCTCCGCGAAGCCGATGACCGACGTCAGGGGCGTGCGGATCTCGTGGCTCATGTTCGCGAGCAGCGAGGATTTGGCGCGGCTGGCTTCCTCGGCCTCCCGGCGGGCCTCCTCGGCCTCCTCTCGTGCCTGCTCGGCTTCCCGCCGGGCTTCTTCCGCCTCCCGGCGGGCCCGCTCGGCCTTCTCCTTCGACTTCTTGAGCTTCTTCTTCGAGCGGACTTGCTTGGTAACGTCCAGACCACATCCCACGACGCTCGTGACCTCCCCCTCCCCGTCGGTCACCGGCTTGTGAATGCGAACGTAGTGGAGCGGGCCTTCCTCGGTGCTGATCATCTCTTCGATCCGCGTCGTTTTTTCCTCCCGGGCGGCCTCCCGGATCGCCTCGTCGCGGTGGCGAGCCAGATCTGAGTCTAAATCCCAGCGCCGGGAGTACTCCTCGTGGGTGCGGCCGTAGGTCCATTCACGCTTCTCGGGGTCGCCTATCCCTTCCGGGTTGACATATTCGAAGCGGCCCTCCGGGTCGAAAATCGCCAGTTCGGTGGGAAGCTGGTCGAGGACTTGCCGGTAAAAATCGCGCGTCTCTCGGAGGCGCTCCTCGACGCCTCTTCGGCGGAGGGCACCGGCGATATTGTCGCTGAGGGCCTGGAGGATCGTAATCGTTTCCTCTTCCCACGCGGCCGTGCCCTCAGTGGCGTCGAACCCGACAAATCCGGTCAGATCTCCTCCCTGGGTCATCGGCAAAACAACCAGTGACTTGATATTCTGCGCTTCCAGGATCTCCTGCGTCGCGCTCGCGGGCTCCGGCAAATCCGCCACCGACGGAATGGAAAGGGGCTCCTTCCGGCACATCTGCCCTGTCCACCAGGGAAGCGCCGAGCAGGGAATGGATTGAAGATTCTCCTTCTGAGGCTCGGTGCCCTCGGCGCACCACTCGTGGGTATTGCTCTTCGTGACCTCCTCCATCGGGCCGGTCTCCGGGTCCCCGTCGTACAGAAACACATAGCTCCGATCCGCCCCGACAAAGGAGCCGACCCTGCCGAGCGCTTCTCGGATTTCTGCGTCCAGGTGGCCGGTCGGGGCGTCGATGAACCGGCTGGAGATCTCGACAATCATCCGGTCGAGCTCGGCCCTCCGCTCCAACCGGCGCTCTGCCTCAACCTGCTCGGTGATGTCCTGGAACGCCCCCGCCACTTTACTGACTTCTCCGTCCTCCATTTTGGCCGGACCACCCACCGTCCGGACCCACCGCTGGTTGCCCTCCGCGGTTGTGATCGGTAGCTCCAGGTCGTAAGGCTCTCCCTCTTCGGCGCACCGCTCGAACGCTTCTCGAACCTCCGGACGCGCCTCGGGATGAGGAAATTCAAACGCCTCCTCCAAGCTCAACTCAGCGCCAGGATCGAGCTCGTGGATCCGGAGTCCTTCTTCCGACCAGGAGACCTCTCCAGTCCGAAGGTCCGCCTCCCACGCCCCCGCCAGCCGCTGGGTCTGCTCCAAGAGATTCCGCTGCCTGCGAAGTTCACGCTCACGCCGCCGCTCTTCGGTCACATCCCGGGTCGTGCCCACGATCTGCTCCACCTCCCCCTCCGCCATCACCGGCGCGATCCGGGTGTGCCAGCGGGCCACCCCTCCGCCGACCGCAAGCTCCTCCTCGTACTCGATCGGCTCTCGCCGCCGGGCGCACTCCCGGCACCGCTCTTCAACTGCCCGCCCGCTCTCCTCGCCGAAGATGTCTCGGAGGGGCCGCCCGTAGAGGTCATCCCCAGAAAAGCCCGTCGCCGCTTCGTACGCAGGGTTCACCCGACGGATGGAGAATTCCCACCTCCCCTCCTCGCTTTCGGCACCGCTGGATTCGACGTCAATGAGGAAGAGGGCGTCTTGGGCGTTCTGAAACAGCGTCTCGGCCTGCCGGAGACGCCGCTCCCGCTCTTTCCGGTCGGTGATGTCGGTGTAGATGGCGTAGATCTCCGGCGGGCCCTCCTCCGGCCTGCGCCCGGCCACTTGAACCCGGAAGTCACGGAGCCCGTCTGCTCCGAGTTGGCGGACCTCCCGCTCCTCTCTTCCCTCCCTTAGTGCCTGCCAGTCAATCTCCACGGCTCCCTCCAGCCGCTTTTCCGGCACGACCAGGGCATTGAGGTCCTTTCCCTCCGCCTCCTCGCGACCGGTGCCGAAGGTCTTCTCAAACGCCGGGTTGGCGTCTGTGATCGTCGTCTCCCCCCCATTGGCCCAGCAGCGCACCACCGGCGTCGGCAGGCTCTCAAACAGGGTCTCCAGCCGGTCCCGCTCCCGCTGCCGCTGCCGCTCGGCCCGCTTCCGCTCGGTTGTGTCCCGGGCGATGGCGACAAACCGGTCCTCCCCTTCCATCTGCAGGCGCCGGATATGCATCTCGACCGGAAACGTCGAGCCGTCCTTCCGGCGGTAGGTCCCCTCCAGCCTGCGGCGGTCCCCAACCTGCATTCCCGCCCAGAGCTCCCTCGCCTCCTCCTGGCCGATCGACCGGTCGAGGTCCCAGACATTCAAGCCTGAGAGATCGGCCTCCCCATAGCCGGTCTTCTCGAAAAAGCGGGCGTTGGCCTCCAGGAGATTCCCCTCCGCGTCGTGGACGCCGATCATGTCGGGGGAGCGCTCGAAAAGCACCTCCAGGCGGGACTCCCGGGTTCGGCGCCGCAGTTCCCGCTCGGTCACGTCGGTCAGGATCACGGTCCGCCCCGAGCCCCGCCGAAACCTACTCTCCGCCGCCTGGAAGTATCGAGTCTCTCCATCGCTGCCCTCCAGTTCAAGGACCTTACCTTGCCGGGTCTCATCCTGTCGGGTCTCATCCTGCAGGGAAATCTCGCCTGGCCCTTCCGGCCTACCGGTCTGCTTTGGCCTGTCAGCTTCATCTGCCCCGCCGAGCACCTCTGCCAGCCGGGGCAAAGCGTCTTCCAGGGCAGTCCCCACCGCTGCGGTCCTGACCGCTCCTTCCCGGCGAAGCGCCGGAAAGCGAGGTGCGCCCGAAAAGTTGGACTGGTGACCCGACTAAGACTGAGGTTGGGACGCAGGACGCTTAGTTTCCTGTAAACCACGACCAATCCAACCACAC
>NCRB01000121.1 GCA_002894665.1 Salinivenus iranica
GTCGATACGCTGGGGGGCGGCACCAGGTTCAGGGGGGCGGCATGCAGGTAGGCGGCGTCAACGAACACCGCCGAGCGCCAGCTCGACCCGAGCCCCGGAAAGGGGAGGCGCGCCTCGAGGTTGACGCCCAGCTTGGAGCGGGCCCCGACGGGGCGGTACACGAAGTCCTCGCGGGCCAGGTTCGATCGCTGGAGGACCTTGCCGCCGCCCAGTTGGGAGGTCCACCCGCGCACGTCGCTCCCGCCCCCGGCGTAGAAAAGGTACTCCGAAAAGCGGTCCTGAAAAATGCGGCTGCGGCGCAGGCGGGAGGGCGGGGCCGTGGGCGGAATCGTCAGGTTGTCCCGGCTGCTGCCGATCGGCCACAGCAGGCCCCCGAACACGCGCCCAGCGAGCTCCACCTGATCGGACAGGGGCAGGTAGCCGCTCACCTCGGCACTGGTGCGGAGAAAGTCGACGCCGGACTCGAACGGGAGGCCGCCCGCCTCGATCGAGGGGCGGAGGATGTAGCCCCGCGTGGGATTGATGAAGTCGTCGGTCTTCCCGAACGTGCCGCTGAGCGAAAAGACGCTCTTGTCAAACAAGTCGTCGTCCCCGGTCCCAAGAGAGTCGGTGGTCGTGCCGTCCTCCCGAAACTGCTCGATCCGTGCAAACGAGTGGCGAAGGGAGATGGACCGGAAGGGCAGGAGGTCGTAGATGAGGGTGGTGTTGAGGCCAATCTGCCGTTCGTTGAGGCCGAGGAACCGGTTCGTGTTGGCGCCGATGCTCGGGTTGATGCGTTCCTGCACGAACGGCTCCACAGTGCCCGACAAGTCACCCGAAAACAGGTACGGCTGGCGCAGGGTCACCGACGCCCGGAATCGACGGTCGGGGTCGCGGGAGGCCGACTGGGCGAGGAAGTTGGGGAGGAAGTCGGGCGGGTTTTGCGGGTATCCCGTGTCGGCGACGAGGCCGACGATGAGGTTGCGGCCGTTTCCGCGGAAGTTGCGATGGCGCCAGTTCCCCTGCAGGGTGATGCCCGGCTGCGTTCCGTAGCCGATTTGTCCCGAGTATGCCCGCAAGTTGGCTTCGCGGACCCGGTACCGTACGGTCACGGTGCTGTCCCGCGGCTGGTTAGGCACGTCGGCCAGGGCGACGCGGAAGAGGTTGAGGTCGAAGAGGCGCCGCTGCCCCTCCGTGATTTTTGCCGCCGAGAAGTGATCGCCGACCTGGAAAGGGAGCTCGCGCCGCACGATTGAGGCGCTCACGGCCTCGTTTCCCTCCACCACAATCTCCGAGATGCGCCCCACCGGCCCCGGGTCGATGCGGTATCGCAGCGTCGCCGTGTTGGCCGCCGAGTCGATGGCCGCCTCGGACGTGACCTCGGCAAAGGTGTAGCCCTGGTTGCGGAGCCACGTGCGCACCTCGCCCTCTGTCTCTGATCGTTTGAACTCGGTGTATCGGGCGTCGGTCTCGACCTCCGTCGCCTGTCGGAATGAGGCCCACTCGCGGCGCAGGGCCGGGGACAGCTGCGTCTCGAGGGGGGCGTCCGTGTCCGCCGTTAAAAACTCCTGGGTGCGGATGGTGACGGGCGCGCCTTCGCGGATGGTAAAGATCACGTGGATCTGATTGCGCGCCGTGTCGAGCTGGGTGGCAGGGTAGTCGACGCTCGGGGCGGGAAAGCCGTTCTGGTTGTAAAACCGCCGGAGCCGCACCACGTCCTTCTGGAGGGTGACCGGATCGAACGGAAAGGTGCGAGCGCGGACGCCGGGCAGAAAGGCGACCGCGTTGCGCGCCCGGTCAAAAAACCCGGGGGCGTCGGTCGCGATCTGCTGCCGCAGCCGGTCCACCTCGAACGTTTGGGTGTCGACGAACCGGAACGAGATCTCGCTCACGGTCGTCTCGCTATTCGCGAGGTAGAGGGGGGCCTGGGCCTGGACGGAGGGAAGCAGGCCGGTCCCCGTCCCGAGGAGGAGCAGGAGGGTCAGAAGGGCGGTCCGGGCGGAGGAGCGCACGAATGCGAGCAAGGCCGACATCGAGGCCGTGAGGAAACGAAGGGGAAACAAAAAATGAGTACGGGTGGGCCTTCGGTCCGTTCAGGGCATCGGGGCGGTCGCAGTCACGAGCCGGCGTCCGGGGGCGGGGCGTCGTCGGGGGACCCGGACGCCGGCTCGTGACTGCGACCGCCCCGATGCCCTGAACGGACCGAAGG
>NCRB01000122.1 GCA_002894665.1 Salinivenus iranica
CAGTGTGGCGGTGGGGCGGGGCCGCGAGGTGGCGGTACGCGTGCAGGGGACGGGCAACCTGCCCATGGTGTCGGCGCCGAGCGTCGACGCCCCGTCCGACGTGGCGGTCTACGGGCCCGAGATCGAAAACGACCTCGACCGCAACGGCGAGGCGGTGCGGGGGAGCAAGACGTTCACGTACACCCTCGTTCCCCGGGCGAGCGGCCGTCACGTCGTGCCGCCGATTCGCTTTGCCTACTTCAATCCCGGCCCCCGCCGCTACGAGACGGCCCAGACCGATTCGATTGTGCTGCGCGCCTCGGGGGCGGCGGCGCCGGTGGCGACGAGCCGGACGGGCGAGGGGCTCCCCGTGGGCGACATTGCCGGGCTTATCACCACCAACGTGCGGTGGACGCGCCCCGACTCGCCCCCGCTCTACCGGCGGTGGGCGGCGTACGGGGCCGTGCTGGGGCCCGTGGTGCTCGCGCTTGGGGGCATTGCGTATCGGCGGTGGTGGGCGTCGAGCGTCGCGTCCACGCCGTCCGAGGACGAGGCGGCGGCCGACCCGCTGGCCGACGTGCACGCCCACCTCCGGGAGGCGGAACGGCACGGGGCGGACGCACGGGCCCGGTATCAGGCCCTGGAGCGGGCCGTGCGCACGTTTCTGGCAATTCGCCTTGGGGTGGCGCCCGATTGCGCCCGGTCCCGCCTCGACGACCACCTGGCGCGTCACGCCGTGCCGACGGCCGATCGGGAGGCCCTCCGGGAGCTGCTGGACGCCTGTGATCGGGCGCAGTTCACCCCCGAGGCGCCCGCCGATGCCTCGACGAACGTACTCAATCACACCCGGGCGCTCCTGCGCCGCCTCGACAGTGCACTTCCCTCCGCTTAAATTCGTCCCCCGAATTGCGACCGGGGGCCGCCGGCTCCTCCTCGTGCTCGCTGTGGGCGTCGCCGCGTGGGGCGTGGGCCTCGGGCCGGGGGCCGCCGCCCAGGCGCAGCCCGACAGCGTGGCCGCCCGGTTCGAGGCGGCCAACGCGGCCTATCAGCAGAGGCGCTACGTACAGGCGATTGCGCGGTACGAACGGCTTTTAAGCGACGGGCACGCCAGTGGGGCCCTCTACTACAACCTCGCGAACGCGTACGTCCGTCGCGACCAGCTGGGGCAGGCCATCCGCCACTACGAAAAGGCGCGGCCCCTCCTTGGGAACGACGCGCGGCTCGACCACAGTCTGGAGCAGGCGCGGCGCCGGGCGGGCGTGTATCCCGGCACGCTTCCGCCTCGGGGCCTGCGGGGCCTCGTGGAGGGGTGGCCGGTGCGGCTTTTGTTCGTGGCGGGGCTCCTGCTTGTGTGCGCGGGCCTGGGACTCGCGGTGGCACGAACGGGCCCCGGTCGTGCGTCGCCGTGGCGGCGGCCGGCGGTGTGGGGGCCGGTGCTGGCGGGCAGCCTCGGGCTGGCCGTCGCCTTCGGGGCCTCCGCCCTGCAGGACGCCTCGCATCGGGCCGTTGTGATTGCCGACGGGGCGGCGCTCCACGACACGCCGAACGCGTCGGCGCCGCCGGACACGACGCTGCCGGAGGGCACGTTGCTGGAGGTGCGAGGGCACCGGGACGGATGGGCCGCCGTGCGAGGAGGCGACGGCACGACGGGCTGGGTGCCGAGCCGGGCCCTGGGCGACGTGTAGCCTACTGCCGTGTCAACCGTGATTCTTGCACAGAAAAATCGCCCCCTGTCATCCCGGCTCGGCGCCCCGAACGCCCTCGGGGCTTGGCCGGGATGACAAACACAACCGTGAGGCTTGACACAACACTAAGTACTTCGTCAAGTTAATTCTCTGGGGGCCGAATCGAACTCAAAATCCCGAACATCCAGCACGTCATGTCGAGCACGGTCGAGACATCTGCCGGGCGAAGCCGCCGCCTTCGGGGAGGCTTCTCGACTGTGCTGGGAGCGAAGCGCCCTGAGCGTAAGCGAAGAAGTGCTCGTGGAGTGCGACCGAATAGTC
>NCRB01000123.1 GCA_002894665.1 Salinivenus iranica
CGCCACGTCGCTGTAGGTCAGGGCCTCGAAGGCCGTGGTGCCAACCTCGCCGATGTCGACCGTCGGGGCGTCGGTCGCGCCGTGTACGGGCCGGAGCCCAACGTCTCCGCTCGGGGCACTCGACTCTGCCCCCGACGCCACAAGAAACTCGAAGCCGATGTCTTCCCCCTCCGGGTTTTCCGCAAAATCACCCGGCGTGCGGACGCCGGATGTCGCAACGGTGTACATGGAGTCCGGCGCGAGGGTCACCGTCCGTTCAGCGAAAATGTCTCCGGTTCCCTCCGCTTCTTTCGGGGCCGCGCCAACAGTGATTTCAGCCCCGGCGGGTACGTCAACAAAGGGCGTTGCCTGCCGGAACCCGAAATCGTCTTGCCGGCGAACACCGTCGACGAAGAGGTCGATTGTTTCCGCCGACGGATCCGGCGCGTTGTGAACGAACTGGACTTGCGCGTGGCCGGGCCTCTCGTTCTCGTATATCGTCGCCGTTGCCACTGAGTCGACGTTTCGCCCTGTAAGAACGAGGTCCGGGTCGGCATCGCCGTCGATGTCGCCCCACGCCGCTGCACTGGCCTCTACGTCCGTGAGATTTTCCTCGGCTGGAGTGAACTGTCCGTCGCCGTCGTTCTCGTATAAAATAGACACCGGGCTCTCATTTTCGTCCTGACCGGCGAGAATGAGGTCCTGGGTTCCGTCAGCATCGATGTCCGCCGGAACTGCGGTCCCGACCGCAACATCCATTAGGCCGGACGTCTGAAGGCTGAAGTTTCCATTCCCATCGTTGTGATACACCTCCGTGGTCGGCGCCTCCTCAGCGTTGGTTCCTGTTACGACCAGATCGAGATCGCCATCCCCATCTACGTCTCCCCATCTTGAGGACCCGGCCGCCACATTCGTAATTCCCTGATTCGTGCGGGTGAACTCCCCACTGCCGTCATTTTCGTAGATCGCCGAGAAGGGCTGCGGATTGTCTAGACTCCCCTGTCCACCCGTAACGACAAGGTCGAGATCTCCGTCGTCGTCAATGTCCCCAAGACGCGAGCTTCCCCCCTCGACGCCTTCCGCAATCCCAGCGTCGAACTCCGAAAACGTCCCCCCTCCCTCGTTTTTGTACACTCGGATGGACAGCTCCGGCGGATTACACACCGGAGGACAGAATGGATTTAGCTCGCCAAAGCCCCCAACATTGCCCGTGACGACGAGGTCGATCATGCCGTCCCCGTCCACGTCGCCCCAGTCGACGGAGCCCGCGGTAACGCCTTCAATGCCCGCGTTCAGTTTCGAGAAGTTGCCGCTTCCGTCGTTTTCGTAAATGTGGGCAGAGTTCTCCGGGAGATTCTGCCCAGAAAACCCGCCGGTATTTCCGGTAATGACCAGGTCCGGGTCCCCGTCCGCATCGAAATCCGCGAAGGCCGCGGCCCCGACAGAAACCCCGTCGAGCCCCGCGTTCATCGGGACGAAGTCTCCGTTCCCTTGGTTTTCGTAGAGGGTAGCGGTGGGTTGCGCGTTGTCCTGAGTGCCCGCCCCATTGCCCACGAGGAGGAGATCAAGGTCCCCATCCCCGTCCACGTCCGCCCAAGCGGCATCGCCAGCCACCACTCCATTGAGGCCCGCCCCGATGGCATCAAACTGAGCGGAGACGTGGGGAGGCGAGACCAGTACACCGAACAGGACTGCGCTCAGTACCAGCGCGTAAAGACGGGCTGTGCCAACCACGGGACGTAACTTATGTGCGCTCTGCAGAAAGAGAAGCAACAGCAGTGGGGCGCATCGTCTTCCTCGTACTCCGTCCCCTCTAAGGGCCCGCCCCAAGATTGACGGGAGCGGGCCCGGATGAGGATTGGTTCAGGGCGGCTATTTCACCACGGTCAGCTGGCGCGAGACCGTCTTTCCGTCCGCCCGCATCCGCAGGAAGTACGTGCCGCTGGAGAGGCCGCCGGCGTCGAACGTCA
>NCRB01000124.1 GCA_002894665.1 Salinivenus iranica
GGACGGGTAAGCGGGGGGACGACCATGCGGCCGGTGGGCGGGTGAAACCAGCGACTGTTCATGTCGGTCCACCCTCGCGCCTGCACGTACAGGTCGGTGATGAGGTCCTCGAAGAACACAAATCGGGCGCCCAGCCGCCCCCGCCCATGCACCGCCGGCAGGGTGCGGGCCAGCCGCTCGCGGCGGGCCGATTCGGCGGTGTTCAGGGTGTGCTGGGCCGTGACGTGGCCGGTGGCGTAGAGCCCGCGGTCGGCCGCCCGGCGCCAGCCCATCGACAGCGTGGCGCCGAGGCGGCGGAGGGGAGACGGCACGGGACGCGCCGCCACGGTGTCGGGGAGCGTGGTGGCGTCGGCGGGGGCATAGAGGTCCACTCCGTTCTGGATCTGATGGGCAAACGCCTCCAGCTCCAGGTCGACGGGGCCCAGCCGCGTGCGTCCGCCCAGGGTGCCCGTCAGAATCCGATTGGCGTTGGCGGGCACGGGGCCCGGGAGCACCCGCCCGGCAAACCCCGCCTCCGCAATCCAGGCCGGTCGGTGCTCGGACAGTTGGACGGAGGCGAACAGCTCGGCGTCTTGGCCAACCGGCCGCTCGACGCGGGCCGCAAGCGAGGGGGACTGCTGGGTATCCGTGGCGCGCCACCCGGCGTCGAGAACGGCGTGGGTGCGTCCGATCCGCACCGAGTCGCGCACCGTGGCGTGGGCGGCCCAGCGCGTGCCCGAGAGCTGGGGCACGTTGGTGCGGGCGACCCGCCACCATTGCCCCTGAGCGTTCATCGTGAGGCTGTGCGGGCCCAGCGTGAGGGACTGCTGGGCCGACAGGCGCCCCCCGGTGGTTTGTACGGTCCAGGTCGTGTCGGCACTCGTGTCGAATGTGGAGGGGCCGCCGCCCGTCTCAAAGTCGAACGTATTGACGGTCCACGTGCCGGACAGCACCAGGGGCGATTCGGTGCCGGGCACGAATGGGCCCCAGGCGCGGGCCGTCAGGTCGTTGCGGAAGGTGCGCCGGCGGGCTCCGCCGTTGCGGACGTTGTCGGCCGCCGGGGGGAGAATGTAGATCGACTCGAACGCCTGCCCGGGCGGCTCCACGCCCCCCTGAGCGCCGATCCGGTGGCGGGAGGAGAGGTCGCTCACCGAGAGGCCCCAGTCATTGCGCTGGTAGCGGAGGCGCCCCCACAGGCGGCGCTCGCTGCGCAGGTCGCTCCCCGCGTAGGCCCCCTCCGCGGCCCGCCCGCCAAACCCGAACGAGAGCTGGAATAGGCCGGGGGCGTCCCCGATCGACAGGCGCCGCTTCTGCGAGTGGCCCACCTCGATGGCCTGCAGGCCGTTGCTGTCGCGCCGGAAGCGCAGTTCGGTGATCGGGCGGAGGCGGTCGTAGTCGCGCCACGAGGTGTGCACGCCGACGGGCCGCCCGCCGGGGTCGACGTCCAGGCGGGGTGGGTTCAGGAACGCCGTGGGCAGGAGGTCGAACCGGGGGCGGCCGAGGAGGGGGTCGTTGTAGGACCGGCCGTCGATCCAGAGGCGTGTGCGGTGCGGCCCGAGGCCGTTCGGGCTCCACCCGTGCGGCCACCCCACGGCGCCCAGGTCGTACAGGAAGCTGCCCGGCTGCTGCGCCAGCATGTGCTCCAGCCCCACGAGGGGGGTGCGGGCAGGGAGCGAGTCGAGCACGGCCCGCCCGCGTACCCGAGACGGAAGAGGGG
>NCRB01000125.1 GCA_002894665.1 Salinivenus iranica
GGGCTCCGGCCCGTACACGGCGCGACCGACGCCCCGACGGTCGACATCGGCGAGGTTGGCACCACGGCCTTCGAGGCCCTGACCTACAGCGACGTGGCGGCCGACTACACGCCGGTTGCCGCCGAGCAGAAGCGGTTGGTCGTGCGGCCGGCCGATACCAAAACCATCGTAGAGACCTTCGACGCGGAGCTGTCGGGGCTCGGCGGCGGGGCGGCGACGGTGCTGGCGAGCGGGTTTCTGGACCCGTCGGCCAACCAGGGCGGGCCGGCGTTCCGGCTGATTGCGGCGCTGCCCGACGGTTCGGTGGAGACGTTTGAGCCGGCGGAGGTCGTGCCGGTTCAGCAGGCCCGTCAGGAAGGGCCCGGGACCGAAGTGACGGCCCGGGGAACGGTGACGCGGGCCTACGGGGCGTACGTGCGCCTCCAGGACGAGAGCGGACCGACCGGCGCAACGGGCCTGATGGTCCGGCAGACCTCGGGAGATCTAAGCAGCGATTTCCAGCAGGACATTGAGGATGGAACGATCACACAGGGCACGACGCTGCAGGTGAGCGGCACCCTTTCGGAGGAGGACGGCCTGCTGCGGATCAACAACGACGCCCTCGACGACTACGTGGTGCAGGGGCAGGGAAGCCTTCCGAGCCCGCAGATAGTGTCGTTTTCGGATCTTCAGTCGCCGGATGGAGAGGACTACGAAAGCGAGCTCATCCGGATCGAGGGCGTGTCGTTTCAGGATCCGAGTGCCACGGGGGGGACGCTGACCAGCGACACCGACTACACGGTGGAGGACGGAGCGGGCACGCCCTTTACCTACCGCGTGCAGAGCGAGAACGAGACGGACGTGATCGGGGCGACGATCCCCAACGGCACGTTTAACTACGAGGGGGTGCTGGGACAATCCGCGACCTCGGGAAGCGATGATGGATACCAGCTTGTCCCGGTCCGGACCAGCACGGGGCTGCCGGTCGAGATGGCGCGCTTCGAGGCGGTGTCGAGCGGGTCGTCGGTAGAGCTCACCTGGCAGACCGCCTCGGAGTCCAACAACGCCGGCTTCCACGTCCAGCGAAAGACCGAGGAGGAGGCGTGGACGGACCTCGGCTTTGTGGAGAGCAAGGCCCCGAATGGGACCACGGACCGGGCGAGGTCCTACCGCTACGCGGTGGAGGAGGAGTTGGCCCCAGGGACGCACCGCTTCCGTCTTGAGCAGGTGGACCTGGACGGGACGCCGCACCTGAGTCGGGTGGAGACGGTGGAGGTGCGGATGGACGAGGCGTTGAGCCTGAGCGCCCCGGCGCCGAACCCGGTGTCGGGGCGGGCGCAGGTGCAGTTTGCGGTACGTGAGCCGGCCGAGACGACGATTGCGGTGTACAACGTGCTGGGCCAGCGGGTGCGAACCCTCTACGAGGGCACGCCGCAGCAGGGAGAGGCGACGGACCTGACGTTCGACGCCGGCGGCCTCTCCAGCGGCACGTACTTCCTGCGGATGCGGGCGGACGGAAAGACGGTCTCGCGCCAGCTGACCGTGGTGAAATAGC
>NCRB01000126.1 GCA_002894665.1 Salinivenus iranica
GGTGTGGGGGAAGGAGAAGTATGGGGCGACGGCGCACATGCGCTCGCCCACCCGGGCTCCCGGTCACAGTCAGACGTGCTTGGCGATGGTCTCCATGTCTTTGTCGCCGCGCCCGGAGCAGTTGAAGACGAGCACGGCGTCCTCGCCGCGCTCCTCGGCCAGCGAGCGGGCCAGCTTAGGGAGCAGGGCCACCGCGTGGGCCGTTTCGAGAGCCGGGATGATGCCCTCTTTCTCCGAGAGTAGCTTCACGCCCTCCAGCGCTTCGTCGTCGGTGACGGGGTGGTACGTGACGCGGCCCGTGTCGCGGAGGTATGCGTGCTCGGGGCCCACGCCGGGGTAGTCGAGGCCGGCGGAGAGGGAGTGGGCCAGCTCAATCTGTCCCTCCGTGTCTTGCAGCAGATAGCTCATGGCGCCGTGCAGCACGCCGGGGGAGCCCTTCGCCAGCGTGGCGGCGTGGTTGCCGTTCAGCCCCTGCCCGGCGGCCTCCATGCCGTGGAGCTGCACGTTGTCGTCGTCGAGGAAGGGATGGAAGATGCCGATGGCGTTGGAGCCGCCGCCCACGCAGGCCGCAATCGCGTCCGGGGTCTCCTGCCCCTCGGCCTCCCGCAGCTGGTCGCGGGTTTCGGTGCCGATGATGCGGTGAAAGTCGCGCACCATCATGGGATACGGGTGGGGGCCCACCACCGAGCCGATGATGTAGAAGGTATCCTCGGGGTTGGAGACCCAGTCGCGGATCGCCTCGCTCGTCGCCTCCTTCAGCGTGCGGCTGCCGGTGGTGACGGGGCGCACCTCCGCGCCCAGAAGCTCCATCCGCTCCACGTTCAGGCGCTGGCGCTCCATGTCCTCGGCGCCCATGTAGATGATGCAGTCGACCCCAAACTTGGCACACACCGTGGCGGTGGCCACCCCGTGCTGTCCGGCCCCTGTCTCGGCAATGATGCGATCCTTGCCCATTCGGGTCGCCAGCATGATCTGGCCGATCGTGTTGTTGATCTTGTGGGCGCCCGTGTGGCAGAGGTCCTCGCGCTTGGCGTAGATGCGTGCGCCGCCGGCGTGCTCGGTGAGGCGGTCGCAGTACGTGAGTGGGGTGGGACGGCCGGTGTACTCCTTCGACAGGCGACGGAATTCCTCCTGAAAGTCCGGGTCATCTTTGTAGGTCTGGTAGGCGGCCTTCACGTCGTCGAGCACCGGCTTCAAGATTTCCGGCACAAACGCCCCGCCGTACGATCCAAAGTGGCCGGTGTCGTCGGGGGCGGAGTAGGAGGTTGTGGAGGCAGGGGCAGTCTCAGGCATAAGGGGCGGGTG
>NCRB01000127.1 GCA_002894665.1 Salinivenus iranica
TCGTCATGCGGCCCGACTGCACGGCGTCGAAGCCGGGGACGAAGCCGCGGCCGGTGTTCACGTAGCTCTCGTAGAGGGTGCCGTCGGGGGTTTGGGCGAGGAGGTAGTAGACGGCGCCCGACGGGGCGGTGGGGGCGACCGTCCAGGGCGTCGTGCCGTCGGGGCCGAGGGGCGGGCGCTCCCCCTCGGACTCGATTCGGTCGACGATGCGCCGGGACAGCTCCTCCCGCGAGACGTCGGCGTTGGGGAGCGTGTGGGCCTGCGAGGACGCGTGCGGGAGCAGCACGACCCGCGTCGACTCGGGCAGGGGCGTTCCCTCGCGGGGCATTTCTCCAAGCCCGTCCACACGGTCGAGCAGCTGGAGGGGCGTCTGCGCCGCGGCCGGGCCGACGAGAGCAAACAGGAGGAGGGGAACGAGGAAGCCGAGGCGAACGGACCGGGAAACGAAGCCGGGAGAGGAGCGGCGGTCGAGCATGGCGCGGAGCGGCTGCGACGAACGTCGGACGCGAGGCAACAGGATACGGCGAGGGGCCGCCGGGATCAACGGGGGCCGGCGCTCAGCGGTCGGGCGAGGCGGGATCAGTGGAGGCATCGTCGCGCCGGGCCTGCAGGCCGTAGGCGACGAGCGGGGCCGCCAGGCTCGTGCCCGGATAGACGGTGCCCCGGAGAAAATCGTAGACAACGAAGCCCCCCTCCGCCCACCCCACCCCGACGGCCAGGGTCGCCAGCATGCCCGCGCCGAGGAGGAGCTGGTAGAGCCCCAGGTAGAGCCAGTACAGGTGCCACGGGGCCAGGAGCAGCAGCAGGGTCCCCCCGACGACAAAGAGGGCCCCGGCCGGCGTCATGAACGTGGCGACGGGGGCGGACCGGCCGGGGCGCCGGATCTCCACGATGCGCTCGGGGGTGCCGTCGATCCTGTACGGTTGGGCCCGCGGCGTGTCGACCTGCCGGAGGAGCGGCGCCACCACGTGCCCCGAGAGCCAGTCGCGGGCCGGGCGCCAGGCGGTCACGTAGCCGGCAAGAAACAGGCCGACGAGCAGCACGCGGACGGCCACGGGGCGGAGGGGCACGACGGGGAGCATACGGGCACGGG
>NCRB01000128.1 GCA_002894665.1 Salinivenus iranica
CCCGCCCAGGAGCGTCCCTCGTACTTCCCGTCGATCACGGCAGCTCGCATGTCCACCGGAAGTGACTTTTCGCTCCCGTCGATGACGGCCGTCGCAGACGACATCCGGTACTACGCCCGTGGGCTGTACCGCGAGCTGTCGTCGAAGAATGTCTTCCTGTGGGCCCAGGCCATCGCCTTCAAGGTCCTTGTCACCATCGTCCCCATCGTGATTCTGGCCACCGGCATCGTGGGGCGCGTGTTGCAGGGGGAGGATGCCTTCGCCACCGTGGCCCGGTTCATCCGGGAGCTGCTCCCGCCCGATCAGAGCGCAAACCTGATCAGCTTTCTCCAACAGCTGCAAAGCGCGAGCGTCACGATCGTCGGCGTGGGCGGCATCGGCCTGTTCCTGTCCGCCCTGTCGTTGTTTATCACGCTGCGGATCGCGGTAAGCAATGCCTTCGAGCAAAACTGGCACAAAGAGCGCTCGCTCATCGGCGGCTATCTCTTCGATGCGCGCATGGTCGTGCAGGTAGGGCTGCTCTTCGTCCTCACCGTCGGGCTCTCCGTAGGGCTCCCGGAGATCTTCAACCGTTTCGTCACCGCCATTCCGGGAAATACCTCCCCGCTCCAGCGCATATGGCGGAACGCCCTGCACATTACCAGCCTGGTGCTGCCTCTCCTCATCACCATGGCGATGTTCTATCAGCTGTACTATCTTGTCCCCCTGCCCCACCCGCGCAAGCGAAGCGCCTTTGCCGGCGCCGCCATCGCCGCCTTCCTCTGGGAGGGCACCAAGCAGGCGTTCACCTACTACGCCACGTACGTGGGGCAATTCGACCGCTACGGCACCGAGGCGGGCGACCTCAGCGCCCTCGGCAACACGTTCGGCCTGATTGTCGCCTTCGTCTTCTGGGTGTATTTCTCGAGCATCGTGCTCATGATTGGGGCCGTGGTGGCCTCGCTCTACGAACACCGCCACGTCACAGCCGGGCACCTTCCAGGCGATGAGCCGCCCCCCGAGGCGTTGCCAATCACCGACTCCCCGGACGCCTCCCCGAGCGAGTCCTCCGGGGCCCCGCCCCCATCGGACGCACCGTCCGGGTCCCCCGA
>NCRB01000129.1 GCA_002894665.1 Salinivenus iranica
GTGAGCGGCGGACAGGGCTCCACCTCCTACGTCTGGGAGTACCGCCCCCTCGGCTCTTTCTCCTGGCAGAGCAAATACTGCACAGGCGAAAGCTGCTCTCATACGTACTACAACAACAGCGACCAAGTCCAGACCGGCGGCATGCGGGCCATCGTCACGAAAGGGTCCGAAACCGACACGGCGTCCACGATCGTGTCGGTGCCCCCATCCTGCGGGGACAACGTGCTGATCTGCCCGGAAACGGCTACGGCCGGCGCCCAGTCCGTCGCGGTCCGCTCCCTCTCGGCACAGCCGGCGGGCGAGGCGACCGCCACCCTGACGTGGGCCACCACCGGCTCGCTGCCGGCCTCCGCGTTCACCGTCCAGCACCGGGCGGACTCGACGGGCGCCTGGACGACCCTTGGCACCGTCGAGGCGGCCGACTCGGCGCGCACCGACACGTCCGCCGCCTACCGCTATGAGGCAACGGACCTGAAGATCGGGACCCACCAGTTCCGCCTCGCCTACGAGCCCTCGGCGGAGGCAGGCGAGGCGCCGGCCCAGACCCTCGGGGACGGCGAGCAGGCCGGGCCGCGGGCGTGGACCTCCGAGCCGGTCGAGGCGCAAATCGAAATGGAGGAGGCGTACCGGCTGTCCGCCTACCCGAACCCGGCGCGCGAGCGGGCCACCGTGGAACTGGCCGTGCAGGAGCAGCAGGACGTGACGGCCCGTGTCTACGATGTGCTCGGCCGCCGGGTGGGGACGCTCCACGA
>NCRB01000130.1 GCA_002894665.1 Salinivenus iranica
GGACTGGGGCGCCGTTGGGGAGGCGGCGTGCTCCACGAGCGCGCGAAACAGGGGGGCCATTGTATCGCCCATGCGCTCGGGGTGGAACTGGACGCCCAGAATCCATTCGTGGTCGTGTTCAATGGCCTCGATCACCCCGTCGGGGGCCCGGGCGGTTACGGAAAAGGCATCGCCTACGGAGGCGACGGACTGAAGGTGCCGGGTGTTTACCGAGAGGGACTCGCGGCCCAGCAGGTCGGACAGCCGAGACGAAGCCGAGAGCCTCACGTCGTGGGCGGTGCCGGTGCGCTTCGGGCTGTGGGCGCGCGCCTCGTCGCGCTGGCGCTCCACGTCGCCGTAGATGGTGCCGCCCGCCTGGGCGTTCAGGAGCTGCATGCCGTAGCAGATCCCGAGAACGGGCAGGTTGCGGCGCCGGGCACGGGCCAGCCACGCCCGATCGGAGGCGGCGCGGCAGTCCGACGGCGGGGACAACTCGTCTGCCAAGGGGCCGACGAGGCCTTCGGTCACGGCCGGCCCGCCCACAATGACGAGCCCGCTCAGCAGGGAGGCGAGGTCGTCGTAGGTCGCGTCCTCATCGAGCATGGGCAGCGGCAGGGGCGTGCCCCCGGCCCCCTCTACGGCGGCCACGTACCGACGGTCCAACGACTGCGTGCCGTCGTCGTAGCTGGTGGTAATTCCGATGCGAGGGGGCATGACAGGGGCGGGACGGCCGTGACCGAAGGC